>SVLZ01000055.1 GCA_015067665.1 Oscillospiraceae bacterium | reverse complement strand
AATGAAGAATGTGGTACCTACTTGGTACCAGGCTAAATAATGGAGAAGTGACTATGAACACAGAAATGATTGCAAAAACGGAAGTCTTTTTAAAGGATACTTTTGCTGCAAGCAGCTATCTGCAGGCAAACCCCACAGACCGGGATTACCGTCTGGAACATTCCTATCGGGTAGCCAATATCGCAAAGGCCATTGCAGAAGCAGAGGGCTTTGATGTGACTAACGCGGTTATTGCAGGCCTTTTGCACGACATCGCCTACTGCGAGGAAATGGAAACCCGCGAGGATCGGTTGAACCATGGCCGTCGCAGTGCAGCCATTGCAAGACCTTTCCTGGAAAGCATTGGTCTGAGTGTAGATGCAGTGAATGAAATTTGCTATGGCATTGCCATCCACGTAGATGATGAAGCGGACTTTCAGTGGGAGCGAACACCTTCCTGCGAAACCGTGGGTGATGCAGATAATATTGACCGCTTCGATGTTTACCGTATCTATGAGACATTGGAATACCTCAAGTTTAGCGAAATGAGTTTAGATGACAAGCGGGAAAAGGTGACTTCGACCATCGATCGCCTGACTAAGTATAAAGAAATGAAGCTGGGTACAGCCACAGCAAAGAATCTTTGGATTCAGCGCTTGGACTATTATATTGGCTTCTATGAGAAGCTGAAAGCACAGCTGGACAGCAGCAGTGTTATCCTTTGATGGTAACAAGGAGGGAAAGATGATTAACAGAGAAGAGGTACAAGCTCTTTTTGATAAGTGGGTAAAGAAACTACGTCTTGTTCCTGCTTGGAATATTCGCCTCCAGTGGGTAGAAGATCCATCCTGGCGCAAGACCGGTGATTTTAAAATCGACTGTGATGATAAGAAAGCTGTTATTTTGCTAAACGGTGTCAATCCCAAGCAGGAGAATATGGAAGAGATGCTGGTTCACGAACTGATGCACTTGAAGCTTTACCCGCTGGATCAGGTGACGGAAGCGCTGATTACCAGCAACTTCCCGGAAGGCACTCCCGGATATAACTTCGCCTATCACGGATTCTTTACCACCTTGGAGCAGACCGTGGAGGAACTGACCAAGTGCTTTCTGCTGGAATTCGGTGAGAATAAGGACTTGTCCTTCGGCCGGTGCCAGAAAATGAAATCCTTCACAGAGCTTTATGATGGACTCAGTAACATTGAATAATAGGAATGCACTTATGATTAACCTGGAACTTTTGACAGAAACCAATATTGATGCTATTCGTGCCATTCAACGAGAGGATATTCCTGTTAGCTGGGTAGATGATGCTGACACCCTATGGGAATTGACCCAATATGGGCTGGAACAAAACTGTATGGGACATACCTATGCCGTCAAATGTGATGATGCCTATATTGGTGTGATTCTGTTGGGCGAAGCGATCCCCTGGGAAACCGACCCGGAAGAGATGAAAAATGAGCCGTTCTACCGGCTCATGGGGTTTGTGATCGATAATCGTTACCGTAACCAGGGTATTGGCAGTAAAGTGCTGAATTTGGTGATCGACGCCATCTACAAAGAATACGGAGTGCGCCCCATTGCACTGGGTGTCCACAAAGATAACCACGGTGCAGCACGATTCTATGCGCACCATGGTTTTACTCCCGTGGACGCAATGGAAGGAAATGACCGGTACTACATCCGGTATCCACATTTTATTGAAACACCCCGGCTACTTTTGAGAAAGGTAACCGAGAAGGATTTTTCCTATTTCCAGGCTGACCTGGCAGACAAGGAAATGGACCGGATGATGCTGCGAAGTTCCTGCGAAACAGAAGAGGATATTCGCCTTGGGTTTGAATGGTTTCTGTACAAAGAAGAACGGGCCTATGCAATCGTACATAAAAAACCGGAGAAACCATCGGCAATCTGACCGTTTATAACCATGTGCCGGAGTGTGTTGCAAATCACGAAGCGGTTCAGGGTAAGATCGGAAAGGCACTGTCCTTTGCCATACTTCCCACTTTCCAGCGCAAGGGATATATGTATGAAGCGGTGAGTGGTGTGATCGATCATGTGTTCCGGGGGGAAAAGGCAGATTATATCAACTGCGGCTATTTGTCGTATAATACTCCGTCAAAAGCATTGCAAGAGAAGCTAGGATTTACTTACTTGCTCACAGAACGATTCCAGTTTGACGGGCAGGAAATGGAATCTATTGAAAACATCCTTTGGAGAACATAAAAATGGAAATCAAGCACTACACAAAAGACCGCATCCCCGATGTTTTGCAGTTCGAGCGTGACTTGCGTTCCGAGGAAAACTTCTGGGGTTGGGAGATTGACGAGAAGTATATAGCCGATGTGGCAAAGAGCTTTGAAGATCCTGCCTTTGCAAACTCCCTTTCGCTACTTGCCTATATGGAGGGCAAGGTGGTGGGCAGAATCGACTCTACCAAGATATGCAGCCATTTTGACGGCTCCACCAAGGCATACTTGGATTGGATCTGCGTTATCAAAAGCTACCGTCATAAGGGCGTTGCCCAGGCGCTGATGCAGACCTTACGCAAAGAACTGAAAGCGCAGGGAATCGATACGCTGATTGGCCTTATTGCATCCAATGAAGATGCTCAGAGGTTTTACCGCAATCTACCGAATGCTGAAATCAGGGATGAGGGTATTTGGATCGATTTATAAAGGAGGAATATGATGGAACGGAATATAGAGAAACTGTTAAAGCTCTCACCGGGAGAATTAACAGATCTGGGAATTTGTCCCACCTGCTTTAACCGAGAAAATGGCGGCGCTCTTTACGGTGATCTTTCAGATAAGATGTTATATGAAGATTCGGAAATTGAGTGCTTTTTTGTAGGGAATCCGAGAGCAGAGGGGCACATGTGTATCTCTACGATTGCCCATTATCACGACATGAGCGAAGCTCCCGACGAGATCAACGAGAAAATCATTCGTTTTGCAAAGCAATTTATGCGGATTCTCTGTGATATTTACGGCTGTGAACGGGTGTATATGTGTACCATGTGCGATGGGCCCAATAACCACTATCATATCCAGCTAATCCCTCGCTACCCTTATGAAAAGCGTGGCAGCCGGAACTTTGTGAAGGAACGAAAGGCATACCAATTTGATAAAGAACGCTATGAAGATGTACGCCAGCGGATCACACAGTATGTCAAAGAAACGGGTGTTAAGGAATAATTTCTTTTCCGGCAATGGCATTAAGAAAACTGTTGGAGGATGAATTATGCAACTGATATGCGAACTGAATGATAAGATCATACTGGGTACGGAGGGAATGTCTACCAAGGCTCCCCGAATTACTGCCCGTGCTATTGTCAAGAACAAAGATGGGTTATATGCGGTTATGTACGCCGATAAATTTAGACTTCACAGTCTGCCCGGTGGAGGCGTAGAGGCTGACGAGGATGTACTGACCGCCCTGCGCCGGGAGATTTACGAAGAAACCGGATGTGTCTGTGATGAAATTCGGGAGCTTGGCATTGTTACAGAAAACCGCGCCAATCTGGACTACACGCAGATTAACCACTACTTTGTGGTGACCACCAACCATACTCCCGGAGAAACCCACCTGACAGAAGCTGAGCAAACAAACCGCACTGTGGTGAAATGGGTGGCTTTCGACGAAGCGGATCGACTGATCAACGAGCAGGTGTTTGACAGAGTGCAAGCTAAGTATTTGAAGGCTCGCGATGTGGCGGCATTGCGGGAATACCGTAAATGGATTAAGAAGGCAAACCCGGTCGGTTGATCGGGTGTACTTTTTACCAAGAATTTATTGCAATGCGATAAATAATTATTGCAATTTGGAAAAGATAGGTATATAATTAAGAAAAAACAATGTGAGGTGCGGTTATGAAAACAAGATTTCCAGGCTATGTTGCAGCGGTGCTTATTTTGACACTGGTGGCATCCTTTTGTATGGGCGGGCTTTGGCTGCCGGAGGTGTTTTCCTATCTTTCGTCCTTTCTTTCCGGCGGCGGGCTTTTAATATTTGGGATTCTGTGCGCCTTGATCGCGCTTATATTTCTCGGTATATTGCTTGCAGCCTTTGCATTCCCTAAAGCAATGGCAGAGGATAAGATCTTTACACCGAAAATCGCAAAGCGCAGCAGAAGACTGTCCGTTTCCCTTTTTGCAGACAGCTTGCTGCTCTGCGCAGCGGCGCTGTGGCTGATCGGGGCAGGGGAGCGGCTCTTAATGCCGGCAATGCTCTTTGTGTCCCTAATCGGCGCGGTCGTCGCTTTGGCTGTTTATGCACTCTCTGATTACATTGCCCGGGCAGCGGTGCTGAAGGAGGAGGCGGAGCTTACTCTATGATCGTATTTAATATTGATGTGATGCTGGCAAAGCGGAAAATGACCGTCAGCGAGCTGGCGGATAAGGTGGGCTTTACAATGGCCAATGTCTCGCTTCTCAAAAACGGAAAGATCAAGGCGCTGAAAATTTCCACCCTCAATAAGCTCTGCCGGGTTTTGGAATGCCAGCCCAGCGATCTTTTGGAGTATATCGAAACAGAGGGCGAAGACGATGAAGAGTAATTACGATGTTGTAGTGATCGGCGGAGGGCCTGCCGGTGCGACCTTTGCACGGGTGCTTGCACAGCGACTGCCACAGCTGCAGATCGCCATTGTGGACTGGAAGCCCAAGACCGGCAGTAAGGTCTGCGGCGGGCTTCTGGCCCCGGATGCCCAAAAAGTTTTGGCACAGTTCGATTTGAATTTACCCAAATCCATCCTTGCTGATCCGCAGATCTTCGATGTAAAGACGATGGATATTTGCTCCGGGATTACTCGCAATTACCAGCGCCATTATCTCAATATGGATCGTGGCGCATTTGATGGGTGGCTTTTGTCCCTTGTGCCGGAAAATGTAGATATTATTTCCGGTAAATGCACGGAGATAAGTCGCTGTGAAGATGGCGGATTTCAGGTCAAAATCGATACTTTTTCCGGCAATATCCGGGCGAAATACATCGTTGGCGCAGATGGCGCGTCCTCTATTGTCCGGCGGAGATTCTTCCGTCCCTGCAAGAAAAAGTACATCGCCATTCAGGAGCATTTTGCGGACAATACCCCCGATGCCCCCAGCTATTCCTGCATCTATGACCCCAAGACCTCCGATTCCTGCTCCTGGATTATCCGCAAAGATGGAAAGTTGATCTTCGGCGGCGCATTTCCCCAAGAGGGCGGTAGGGATGCCTATGAAAAGCAAAAGGAAAGATTACAAAAGAAGCTCCAAAAAGCCTTTCGAGAGCCGATTTTGACGGAAGCCTGCCAGCTCACAAGTCCACGGTCTGTCCGGGACTTCGTTTTAGGAAAAGATGGCGTATTTCTGATCGGTGAGGCTGCCGGCTTTGTCAGCGCCAGCTCCTTTGAGGGGATTAGCAGCGCATTCCTCTCCGGAAAGTACTTAGCCGATGCCTTTTGTGGCAATCCGAAGAAGACCTTAAAAAGCTACAAAAAAGCTACGAAAAAGCTGCGTTTTAAGCTCTTTCTGAAGATCTATAAAATGCATATCCTTTGCTGTCCGGCGCTTAGATGGCTGATTATGAAAAGCGGCATTTGCAGTATTGATAAATACGGGGAAGAGAAGAGTGAAAAGTGAAAAATTTTAACCCCCGGGGGGGCTTGAAAAGGGCCTTTTCCTGATATAAGATGGCATAAATAAAAAGAAAGAAGGTATTTCCGATGAATGAAATGACCTCAGTGAAAAAGCTTTGTATTTGCGCCATTTGTATCGCCCTTTGCTGTATTTTGCCTACGGCATTTCACGCTGTGGGACTGGGCACAGCCCTTTCTCCTATGCATATCCCGGCGCTCCTGTGCGGTCTGCTGTTAGGTCCGGTCTACGGCGCCGTCTGCGGCATCGTTGGCCCGGTCCTCGCAAGCCTGATTACGGGTAT
This sequence comes from Oscillospiraceae bacterium, assembly GCA_015067665.1. Classification (GTDB taxonomy): domain Bacteria; phylum Bacillota; class Clostridia; order Oscillospirales; family Oscillospiraceae; genus Faecousia. The sequence goes on along the minus strand of SVLZ01000055.1, from coordinate 5,047 downwards.
GCCTCCGCTGACACGGCTGATGTATATGGCGCCTGAGCTTTGCGTGTACGGACTTATTGCCGGCCTTATGATGAACCTTGTCCATACCCACAAAACGGTTGCGGATCTCTACATCTCTCTGGCGGTTGCAATGGTAGCTGGCCGTATCGTGGGTGGCATTGCCCAATGGCTGGTAGTCACCGTTATTGGCGGTGGTCAGATCTTTACCGTTGCGCTTTGGGTTACCAGCTATATCGTCGGTACGCTGCCCGGTATCGTCGCCCACTTGGTGCTTCTGCCGGCACTGGTGATGATCCTGGAGAAAGCCAAGGTGATCCCTTACCGTTATCCTAAGGTCAAGCAGGGGTAAAGCATGGAAAAGAAAGAGATCGCAGAATTTTTTGACAAATGCGCCCCTTGGTGGGATGCGGATATGATCCGCAATGAGGACATCATCCAAACGATCCTGACCTGCGGCGGTGTGAAGCCCGGAGTGGATGTGCTGGATGTGGCCTGCGGTACGGGCGTGCTGTTCCCGGACTACTTAAGTCGGGGTGTGGCTTCCGTTACCGGTATTGACATTTCTCCGGAGATGGTAAAAATCGCCGCCGCCAAATACCCGGAGGTAAAGGTCATTTGCGGGGATGTGGAGGAGACGGAATTTGACCGGCAGTTTGACTGCATTATGGTCTATAACGCCTTTCCCCATTTTCCTGACCCCAAGCATCTTATCTCTGTCCTTGCCGGACTTTGTAAGAGCGGCGGCAGACTGTCCGTTGCCCACGGTATGAGTCGGGACGCGCTGACTGCTCACCATTCCGGTAGAGCCAGCAATGTCTCTATTGATCTTCTCCACGAGCAGGAGCTGGCGGCCATTTTTGGGCGCTGGTTCGATGTAGATGTGGTGATCTCCACAGACCGGATGTATATGGTTTCCGGCGTCCGCAAGTGTGAGACGGTAGCACGCCCGGAGAGGGAAGAAACCACTCCGGAGGAGATGTTGGCGCTTATGAAATTTATGGTCAGCCACAACGACGCCCACGCCCAGGAGCTACACGATCTTGCTGTTTCTCTCAAGGAAAGCGGCAAGACCCGCACCGGCGAAAAGCTAATGGACATTGTAGCGGATTTTGATACCGTCAATGCCCGTCTTTCTGCGGTGGTAGAGGAACTTGAATAGGATAAAATCCGGGTGCGACGCACCCGGATTTTATATATCACAAATATCTGCAAGGGTAAAGGGAAGGACCTTTTGAAGATCGGTGAGGGAAAGCTGGACCTGATAGCCGATCTTTCCTGCGCTGAAGAAAATGGTGTCATAGCTTTCAGCACTACGGTCAAAAACGATAGTAAAGAGCTTTTTCATACCGATAGGGGAGCAACCGCCGTGGACATACCCGGTCAGGGGCAGCAGTTCTTTGGCTTTCAGCATTTCAATGCTCTTTTCTCCCACTGTCTTTGCTGCCGCTTTTAGATTTAGCTCTCCGCAGACGGGGATGACAAATACATAGTTTTTCTTAGATGCGCCTACGGTGACCAAGGTCTTAAATACCTGCAAGGGGTTTTGTCCCAAGACTGCGGCTACCTCGGTGCCGCTTAGGGCATCGGTGTCGCTGTAATCGTAGCTTTCATAGGGGATCTTTTTCTGGTCTAAAATGCGCATTACATTGGTTTTTTCAGGCTTTTTCATAGGGTTATCTCCTATATGGGAATGCCCTGCTTCTGAAAGCAGGGCGGAATGCTGCAGACGTAGGATCGGTAGTGTCCGGCGCGGAAGGCTCCGTTGGCTCGGTAGGTTCGGTGACGCCAGTCAAATAGCTATAGCCTAAAGCAAGCAGAACGGCAGTACAGCCGGAAAGTGTAAACAGGGTAATGCAAAGAACAAGAATTATAATTAGGAGTCTTTTGTAATTCATATAGAATCCTCCTTATGTGGGACATACCGATTATAGCAAAACAAGAGGATTTGTCAATCTGCAAGGGGGAAAGCGGAAACATTTGTAATTTCTATGCCAACAACGCCATATTTTTGCTGCTGTTCTTTTGAATAGTAAGCCTCCATATCCTCAGGGGCGGCAGTGGGTAGTTCTTCCGGCAGATAGCCGCATTTATCTAATGGAAGTTCGCGGTACAGTTCTGTGAAATCCGGGAAGAGGTGAAGCGCCTTTACCGTGCATTGTAAGGATAAGTTGGGATTAGCGGTATTGGTGAAGATCAGCGTATCCCCGGCAGAGATCTGCCGCCGCTTTTCGTCCCATAGACGCAGCTCGATGGTTTTCTTTCCCTCCGCGATCATAGAAAAGGGCTGGGGATTAAGCTTCATATAGTGGGTCATTTCTGTACTCCTTTTATGATATCGGCGCGAAAGAGATAATTACCTCGCCACTGACAGGCTCGTCTGCTTCAAAATAAATGGTTATTTTGCTTATGCTGCTGTCTATGTAATAGCCGGGACCGATGCTGTTATTGTCAGCGCTTGCTTCAAACAGCTTTTCCGTATCCCAAAGGATGCCAAAAACGTAAAATGCTTTTATGCTGCCGCTTGTTATGTTGGTCTTATAGTAGAGAGCACCTTCATTTGGGCTGTCGTGGGCAAGTTCGATCTTTTTCTTGCCTTCAAAGTTATCGAATGTAATTTTTGTATATTCTTCCGTCTCCGCAACCGTTACACCTTTGGTGAGAATTCCGCAACCGGAAAGGAAGAATATGCTAAGTGCGATAATCATTGCGAGTAGTCTTTTCATTCGACTGCCTCCTTATTTTTCGGAATCGGCGATGGCGTTTTTAAGGATTGTGTTGATCTTCAGGCGGTCTGCTTCGGAAACGGTGGTGCTTCGACCGCCGGTAATGTCGTTAAATACGCCGCTTTCGCAATTATAATTTACCCTCTGCCTTTGGGTAACAAAGACAAAGTCAGCCGGGCACTTGGCAAGATCGTTTACCCAAGTGGCGTTATTTAGGATGTCGATGATATAATTCTTGTCTTTGGGGTCTAATTCCACCGGCTGCTCGTAGGTTTCGGCTGTGTAGCAAAAGCCGTCCCAAGCCAGTTCGTAGGTGCGCTCCGCGCAGCCACAGAGGGGGAGAAGTGAGAGAAAAACGAAAAGGAATACAAAATACTTTTTCATAAAAATCCCTCCTGAATGAAACAATGATATTTTTCTATTTCAAATACTCAAGAAAAGAGATATCGTATACGGCATCTTCGAAATTGTCCGGATAGATATATGAGTCACCGGGACCGTATTCTCCGTAAATGGAGAAATCTTCCAAAAAGTGCATATCAGTAGGCGTTATAATATAGCCTGTTTGCTTTTCGATGCTTTTGAGACTATCTCCGGGACCCATTGCATAAACAAATACGGCTGTGCGGGTTGCGTCATCGAGCATAATATACTCCAAAGCCTCCCATTTTTCTTCTGCATTTGCCCATTGCAAAACATATGTCGGCAGAGAGAAATGGGTATCATCGTAAAGCGGCTTATATGTTTTTTCCCCATTTTTAATCGTAAAGCCTTCTAATCCGGAACGAAAAGCTTCGTAGTTTTCTGCGGTAAGGGTGCAGGTAAAGAAAATATTAAAGTTGTCTACATCAATTCCACATCCCCAGTAAAAGTAATAATCCGTTAGTGTGGAAGGGGCTTCCCGTGGGAAAAGAATAAGGTGGGAATTATAGCAGTACTGACCATAGCCGAACAGATCGTCAAAATCAGGCTCGTTATAAAAATTGGAGAGGTTTAGCATTTCGTTGTACATAAAGGCATAGTCAGAGGTATTTGTTTTGGTCACGGCGCAACCGGAAAGACAAAGAGCGAAAAGCAATGCACTAAGTAAAAGCGAAATTAACTTTTTCATAAAAATCCCTCCTTATAATCTACTTATAGCATAAATGAGCGCGTTTTTCAAGGCGTTTGGAAAGTACGACCAAAGACCGAAATGAAAGCTGTAGGGGGCGGCGCCCTCGACGCCCCAGCAGTAATATGTCACAATTTGTTGCTATTTCCGGCAAATTCGTGACATTTTAGAGCGGGCCGTCGTAGGCGCTGGCCCCTACAAATAGGTTTTGACAAACGCCAAAGACCGCCCGAGGGCGGTCTTTGAGATTTATTCTTTTGCTTCCGCCCAATGGATATTTACACTCTCGTCAAGGTATTGGTTCCAGTTCTCGCTCCAATTTTCACCGGGAGCAGGTACGCCAAAGTAAATATCGGTCATATTAGTATTGTAAAATACCCATGCGCCTAACTCCTCGATAGAAGCAGGGATCGTAATAACCTTAAGGCTTGTGCATTCCTCGAATGCGGAACCGCCGATTTTCTTTATGTTCTTGCCCAATGTGACGCTCTCAAGCGATGTACAGCGGTCAAATGCGTGAGCGGAAATATTCTCAGTAGCATCGCTCATTACAACGGTTTTAAGGCTTGTGCAGCCCTCAAAGGCACTAACGCCAATCGTAATAACACCCTTACCTACATCAACGCTTGTAAGAGAAGTCTGATTTTCAAAAGCGTCATCGGAAATAAGTGCAATGCTATCGGGAATAACAACAGAGGTGAGTTTCTTTTCACTCTTAAATGCGCCGTATCCAATTTCAACCACAGGAAGTCCTCTGTACTCGGCGGGGATCACAACATCGCCGCCTTGGTATCCGACACCAACTCTGTCAAGTTCATAGCCGGTCTCTTCATAATTCAGCTTAAAAATGAATTGTGCTTCGTAGCCGCAAAGCTCACAGATACCGTCCTCCGAATAGTTATGTATCAAATAGACCTCTTGTTGGGGACAGCCGCAGGTGTACGGATGAAAATGACCGTCCTCGCTGCTGATCCAATCGCCGTAGGTGTGCTTGTGTTCGAACAGACCACAAGCGGAAAGCAAGGTAACGCACAGGAGTGTGCATATCAAAATTGCAAACAACTTCTTCATAGCTTTATTCTCCTCATTCCATAAGTTCTTTTAGTGGCTTTATCATTTTGCTGTCAAAGGTTTCATAGTAGATGTCACCGTAGGCGTCGTTTTTCAGCCAGCGCCATTCTCCAAACACACCGAAGAACAGCCAAAGGATCAC
>SVLZ01000054.1 GCA_015067665.1 Oscillospiraceae bacterium | reverse complement strand
TGCGGCAATGGGGATAATGGAAGTTTACAAAGAAAATCCATGTGGTACTTTATCAATTCCGTATTGGAAGAACAAGCATATACGTATCCCTGAAAACATGTGTATTGTTCATGATTCTTGCTATGTAGAAGAAAAGTATAAAGATTATCATGATGAGCCGTACTTCAGACTTTATCATAATTTATTGGATGTCCAGTCTGTAGAATTAGATAATATATTGATCGTCACAGCCAAGTATGATGACATTCCACTTTTTGTCGATGTCATCAATCAATCGTATACTGATATGTCAGTCACGTTTGAACAACTTAATAGCTATACCCAAACAGAGGTGTTTTGCCAAGCGCTATGGATTTATGCTGTTGATACCGCAGCCTCATGTATAGCAGGGTGCGGTATTGCCGACTTTGACAAAGAAATACATGAGGGAATTCTGGAATGGATACAGGTCATACCTGCTTATAGAGGAAGAGGAATTGGGCAGCTAATCGTTAATAACCTCTTAAAACGAATGACGGGCATTGCGGATTTTGCAACAGTATCTGGCAAAGTAAACAACCCAACATCGCCTGAAACGCTATATCGAAGATGCGGCTTTGTTGGAAACGATATTTGGCATATATTGACTAAGTAAGAATAGAACGAACAACCTGTCCGGCAGAAATAAGGGCGCACTTCTATACACCTTTCGGTGTAGTGCGTTATATGCGCTTTTGAACCGCACCAATGCAAAATAATCCTCCCTATGAGATTTCTCATAGGGAGGATTAACTGTTTTATGAAGCCCTGCCAAAAGCCCCCGCTTTTTAATATATGCCTGTTTTGGGGCAATCCCCTCTTGTCAAAGCGTCCATTCCTTCAGATAAGAAATCGACATGGTATGGTCTTCTCCAAAATGAATGGGGAGCCAAATATAGGAACAATGCAAAAAGCTATGCTGATGATTGTGGCGTTCAGCCATATGGATAAAGCAATCCTCCCGTCCTTCCACACGGAAGATCGCTGTGGTTTGCGTGCAAAATGTGGTATGCTCCGTATCTTCAATGCAGGGGTCGCCCATGTCTTCCCATTCCCCAAGCAATTCACGGCTACGGAAATATTTTGCCTGATTATAATTCCAGCCCGTTAGTCCGGATGTGATCATGTAATAATATCCATCCTTGTATACGATAGCAGGTGCTTCACGGTGATACGCAGATTCAATGCGGCGATATTCCGTTGTCCAGGAGCAATAATCCTCAGACAACTTAACAATGTAGAGACAGCGGTTCATCTCTTCCAAAACAGTGCTGATATCCCGGTCATAAATAAAATACGCACTGCCATCCTGATCTTTATAGAGTGTGCAATCCCGCACCGCACCCAGATCATCAATCGGACGCGTTGTTCCCAACCACCGGTAAGAACCGTTGACTTTGTCACAAACCGCTACACCCGCTTCGCCTTGCCCGGCCGCAACACCATGTTCCCCCGGATACCGGATATAATGACACCACAGGACATATTGCTTTGTCTTTTCATTGTAAATGATTTTGGGACGTTCAAAGCGCATTGGGGCATACAATTCACTCTCCGGATCATCCGAGCAGGCTAAGATCACTCCTTCATATCGCCAATGAAGCAGATCCTCGGATTCATACATTACGACACCGGTGATGCCCACGCCTCCGTTGCGTCTGCCATCGTGATCATAAGGAAGGTCGCGAAGAGCTTGTCCGTACCAGTGGTATTTTCCCTCGGCATAGATTATGCCCCCATCACTGGCATTGATCACATTGCCATCGGTATCCAGCCAATCTATGAATTCATGTGTTTCTCCATGTACCCACTTTTCCATTTTTGAGTCTCCTTTTTTGCTTTCTTGTAGAAGCTTCATTCTTACCGTAGGGATACTTCCCTTTCAATCAATTCCGTAACACTGGATGTTATGTGGTCCGCAAACTTCTTAATCCCATCGACGCCGCTTTCCATGGCATAGGAGTAGAATTCTTTGATCATATCCATGTCATTCACATTGTCGCCAACGGCGATCACATCCTCATATGCGGCGCCCAGCAGTTCCATCAGGATGTACAGGCCCTTTGTTTTGTTCATATCTGCTCTGACGATATCGATGAACACGGCATTTTGCAGCGGATTCAGCACATCCCCAAATTGTTCCCGAATGGATGCCGTTACGCGCTGGGCGATCCCGGGATTTGCAAATTTAGCGCTCACCTGATTAAATTGGGGTAGTTCTCGCAGAACATCATGGGTGTAATTGCCGTTTTGATCGCATACGCCTTCGTCCGGGCGTATCAGATGGGGCGTGTTGGTGGTCACAAAGGCATATAAGCATTCGTTTTCAAATACATGCTTCAAAAGCGGCGCCGCCAATTCGATGCCGCATGTAACAGAAGAGACCACTGTGCCATCCGGCTTTGCAACAATGGCGCCGTTGCTGCAAATCAAATAATCACATTCGATCTCATTTTCCCGGCACACCCGCATAAGGTCCTCAAGACTTCTGCCGCTGACGATGGCAAAGACATTTCCCTGCTCCCGCCATCTGCGGATTGCCTGTCTTTTGGCATCATCAATGCCATTGTGGCTGAGTGTTCCGTCATAATCGCTTCCAAGAATTTTCATAGCATCTCACCGTTCAGGCAGTGGCAATTTTCTGGGAAAGACTCTGAAAATACTGCGCAAACCCCGCATCATTGGGGTGCAGCCGCAAATCACCGTAGAGTTTTTCATCATGGTTTATAAAGTCAAAACCGGAAAAAACCGTCATATTCTCGTAGTCTGCAACCGTGTTTATGATGACACGTTCCACTTCCTCAAATTTTCCAAAATCCTGATGCTCTTCGTGATCCTTACGCCAAATCGGGGTGATCACAAAGATCTTCGCATTGGGATAATTCCGATTCAGGCGATAAAAGAATTCTCTGCAGTTGGCCACAAACGCCTCCTTGGTATTGGAGCTCCAATCGTTTGTTCCATAGGCAACGGTAATATAGTCCGGATCCAAATTTTCCTTCTCCGAAAGCAGATCCGGGAAGAATATATCGCCGGCAACCGCCTTATTGTTCTCTTCCGCGTCCAGAAAATCCGCAAGTTTGGAAATGTATTTATTGGAGGGGTACAAGGCATCATAGCCCTGGGTAATGGAATCGCCGTAGCAAAGGAGCTTTTTACCGGGCTTTACCGGTTCTATGTAAGCGCCATTATCCAATTCCAGCGCCATCAGCGACACCTGCACGGACCAGGGGAAATAAATGCATACTTCTTTCTTCCCTGGGCCCAAAGCAAACAGCTTTGCATGAACACCAAGGCGGCAAGGATGATTCGAATAATCCAGCGGCAAGTCTTCATTGGAGAAATTGTCCATTGAATCCAGCTTTTCTCCATTTACAAGCACATCAAAAGCAAAATAACTCCTGCTGGTGGTATTGGAGACATCCGCTTTCAGAAAAAGCGTTTCACTATCCGTACGGAAACGAAGTCTTATACCGGAAGGCGCCAGCGAGCGCATGTAATACTCGCTCCAGCGGTCATAATACTTCTTCTCCTGCGCTTCGGTAAAACGATGGAAGCAAATACCGTTATCGCCTTTTTCCACCCGAACTGCACCTAATGTTATATCCTTGATCTGAGCTAAATCTAATCGCATTTTATCCGTCACCTCACGGGTATGATAGCATAATCGCGATTATAAATCAATATAAAAGCCCGAACACATTCGTGTTCGGGCTTAATGGAGCCGCTATTTGATCCATTCAGTTATCGATATAATGAATAAAATCCGCAAAACCGTTTTTGTATGCAATCCGTCCGAGGGCATAGCCGGAATACAATGCCGCACCCGTTGCAGCCTCCTCTTTCACTGTGCTTAGAGATACCGGCATCCCAACAAAATTGAACCTCTATTATATTCGTCCAATACCTTCAAAAATAAGTTCTCCGTTTTCTTTCGCCGTTGCAGCCTTAAAGGTCATAGAGCCCCCATATCCACCAAGACGTTTGAATCCTGTAAAAATCAGTTTTCCGTCCCATTCCGCACCCTTGGGTACACTTGAGCAAGGAATGACAGAATCGCTCGGCATCACAAAATCCTCAAATGGCTTATCCGATATCATATAGTGTGCTTCGCCTTTGAGACTGAAAATCAAATAATACTTTCCGTTATATTTAAAATAATCAGGGCATTCGGGTTGCTCCTCATCGGAAGCGACGTAGATAGGATGGTCGAGTTCCTCCCATTTTTCCATATCTTGTGAAACGTAATGGGCAAGACATCCTTTCCCCTCAGCTACCAAACTCGTTGTTAAAAACATATGGAACAGTCCGTCCTCACCTTTTACCACCTTTGGATCTCGTGCGCTTGCGGTGTGATATTTGTCCGAGACCGTAAAGCCAAACTCAGTATCCTTTTCAAAGTGATAACCGTCATAGGATATACTTCGACGGATCGGTGCCGCGAGGCCTCTTCCCATTCTCACGGTATAATATAAATACTCCTTATCACCGTCTTTTATCCAGGAACCCGTACATATAGAGCCTTCAGCAGGGTCTGTTATCGGTACTGCCATTGGGTGAATACTCCACGTGTTGAAATCCGTTGTGGATATATGCTCCCACTGGTGAGCTCCGAGAAGCCATTTGCTTTTGTGATGGTGTCTGTCCTTGAGATAAAGAACGTGATATTCATCTCCCCGTCTATACGGCATACAGTCTCCGACAAATACACCGTTTCCCGGATACCAGCCCTCTGCGTTTTCAAATACGGATATTACGGACGGTTGCTCAATGATTGATTCAGTATATTCCTCAGCGCCAATATTGATATTTGAGTCTATTTCATCTCCAAGCTCAAACAATTTATCTCCCGCGGGCCACTCCTCATCCATAAGCACCTCGTTTACGTATAGTTCTATCCTATGCGGCATCAGTATAACCTCAACGGCATCGCACTCTTTTGCCTTTGAAGAAAGACGTAGCGGTCTGCGTTCGTAATCGTACTGTACGTCAAGCGATATCTCGCCGTCAAATGCCTGCATTTCTAAGGTTTTTCTTGCGTTTTTGCAAGAGATAGCATAACAAGGCATTTCATCAAGCTTGAAAGAAATTTTTATGTTTTTCATTTCGCATTCTCCTGCTCAATATAATTTATATAGTCAGCAAAGCCGTCTTTATATTCTATCATACCGATGCTATAAGCGGAAAATAAAGCCGCTCCGGTCGCAGCCTCCTCCTTGATTGCATTTACCGACACAGCCATACCGAATTTATCCTCAAGGACTCTGCGCAGGATATGATTCTTTCTGATCGCGCCGCCGGAAGCCACAATATGTCTCTTCTTCAGATGTCCTTCCCGATATAATTTATAAAGCTCGTCGCACATGCCGTTCATGACACCGAGTATCAGCGCCGACGGTGTAAAATTATTAAGCTCTATGTTTTCTATTGAGCCTCTGCGCATTGGATCCGTTCTTGTTCCGCAAAATGATGTATCCACCCAAAGCGGCTGTTCCCCGTTCTTGTACGCCCTTTCCGCCAGTGCATTTATAACCCCGTATTGTGAGCTATCACCCAAACCAGCGAAGACCGCGTAGCTTCTGAAAAATCCTTCTATCATAGCGTACGCAGAGCCTCCGCAAAGCGCTGAGCCACAAAGAAGCAGCTCACCGTTTATAAACGGACGGTATTCGATCCCATCACCGAAATCCTCACTCTCGCCCACAGCCGATATTTGTGAGCCTGTTCCCATATTCACCAAAACATTTTCGCGGTTATTCTTGACCGAACCTAAAAAGCTCGCCTGGTTATCGCCTATTGCTACGCAAACCGGTATACCATTCCACCGTCCGATTATTTCATTAGTTGAGATAACTTTTGGTAAAAAAGCTTCGTCGATACCGAGCTTCAATATCTTTTCAAGCTTGAAGCACGCTTTTTTCACGTCAAACAATCCAAAGCTTGCCGCAACGGACGTATGCGTAACGGGCTCTTTTATATGGCACAGACACATAGCAAAGTAATCCATAATGCTGCAAAATCCAATTGCATTTTGTGGAACAAGTCCGTTCAGCAGGTTGTAATAGTGCGTTGATATTCCGTATCCGGTCGCTATATTCTCACCTGTTATTTGCTTTATCATCTGACAAGCTGTCATTGAATCCTTTATCGTAATATCGCCACGCTTATCCTGCCAATTTATAAGATTGGATACTGCCTCGCCTTCACTGTTCAGATAAAGGATACCATGCATTTGACCTGTTACACCAATACTTACTATACCCGTGTAGCTTTTATAAATAAGCTCAAGCACCCTTTTCGCTTTATCTATAATAATCGAAACACTTTGCTCCGAGAATACAGAGCTTTCAACGTAAGAGTTATGCGGAACAGAAAACACTTCCACTTGAGTTTTGTTTTCAAGATCGATTACCGCTGCGCTTACCGTAGTAGTACCGATATCGATACCAATTGCCAAAGCCCCACGGTTACACACAAAAGAGTCCTCCGTTTCCACAAAAAGCTCGTCCATTTGTCTCTCTCCATCGGCAATGCGTTGCGCAAGGGTCTTGCAAAATGCATACCTTTCGGAGTTCAGTCCGCTTTCAGCATCAATTTCCTTTTTCCGCTTTTCAATGATATCGTCAAGCGATAACATTCCGGAAAGCAACAGTTTTATGTCAGTTATAGAAACGCCTGCCGTTCTTAAGAGTTTTATCTGTTCAAGTATCTTAATATCATTCGCCAAGTAATCTCTGTATCCGTTCTCACTGCGACCAACTGTTATCAGTCCGCGATCCTCATACAGCCGGATAGCCTTTTTCGTAAGTCCTGTTATTTTCACTACTTCGTTTATTTTCATTCACTTCATCACCCCAATACTAATATAAAGTATTCCCCGAGGGGACTGTCAATACTTTTTTTAAAAAATACGAAAATTTTATATTTAAGATCTTTTTTGCCTATATGATAGAAATAACAGGCCTACTTAACGATGCGATAAAGTCGCAGGTTCAAGTCCAAAAGGTTCAATAAATGGTGCGATGGTGAAAGGGGGTTGTTTTTTATTCCTCAAAGCCAAATCCCCTCTGTTATATGCCAAACATTATCCATTACTGTAAAAATTCCTCCGTTCCATTCCTCGATAAATCCGCCATCCTCATACAGCTATATCGCCTTTGAGGTGAGCCCGGTAAGCTTCTCCGCCCCGTTGATTATCATCGTATCCATTCTCTTGCAAGCCTGCAATAACGAATCCCCCAAGGGTAATGTCAATTACTCTTTTCCCTATTATACACGTTTTGAGAAAACACTACAACTTCTAATTATGTTTCTTTCACCGTTCCAAGCAAAATACAGAAACCTTCTCCAGAGTCATGCAGTAAACGCAGACAAAACATCCCTATGGTAGTTGTGCGGTCGGCAAACCAGTTCTACTATAATGAGGAGCTTTTTCTTGCCTGCTTTTCTCTACACTATAAGCTGTTTCTTGCCTCCGGCAGAGCCGGAGTGCCTTTTGTGTAACCAATACCGGAAAACCAGCCTGCCACCTGCAAGCGCACCGCAGACCACTGAGGCAAAGCGGCTGCAGAAATGCTGCATATTGCAGAGCGCAGACAGGACTTACACGAAGATCTTTATCCCTGAAGGCTGGCCGCTTTGCGAATCTGCCGCTTTCGCTTGTCGCAGTTCTTGTCCTTGACAAAAATCTGAATATGCCCTATAATTTATCTCAATATGATCACAAAAGGAGGATGAGTTCAAATTATGGACGCCAGTGACAGTTGCCCTGACCCTGACCGAAATAACAATATCACTTTGTTCAAATACAGATGTTAAGACACGACCTGTGCGGATGCTTTTCCACATAGGCTGTGTCTTTTTGCGGTTTTGAAGAAATATATTGTTACATAGAAAGGTCGATCATTATGTTTGCATTGATTTTATTACAGATTGTGCTGATCGCTTTGAACGCGATCTTTGCCTGTGCAGAAATTGCTGTGCTCTCCATCAATGAAACAAAACTGGAGCGCATGGCTGACGGTGGAAACAAAAAGGCGAAGCGCCTTTTTAAGCTGACCCGTGAGCCGGCGAAATTCTTGGCCACCATTCAGGTTGCCATCACACTGTCCGGATTCCTCGGCTCCGCATTCGCTGCGGATAACTTTTCTGAACCTCTTGTTAACTGGGTAGTAAGTCTGGGCGTGAATATCCCCAGAGCAACGCTGGATGCTGTAGCTGTTATTCTGATCACCCTGATCCTGTCTTACTTTACCCTTGTTTTCGGTGAGCTTGTTCCCAAACGCGTTGCTATGAAGCGTTCCGAGCAGCTGGCTCTGGGCATTTCCGGGCTGGTCAGCGGTATCTCTTCTGTCTTTAAGCCGATCGTTTGGTTCCTCACCGTTTCCACAAATGCTGTTCTCCGACTCATGGGAATTGATCCTAACGAAGCTGAGGAAGAGGTCAGCGAGGAAGACATCCGCATGATGGTGGATGCCGGCAGTGAAAAAGGTACCATCGACAAACAGGAAAAGGAATTCATCCAGAATGTATTTGAATTTGATGATCTGACAGCCGAGGAGATCGCTACCCACCGTACCGACATCACGAGTCTTTGGCTTGAAGATTCCATGGAGATCTGGGAGCAGACCATCCACGACAGTCGCCATACCCTGTATCCCGTTTGTGCCGAATCCGCTGACAATGTCGTTGGTATTCTGAACGCGAAGGACTACTTCCGTCTGTCTGATAAGAGCCGGGATACAGTGATGCGTGAAGCTGTTAAGCCCGCCTTCTTCGTGCCCGCTACCATTAAAGCAGATATTCTGTTCCGCAATATGCGACAGACCCGTAACTCCATGGCTGTTGCCCTGGACGAATATGGCGGCGTTGTCGGTATCGTAACCTTAAACGATTTGATTGAGCAGTTGGTTGGTGATTTAGGAAAAGATTCCCCCGAGGAAGAAGCCGCTGCACCTCACATTGAGAAGATCAATGAAAACACCTGGGCAATCATCGGCAATGTAGACCTGTTGATTATTGAAGAGACTTTGGATATTGACATCGGCATCGAGGAGGTTGACACCTTTACAGGACTTGTTTTCAACGAATTGGATATGATCCCCAATGACGGTGACGTGAACATTGAATTGGACTTCAATGGGCTGCATATCCGCATCGACCGCGTAGAAGATCACCAGATCGCTTACGCTACCGTCATCAAACTGGAACAGCCAAAAAATGACGAAGCCGCTGAGAGTTGATATACTTCTCCTTATGTAGAAAATCTTTCGCTTTGCCTCTGTATAAGATAATTTTTGCAGGTGCATCTTGCATTTTTCAAACTTTTCCTTTAGAATGAATATAGCAATATCCAAAAGCAAAACCCAACCATTATTTTTTAGGAGGAAATGCGTTATGAATTTATTGAAGAAATGCACGGCAGAATTCATCGGCACCTTCGTGTTGGTGTTCTTTGCCTGCGGAACTGCCGCAGTTGTCGGATGCTCCGCTGAAAGTGGAACAGGCTACCTGCTGACTGCGCTTGCCTTCGGCCTCGTGATCGTGGCAATGGCGTACTCCATCGGCAATGTGTCCGGCTGTCACATCAACCCCGCAGTGTCCATTGCTATGCTGGTAAGCGGAAAGATGTCTGTCAAAGACTTTATCGGTTACCTGGTCGCTCAGTTTACCGGCGCAATTGCCGGTGCCGCTGCGCTGATGGCCTTTGTCGGAAAAGAAAGCGGCTTGGGTGCCAACGCGCTTTACAACGGTGACATTGCCCTGTCTCTGCTCATTGAAGTGATTCTGACCTTCGTGTTCGTAATTGCCATTCTCGGTGTTACCTCCAAGAAGGAAAACGGTGCAGTCTCCGGCATCGTGATCGGCCTTACCCTGACCTTGGTTCATATTTTGGGCATCTCCTTTACCGGAACCTCTGTCAATCCTGCCCGCAGCTTCGGCCCTGCCCTTTTTGCAGGCGGTGACGCACTGGCAAATGTATGGGTATTCCTGGTTGCTCCCCTTGTGGGTGGCGTGCTTGCTGCTCTTGTTTACAAATTCCTGGACAGCAAGAAAGCAGCCTGAGCCCCAAATCCAATCTATAGTCAAAGATCCTCCTGCATTGGCTTATGCAGGAGGATCTCTATTTTCTGTCAAGAATACTGCATTTTCCCGACAAACGGAGGATATCCGCTGGATTATCCGTCTTAGCCTGCTGCCCAGCCACCGTCCACAAGCAACACATCGCCGTTTACATAGCTGGATTCATCGCTTGCAAGGAACAGCGCAGCTGATGCGATCTGCTCCGGGCTTCCGGGCGCAGGTGCAGTCGCCATGACATTCTTGATCCGGTTATAACCGTTCATGTTGGGCATGCCCATGGAGGTGCTGATCTCTGTTGCAATACCGCCAGGGGCAATGACATTGCAGCGGATACCGTCCGGCATATACATATATGCTGTGTTCTTGCTCAGAGATACAAGGGCCGCTTTGGAGGCGCCATACACCGCACCGGCAGCAGTTCGCATTGCGCCAAAGGATGCCACATTGATAATATTACCGCCATTTCCCTGCTCCAGGAACACCTGGACCGCTTTACGCATGGAATACATCGGACCATACACATTGACTGCAAAGACCTGTTCGATCTTCTCGTTCTTTACATCGCCGATAGGGCTCATATCGTCCATAATGCCGGCATTGTTGATCAGGACATCCAGACGTCCAAATTCCTTTAAAGCCAAATCAATGGCTTCTTCCATGGTCTCTTGTTTGGATACATCCCCCACAAAGGGGATCACCCTGCCAGGCGCATCCTTCAGCTGCTCCTTCAGTTCCTCCAACCGCTCCTTGCGGCGGGCAACTGCGATAAGGTACGCACCTTCTTTGGCAAACCGTTCAACGATTGCCTTTCCCATACCGGAAGATGCTCCGGTCACAACAATAGACTTTCCATTCAATTTCATAAAATATACCACCTTTCTGTTGGCTGTTTATTTTTAATTACATCCATAGTATAACCTGTTACCGGGATTTGTTCTGTGATCATATCACATAAAAATACCACTCTCTCCAGCAAGGAAAGAGTGGTATTGCTTTATTCGTCCATTCCGCACAGGCTTGCCTTTTCGATCATTGCACGGTCATTCATTACCGCGTCATAGAACCGGAAGCCACCAGCAAAGTTGTAAGCTTCAAATCCGTAACCTTCCAGGATTCTGGTGGCGATGTAGCTGCGCAGACCGCTCTGGCAGATCACATAGACAGGGCTTCCGACCTTAATCTCGCCGATCCGTTCCCGCAGCTCATCTACCGGGATATTTTTAAAGCCTTCGATATGTCCACGGCTATATTCACCCACGGTACGGGTATCCAGCAAGGTCACACTTCCATCCCTGGGCAGCTTTGCTGCA
>SVLZ01000053.1 GCA_015067665.1 Oscillospiraceae bacterium | reverse complement strand
CAGACCGGACACCTTCTTTGAAAAAGTATAATATGAAAATCAGACACTTATTATGCCTGTTTGCGGCACTCTCCTTGCTAACGACTATGTTTATTTGGGGCAATTCTCTGAAATCCATCCCTGAATCTAGCGCCCAAAGCTCTGCGGTGGCAGACAAGATCCAGGGCGTTGTAGATCCCCAGCAGAAGGTCGAGCCATCCATTTTTCACAACCTGATCCGCAAGCTGGCGCACGTGATAGAGTTTTTTGCTTTGGGGCTGTTTGTTTGCGGCTTTACGATCTGCCTTGGGTACGAGTTGGACAAGCGGTTTGTTTCTATGCCCCTGCTCATCGTGCTGCTGATAGCGGTGGGGGATGAATGGCTTCAGGTCTATACAGAACGGGGAAGCCTTGTAACCGATGTGATAATTGACTTTGCCGGCGCCTTGGCGGGTCTGCTGATGGCGGCAATGCTTTATAAGATCATTTTGAAAATCAAGACGAAATGAGGATATACTATGATTTCTTTCAAGAATAACGGAAAGCTGAAGCTTCTCATCATTGTGGGCACACGGCCGGAAATCATCCGTCTGTCTGCAGTGATTAAAAAATGCCGCAAATACTTCGACACCATTTTGGCCCATACCGGACAGAATTATGACTATAACCTCAACGGTGTGTTCTTTAAGGACTTGGAATTAGAGGATCCGGAAGTCTATATGGATGCTGTTGGCAAGGACTTGGGAGAGACTATGGGCAATATCATCACCAAATCCTATCAGCTTATGGTGGAGACACAGCCGGATGCTGTGCTGGTGTTGGGCGATACCAATTCCTGCCTTTCCGTCATTGGCGCAAAACGGCTGCATATTCCTATTTTCCATATGGAGGCGGGCAACCGCTGCAAGGACGAGTGCCTGCCGGAGGAGACCAACCGTCGGATCGTGGACATTATTTCCGATGTCAATCTATGCTACTCCGAGCATGCAAGACGGTACTTAGCAGATAACGGACTTCCCAAGGAGCGCACCTATGTGACCGGCTCGCCGATGGCAGAGGTGCTCCATAATAATCTCGATAAAATCGAAAACAGCGATATTCATACCCGCTTGGGCTTAGAGAAGGGGAGATACATTCTCCTTTCTGCCCACCGGGAGGAAAATATCGATACAGAAAAGAACTTTACCTCTCTCTTTACGGCAATTAATAAGATGGCGGAAACCTACGATATGCCCATCCTCTATTCCTGCCACCCCAGAAGCCGCAATCGGTTAGAGAGCAGCGGCTTCAAACTCGATAAGCGTGTGATCCGCCACGAGCCCTTGGGCTTCCACGATTATAACTGCCTGCAGATGCACGCCTTTGCGGTGGTATCTGACAGCGGCACGCTGCCGGAGGAATCGAGCTTCTTTACCTCCATCGGCAAATCCTTCCCGGCAGTCTGCATCCGCACCTCTACAGAGCGCCCGGAAGCGCTGGATAAGGCTTGCTTCGTGCTGGCAGGCATCGATGAAAAGAGCCTGCTTCAGGCGGTGGAAACGGCTGTGGAGATGGTTAAGAATGGAGATAACGGGATTCCTGTGCCGGACTATGTAGAAGAGAATGTATCCACCAAGGTGGTTAAGCTCATTCAGTCCTACACCGGTGTGGTCAATAAAATGGTTTGGAGAAAGACGGAATGACGAACGAACAAAAGCTGCTGATCGATACATTGGCCTGCGCCCTGACGGGGAAAGGGTATACTGTGCCGGAAAATATAGATTGGCGGCTGTTCGTAGGTCTTTCTATGCGCCATACGGTAGCGCCTCTCGTCTATGACGGCCTGCGAAAAAACGGCAGCTGGGAAATGCTCCCGCCACCGGGCAAGAAGATCCTCTCCGATGCCTACCATACGGCAATCTTTCGGGATGCCCAGTTTATGCACCTAAAGGAACAGCTTGCCGAAAAGCTGACACAGGAAAATGTTCCCCATATCTTCCTGAAAGGCGCAAGCCTCAAAAAAGACTATCCGGAGCCGGCACTGCGGACTATGTGCGATCTGGATGTTTTAGCCCATACAGAGGATTATCCCAAGCTGGATAAGATCGCTGCGGAGATGGGTGCAAAAGCGGAGGATGGCGATGGCAACCACCACAGCTTCTGTTTCCCCGGGAACTTGGCTGTAGAATTCCATCCAAACCTTATCCACCACGATACCCCGGTAGGAACGCAGATCAATCCCGGCTGGCAGTATGCTGCCACAGACGGGACAGACCTTACCCCGGAAGGCTTTTACTTGAATACGATATGCCACCTTGCCAATCACTTTGTCTCCGGCGGCGCAGGTGTGCGGTTTATCGCGGATGTTTGGGTGAACCGAAATCTAAGAAAGCCGGAAGCAAACTGGAAAACGGTAGAAAAAGAACTGGAGCGCTTTGGCCTCTTGGATTTTGCCCGCAATATTGAGGAATTGGCCCGGTGCTGGTTTGACGGCGGCACGGAAACACCCCTCTTACAGGAAATGGGGGAGTATATCTTATCCGAGGGACAGTACGGAAGTGCAGACCGCGCCATTCGTAATGCGGCGGCGCTGTCTCCGGGCGAAAGCGGTGCATCTGCGTTGAGCCGACGTGTGTTTCCGTCCAAAGAGGAGTTGGAGAGCAAATTCCCTTGGTGCAAGGGAAAGACGCTCCTCTTGCCTGCAGCTTGGTGTGCCCGATGCATCCGCGTTGTCACAAAACGGGGCAGCTTGGCGCTCAAGTGGACAACGGAGACCGGCAAGCTAAAGAAAGAAGAAATTACCGAACAAAAAGCAATGCTTATCCGCTTCGGCATTCAGCCCGAAAAATAAAAAATCCCGGACAGGAAACTGTCCGGGATTGCTTTTTGTAATTACACCATTGCTGCGGTGATGATGGCCATCTTGTAGACCTCGTCGGCATTGCAGCCACGGGACAAGTCATTAATGGGCGCGGCCAGACCCTGCAGGATGGGGCCGTAAGCTTCAAAGCCGCCCAAACGCTGTGCGATCTTGTAACCGATGTTGCCAGCTTCGATGGTGGGGAAGATGAATGTGTTGGCATAGCCGGCAACGGGAGAGCCGGGGAATTTCAGCTGACCAACCTCGGGAGCGACAGCTGCATCGAACTGCATTTCACCGTCGATCATAAGATCGGGAGCAAGCTCCTTGGCAACGATGGTGGCATCGTGGGAAAGCTTTACGGTGCCGCCCTTGCCGGAGCCGTTGGTGGAGAAGGAGAGCATTGCGACCTTGGGGTCAATGCCGAAGACCTTAGCGGTGTTGGCAGTCTCGATAGCAACCTCGGCCAGCTTCCGTGCAGCGGAAACAGTCACGTTGCCGTCCTTATCTACGCTGTCCTCATAGCTTAAGTTAATAGCGCAGTCGCCCATAGCCAGCTTCTCTTCGCCACGAACCATAATGAAGCAGGAAGAAACCAAATTTGCGCCCTTCTTGGTTTTCACCAGCTGCAGAGCAGGGCGAACGGTGTCGGCTGTAGAGTAGGTAGCGCCGCCCAGCAGGGAGTCTGCGTAGCCCATCTTTACCAGCATAGTACCAAAATAATTGCCCTTGGAGAGTGCTGCGCGGCAGTCCTCAGCGGACATCTTGCCCTTGCGGAGCTCAACCATCTTTTCGACCATAGCGTCCATGCCGGGGTAGGTCAGAGGATCCAGAATTTCTACACCCTCGATGTTGAAACCGCCCTTGGCAGCATTTGCCCTGACAGTCTCTACATTGCCCACCAGAATGGGGGTCAGGAAGCCGCCTTCCTTCAAACGGGCGGTAGCTTCCAGAATACGTGCGTCATGACCCTCAGTGAAAACGATTTTCCGAGGATTGGCTTTGAGCACTTCGATCATAGCATTAAACATAATAATTCCTCCTATTGTTTAGGGAAGTCCCTTTTTCTGCGGTCATTATACATCACAAGTGTAAGATTATCAAGAAATATTTGATATTTTTTATAAATTTACCCTTGACCAGTTCGATCATTTCTGCTATAGTGTATGTTGTATCGATAAACGTAAAGGAGAGTTAAATATGCTGTTAACGATTATTTGGGCGGTCGTTCTCGTCGGCCTGGTCCTTGCAGCTGTTTTGGCTGAGAATGAAGTTATCACCCGTGTTGCTGTTTGGTTTGCAGCCGGTGCTGCCGCTGCGCTTGTGATCAGCTTTTTGGGCGATCAGCTGGTTTGGCTGCAGGTTATCGTGTTCTGCTTGGTTGCCGGCATATTCCTGTTCCTGCTGAGACCTATGATCCGCAAGAACGTTCCGCTGAAGCTGCAGTATACCAATGTTGAGGCAATTCCCGGCAAGTATGCACCTGTCACTGTCGCGATCGACAATATTGCGGGTGTTGGCGAGGTCAAGCTGGACGGTATGGTGTGGATGGCTCGCAGCACCGACGGTCAGCCTATCGAAGAGGGCACTGTTGTTTGTATCCACCACGTTGAGGGCGTTAAGCTCTTCGTCTTCCCTGTTGCGGAAGAGTTCACCGCAGGATAAGGGGGTACTTATATGATTCTGATTGTTATTGTAGCCTTATTGGTTATTTTCCTGATCCTGTGGGCTTGCGTTGAGATCGTGCCCCAGGGCGAAGCCCGTGTCGTAGAGCGACTGGGCGTGTTCCGTGCTGTTTGGGGTGTCGGTGTGCATATGCACATTCCGATCATTGAAAAAATGAAGGTCATTGACCCCACTCGCAAGAAGAGACGTATCGATAAGTACGTTATCGACCTGAGAGAGCAGATCTTGGAGCCCACCAAGCAGGCTTATGACTTTACTTCCAAGGATCTCTTGAATTATAAGTACGAAGCATATGCCGACTTTGGTTATTTCAAGAAAGATCAGCGCTATGGTAATCCTTACAACGGTAGTAAGAATGTCTATAGCGGCACAAGAGAGATGGAGTATTCCAACGCCGGCAACGAGGATATCCGCGATGTTATCACCAAGGATAATGTTCGTATGCAGGTGGATGTAGTTGTCTTCTATCAGGTTACCGATCCCAAGCTTTATGTTTACGGCGTGCAGCAGCCTCTGTACTCCCTGCAGAAGCTGACCATTACTGCTCTGCGTAACATTATCGGTGAGCTGGAATTGGACGAGACCCTCACCAGTCGTGAACTGATCAACACCAAGATCCGTATGGTTTTGGACGAAGCCACCGATAGCTGGGGCATGAAGATCACCCGTGTCGAGATCGAGAGCATCCTGCCTCCTCTCACCATCCAGAATGCCATGGAACAGCAGGCTACTGCTGAGCGCTTCAAGAGAGCTCGCATTTTGGAAGCTGAAGGTAACCGTCAGGCTGAGATCCTGCTGGCAGAAGCTGCTAAGCAGAGAATGGTCCTGGCCGCTGAGGCTGAAAAGCAGAAGAAGATTTTGGAAGCAGAAGGCTTGCTGAGAGAAAAGGAATTGGAAGCCCGTGGCTTGAAGGCATTGAACGAGAATGCTCCCACCGATGCAATTATCCGCTTGAAGGCAATTCAGGCGATGGAACAGGTTGCAGATGGACAGGCTACCAAGATCATCATTCCCAGCCAGATGCAGGGCCTTGTCGGCTTGGCAAACGGCATTGTCGAAGGTGTCAAGTAAGTCTGAAAGTATCAAATCTATACATAAAAGTCCGTGGAGTTTTCTCCACGGACTTTTTATGTTCAAGCCTTCCTTGGCTCGCCGGCATTGCGAGGGCATTTATGCCCGCGGCAATCTCCTGCACCGCACTCTCGTTCTCCATTGTCATTGCGAGGAGCGCAGCGACGTGGCAATCTCCCGGTAGGCACCCTCGTCCCACCCATGTCATTGCGAGGAGCGCAGCGACGTGGCAATCTCCTGCACCGCTCCCGGTGCAATCTATAATTTGTGATTTTGCATTTCGAATTGCTGTCTATTGCCTTTTTGCCTGAAAAATGCTACACTAATGAAAAGATTAAGGGGAGGGAAACAGCTTGCATAAAATTACGGTATTGCCTTACAACCGAATCCTGGAAATAAGCAATGGTACAAATCTGTTGTTTGCCCTCCGGGAAGCTGGGCTTGCCCCTGATGCTCCTTGCGGTGGCGAAGGCCAATGCGGAAAATGCCGTGTTATTGCGGATGGCAGAGAAGTCCTTTCTTGTCAAACGGTTATTGATCGGGATATGACGGTGTCGCTTACATTACCTGTGCAGGAGCGCATCTTGACACAGGGCGTGGAACCTTTGGGGAAAGCTTGTGATTATCGAGATAAAAAGAGCATTGCTTTTGATATTGGTACCACGACTGTGGCTGGCTATTTGATTGAAGAAAATACCGGGAAGATTCTTGCGACTGCCAGCGCGCCCAATCCGCAGCGTGCCTTCGGAGCCGATGTAGTCAGCCGTATCCGCTTGGCCTGCGATGGGCATATGGCGCAGTTGACCGATGCGATTCGTGCCTGTGTTGCTAAACTGACGCTGACGCTTTGCCAAAGTGCCGCTTGTCTGCCTGCGGAGATTGCTGTTGTTTCTGTGGTGGGAAATCCCACGATGCAGCAGCTTTTCTTAGGTATATCCGTAGGGAATTTAGCAAAACCACCTTTTGCACCCCTGTTCCTTAAGGCGGAGGTTTTGCCTGCAAGGCCATATATTCCTGTGCTTTCGGGTGCGCGCTTGCTGGTTATCCCCAATATTGCCGGTTTTGTAGGTGCAGACACTGTGGCCTGCGTAATGGCTGCTGAGATGGATCGCAGCCCGGAGCTGACATTGCTGGTGGATATCGGTACCAACGGGGAAATGGTATTGGGAAATCGGGAAAAGCTGGTGGCTTGCGCCACCGCTGCCGGCCCGGCCTTGGAGGGCGCAAACATCAGCTGCGGAATGACGGCCTGCACCGGTGCTATTGACCGCGTTTTTCCGGATGGAAGAGTCCGGGTCATTGGTGATGGCAGGGCGGAGGGCATCTGCGGCTCCGGTCTGATTGATGCAGTTGCAGTTGCGCTGGAACAGGAGAAGCTCAACAGCCGTGGCAAAATTCTGACCGGTGACAGTATTCGCCTTGCGGAGAATGTTTCGCTGACCCAAGAGGATATACGGCAGTTCCAGCTGGCCAAGGGTGCAATTTGGGCGGGAATAAACCTTTTATGTTCCCATATCGGGGTAAAAACCGAGGATATTAGCCGGGTGTTCTTAGCGGGTGCCTTTGGCAGTTTCTTAAATCCGGCCTCTGCCTGCCGGGTGGGATTGTTTCCTCCGGAGTTGGAGGAAAAGATTACCGTCATTGGGAATGCCGCCGGTAGCGGTGCAGTGCTTCTTGCCCAGCAGAAAAATGCCCTTGCCCGGTCAGAGGAAATTTCTCGGCAAATTGAATATTTGGACCTCTCCACCCATAAGGAATTTCCCAAAGCTTTTGCCCGCGGTATGACCTTTTTAGAGAAAAGTGATCCAAAATACTGGGTAAATATCGCCCGGAAATGTCACTTTTTCGCCGCTTTTCCGGTGGATATTGAAACGCTCATTCCCCGTAGCGATGTACGTGCCATGTGTGCCGCCGATAAGTGCGGTGCTTACGGCAAGAACTGGACCTGCCCGCCTTACTGCGGAACGCTCGCTGAATGTGGGGAGAAGCTTCGCAGCTACCGTCGGGGGGTCTTAGTGCAAACTGTCGGTAAATTGGAAAAAACCATAGATACCAAGGGCTATCGCCGCGCCGAGGAAAAACATCTCAGGGCGCTGCATAAGCTTTATGAAGAGCTGCGAAGCGTCTACCCGGAAGCGCTTTGCTTAGGCAGCGGCGGTTGCCGCGTTTGCAAGACTTGCGCCTACCCGGAGCCCTGCCGGTTTCCGGAGAAGGCCATATCCTCTATGGAGGGCTACGGCCTTTTCGTGACCCAAGTGTGCCGCGACAACGGTGCAAACTATTACCACGGAGAAAAGACGGTTACCTATACGGCGTGTATTTTGTACTAATCGATAAAATTTTATCAAAACACTTGACATTTTGCTTTACGAAGAATATAATAATTATGTGAACGTGTTCACAAAAGGAGTTTTTATGCCCAAAATCATCGAAAATCTGGAAGCACGGCTTATCGCGGAAGCGAAAAAGCAATTGCAGGAAGCCGGATACAGTATGCTCACCATTCGCTCTGTTGCCAAAGGCTGCGGCGTAGGGGTAGGTACGGTCTACAATTATTTCCCTTCAAAGGATGCACTCCTTGCCACATTTATGCTGGAAAGCTGGAATGTCTGCGTAGAGAAGATCCAAAGCACCAGCAAGGAATCTGTAGAACCGAGACCGGTAGCACGTTGTGTTTACGACCAGCTGTTGTGGTTTTCCGACGAGCACCGCGTGATCTTCTGCGATGAAGCAGCAGCTTCTGCTTTCGCAGGATCCTTTGGTTACTACCATAAGCTGCTGCGCGCCCAGCTTGCCGCACCGATGCGTAAATTCTGCAATAGCGATTTTGCTGCGGAATTTGTGGCGGAGGCATTGTTGGTATGGACAATGTCGGGGAAAGAATTCGATGATATTTACGGCATATTGGAAAACAATCTTAACCGTGCCGTTTCATAAGTCAATTTTGGGACTGCACAAGTGCAGTCCCATTTTTATTTAAGGAGAGATGCAATATGTCCAGCTTTGAAAACCTGCGCGTGGTAGATAATTTCTACCAGACCTCCCTGTTCTTCCCGATGCCCACGGTGGTCATCAGCACCCTTTGTGAGGATGGCTCCACTACACTGGGACCCTATTCCCTGGTGCAGCCCTACTATGTGGCCGGTAAGGACTACTATGCGATGCTGCTGAGCTGCCGCAACAGCTCCAACACTGCGCAGAACATTCTGCGCAGCGGCAAGTGTGCTATCAACTTCGTGGACGACAACCCCAAGACCTTTAAGGAATGCGTCAAGCTTTCCTGGCCCGGCGATAAGCCTGAGGATAAGATGCCGAACTGCAAGTTCCGGCTGGAAAAGGGTCAGGCAGAGGGCGAGCGCCCGATGGTGCTCAGTGATGCCATTCAGGTTATTGAGTGCACATGGGTTCGTGAGTTGGATGGCGCAGAAAACGATCAGCCCGGCTGTACCACCGGCTATGAGCCTCCCTACCACGATTTTAACGGTATCACCTCTAAGTTCGGTGCACACTTCATTCTGAAGGTCGATAAGATCCTGATGAAGAAGAAGTATAGTGACGCGATCATTAACGGTGTAAAGGCCAAGGACTTCCCTAACTTGCCTGTTGACTACGGCTACCGTGACAGCAAGAATTTCTGGTTCCACAAAAAGACCCGTATGCGCGCAGAGCTGCTGCCCATCCGTAAGCAGTCTTTGGACTCTGTTCGCTATGCAGCTGACCGCGCAGATGACAAGGTAAAATTTACCGATGATGCGCTGGAGATGATCCTCAATGTTCCCCGTGTCTTCCTGCCGTTGGTACTCAAGGGCTGTGTTGATTGGGGCAAGGAGAACAATTGTTATTTGATCACTGCTAAGGAAATGCAGATCATTAACGATAAGCGGGCAAAAGAAAAAGCAAAGAAATAAGGAGGATATGAAAATGAAAGTAGTATTAGCTGGCGCCTTTGGTAATTTGGGTGCCGAAATTCTGAAATGTCTGTGCGCTGCCGGTCACGAGGTGGTTGCGGCTGACCTGAAGGAGCGTCCTGTGGATGGCTGCGAGGGCAAGTATACCTTTAAGGCGATCAATGCCACCAAGCCTGAGACCTTAAATGGCCTTTGTGACGGCGCGGACGTGGTCATTACCACGATGGGTCTGACCGGTGCATCCACCACCGTTACTTCCTATGACATTGACTACAGAGGCAATATGAATCTTTATGCAGAGTGCAAGAAGGCCGGTGTCAAGAAGTTTAACTACATCTCTGTTATCTCCTGCGATGAGCCCGGTGCAGAAAAGGTGCCTATGCTCCACGCAAAGTACATGGTAGAGCAAGAGATCAAAAAAGAGCCTATGGACTGGGTTATTTACCGTCCCACCGGTTATTTCTACGACATTGCTAAGGTGTTTAAGCCCTATATCGACAAGGGCGAGATGCAGCTGCTCAAGGGCTTTGGCGGTGTCAAGGCCAATGTTGTAGACTGCCCTGACTTTGCGCAGTTTATCGTAGACCATATGTGCGACACCAATGTTACCTACAATGTAGGTGGCAAGGAGACCTATACATATGAAGAGATGGCGCAGATGTGCTTCGATGCAGCCGGTAAGCCCATGAAGATCAAGTGGGCACCTATTTGGCTGTTCGGCATCCTTGCAAACCTGCCCAAGATCAAGAAGGCCGGTAAGCACGACATCATTCTCTTCTCCAAGTGGACACTGAGCCACGATCTGGTAGGCGATACCTGTATTGGCGACAAGAGCTTCAAAGAGTATTTGAAGGTTTACTTCGGAAAGGGGCAGTAATATGTGGAATTGGATGCATCTTGGTATCTTCTTTGCACTGAGTCTGCTGGTATGCTTGTGCGGTTTTAAGAAGTATGTTTACTTTATGTCTATCGGCTATGGTTTCTCTGTTGCGATTATCGGCGCGGCTATGGCAGTAATGAGCCTGATCGGCATCTATCCCGCCGTAGGCATTGCCCATTACATTCAGTTTGCGCTGTTTGTGATCTACGGCTTCCGTCTGTCCGGTTTCCTGCTGATCCGTGAGATCAAGAACGCTGCCTACCGCAAGACCTTGGCTGAGGCTACCGGCGATGAGAGCAAGATGCCTATTTTCGTAAAGTTCTTTATGTGGATCTTTATGGGCGTTCTGTATGTGGCACAGACCTCCGGCGTGGCTTTCCGTCTGTTTAATGGCGCAGAAGCAACGGTCTGCCAGTGGGTTGGTATCGCCATCTCTGCATTTGGCATCATTTTGGAGGCCGTTGCAGATCAGCAGAAGTCCAAGCAGAAGGCAGAGCGTCCCGATATGGTTGCTACCAAGCAGCTGTATAAGATCGTTCGCTGCCCCAACTATTTTGGTGAAATTCTGTTTTGGACGGGCGTGACCGTTTCTGCACTGGACATTTTGCAGGGTGTGGGTCAGTGGATCACGGTCATCATTGCTTACATCCTCATCGTGTTCATTATGTTCAACGGTGCCCAGCGGCTGGAGAAACGGCAGATGGCTCGCTACGGCAACAATCCGGAGTACAAGGCATATGCCGACAAGACGCCTATTATTATTCCGTTGCTGCCCATCTACCACCTGAATAAGCAGTAATCATCAAAAAGGACCATCGCGAGATGGTCCTTTTTCGGAAAGAGAGGTATATGTATGTTTCCTGTTTTGTCTGCAGGTTATAACTTTACGGTTCCTATGGGACTAATGGATTTCGTGCCGGTTCTTTTCTTCGGCATTACCGCGGTGATTCTGCTGCGGGATCTTTACAATAAAATGTTTAAGGGCGCGTATGCCCTTTTGGCGGCTGGTGCAGTCAATGTGTTTTTGGCTGGCTTCTGCAAAGCAACCTGGAAATTACTGTATGCTGCGGGTATCTGTGATTTTGTGGCGCTGGAAGAAATGTTTATGCCGGTCAACTCCATTGGACTGCTGTTTGTTGGACTGAGCCTTGTGGGTATGCTCATTTGGAAGCGGAAGGGAGCGATGCTCTCTGTCGCGCCTGTTGCCTATACCAGCAGCTTGCCCTTCATTATGATGATGGTGGTGGGTCTCGGCGGTATGTGCGCCGCCCTGAGTGTTG
>SVLZ01000052.1 GCA_015067665.1 Oscillospiraceae bacterium | reverse complement strand
CCGTCGTTGGAGGTGACCACATACAGACCGTATCCAATGTTAAAGAGCGCAGTCAGGTCGTTTTTGTTGGCGGTGGCATCCTGCCGGGCAAGATACTCACGGCACAGCTCGTCGGACATCTTTTCGATCTGCTCCCGGCTGTCCTCGCTGAGAGCGGAGAGAATACGGACATTGTTTTCGGTATAGTTAATGTTCTTTGAGCCCTCCAGCATCTTTCGCATCACTTTGGCTGCAAGGGGCGCCCAAGAGCCGTTTTCCATCAGGGCGACGGTGCGGTTTTGGAAATTCCGCTCGGTCAGGTGGATGATGTAGTCCCGCATAAAGGGGAATACATCGGCATTATAGGTGGTGGTAGCAAGGACGATCTTATTATACTTAAAGGCATCGGCGACCGCCTGCGGCTGGTCGCAGCGGGCAAGGTCGTGGACGATGACCTTGGGGCAGCCCTTTTCGGTGAGCTTCTGCGCCAGCAGCTCCACGGCGGCTTTGGTGTTGCCGTAGACGGAGGTGTAGGCAATGACGATGCCCTCTGCCTCCGGCTGATAGGAAGACCAAAGATCGTAAAGCTTCAAATAGTGACCCAAATTCTCCGTTAGCACCGGTCCGTGGAGGGGGTAAATGGCGGAAATCTCCAAGGCAGAAGCCTTTTTCAGCAGCGCCTGCACTTGCGGGCCGTACTTGCCCACGATGCCGATATAGTAACGGCGGGCTTCGTCCTCCCAAGGCTCTTCCCGGTCCAAAGCACCGAACTTACCAAAGCCGTCAGCAGAGAAAAGGACCTTGCTGTAAAGATCGTAGGTCACAATGACCTCCGGCCAGTGAACCATCGGTGCGGCAACGAAAGTGAGGGTATGCTTGCCCAGGGGGAGAGTATCGCCCTCGGAGACCACGATGCGGCGGTCTGCATAGTCAGTGCCGAAGAAGTTTTGCATCATCGCAAATGCCTTACTGGAGGAGACCACCACGGTCTCGGGGTAGACCTTCAGGAAATTGGCAATATTTGCGGAGTGGTCCGGCTCCATATGCTGGATCACTAAGTAATCCGGCTGACGGTCACCCAGCACGGTGTGAATGTTATCCAGCCATTGGTGGGTAAAGTTCTTATCTACCGTATCCATAACGGCGACCTTTTCGTCTACGATCACATAGGAATTGTAGCTCATGCCGGTGGGGACAACATACTGCCCCTCAAACAGATCGACCTGATGGTCGTTGACACCTACATAGTGAAAATCTTCAAACAATTTCATAGAAAACCTCCTTTTTGATTTGAAAATATTATAGCACATTTTTTGTAAAATAGAAAGAGGAAAGTTGTAAATTTAAAAGAACACCTTCTCAAGTGACAGCAAATTGTCAATTCGATTCGCGTCCCTCTTGCGCCACGGGGAGAACAGTGCTATAATTCTGCATATAAAAAGGGGGTGCGGTATGGAGCTGAAGCATATTTCCAAAGAGGGCGGCAGGCTTTCCAAGGTTTTGCGGGAAGAAATGGGAATGTCTATGGGCCTTATGAATAAGCTCAAATGGGATGAGCGGTTACTGGTTAACGGCGAGCCCTGCCATACGGACTACCTTGTACAGCCGGGCGATACCGTAACGGCTCTGCTTCCTGACCCTGCACCGCAGTATCCGGCAGAGGAGGGGAGCTTGACTGTTCTCTATGAGGACGAATATTTGCTGGCGGTGGATAAGCCGGCAGGTATGCTGATCCATCCCTCCCGCGCCTGCAATACCGGGACACTTGCCAATTTTGTTTTGGGTTACTACAGAAAAACCAACCAAAGCTGTGCCTTTCATCCCGTTACCCGGTTAGACCGGGATACCTTCGGGGTGGTCTTGCTGGCGAAAAATGCCCATATCCACACCCTAATGATGGAGAAGCTCCGGGAAAATGCAATGAAAAAGACCTATTTTGCGCTGGTTTACGGTGTTCCACCGGAGGCAGGTGTCATTGATGCGCCCATTGCCCGGCGGGAACCGCCCAGCCTGCTTCGGTATGTAAGTGACAGCGGCAAGCCCTGCCGGACAGAATTTATCCGACTGGATTGCAAGTGCGAGTACAGTCTGCTGGAGCTGCATCCCATTACCGGGCGGACCCATCAGCTTCGGGTACACTGCGCCCATATTGGGCACCCGATTCTGGGCGATCCCCAGTACGGAAATGAAGAATCTCTTGCACTATCCCGGGAAATGGGCATCTGCACCCAAGCTCTTTGCGCCGGTAAGCTGGCATTTTCCCATCCCATTACCGGAGAGAAAATGGAATTGTTTACAAATTCGCAAACTTATGGCTGTATACAATCCATAGGAACTGTGCTATAATGCAAGAAACTACCAATAAGAGGGTGAGATCCTTGAAAAAAATGTTGTTTATCCTCAATCCCAACGCAGGACAGCGTCGGGCCAATAAATATCTTGCGGATATTTTGGGAATTTTTAATCGGGCGGGCTATGATGTCCATACCTATGTAACCTCCGGGCAGGGGGAAGCCATGGAGCAGGCGAAAGCCCGTGCAGGGGAGATGGACATCGTGGTCTGCTGCGGCGGCGACGGTACGTACAATGAGGCTATGACGGGACTGCTCCAAAGCGGTGCCGATATACCCATCGGCTATATTCCTGCCGGCTCAACCAACGATTTTGCCAGCAGTCTGGGACTTCCCACAAATCCCATAGAGGCGGCAAAGATCATTGCTGCCGGGCGGTCACGGAAATACGATGTGGGCGCCTTTAATGGAAGACATTTTGCCTATGTGGCATCTTTTGGTGCCTTTACCCGTACCAGCTACGCGACGCCCCAGAGCATTAAGAATTCCCTTGGACATATGGCGTATCTCTTGGAGGGTATTCAGGAGCTGTCCCAAATTAAGACCCATCATCTGCGTTTCGAGACCGATGAAGAGACGGTGGAGGACGATTTTCTGTTTGGCGCGATCTGTAATTCCACCAGTCTTGGTGGGATCCTGAAGCTGGATCCTGCGGTGGTGGATATGCGGGACGGAAAATTTGAGTTGCTGCTTGTCCGGGCACCCCGGGATGTTACAGAGCTGGCGGCCTGTTTGCAGGCGGTGCAGACGAAAAAATATAACTGTAAGATGATGACCTTCCTTAATACCCGCACCGTCCGCATCACCGCACCGGAGGATATGCCCTGGACCATCGATGGCGAAAAGGAAGCTGGGCACAAGGAGATATTGGTGGAAAACCTTCAGCAAGCCATAAGGGTCGCATATCAAGGGAGAAAATCATGCTAAATACCACACTTTGCTATATTCTCCGGGGGGACGAGGTGCTGATGCTCCACCGGGTGAAAAAGAAGAACGACATCAACAAAGATAAATGGATCGGTATCGGCGGCAAATTTGAACCGGGAGAGACCCCTGAGCAATGTCTGCTCCGGGAAGCGAAGGAGGAAACGGGACTGACATTGACCGGCTACCGCTATCGGGGGATCGTCACATTTCTCACCGAAAAGCCGGAATATGACCAGGATATGCACCTTTTTACGGCAGATAAATTTGAGGGGGAGTTAAGAGTATGCGACGAGGGCGACCTGCAATGGGTCAGCCGTGACTTTTTGGATACGCTCCCCCAATGGGAGGGCGACAAGATTTTCCTCCGTTTACTCTGGGAGGACGCGCCCTTTTTTAAGCTGACACTGCAGTATGAGGGAGATAAACTAATAAGTGCCGTCTTAAACGGCAAAGAACTGGACCGGAATTAGAAATTCCGGTCCAGTTTTTCTGTAGTGCGTATGGAAATTTCTGGTTGACAAACAGTAAGGTTACTAATATAATGTAATTGCAGGAATTAATAAATATACATTTTTTCAAGGAGGAGATGTTGCTATGAAAAGAAAGATTCTAATTGTATCGCTCATACTGAATTTATTACTGATCATTTCGCTGGTTCTTACTATCAACATTTCTCGAACGAAGGTTTATACTTTTTCCGGTACAAACGATCATATCGAAATTGAAGGTGGCTCGATCGTTAAAAGCAACGATTTTGAACAAGTAAGATGTGGATCGTTCAGATATATCAATAAAGTACCTGAAGATACATACAGTTATGCATTAAAACTTTATTTTATGGAAGGTGACAAACAGGTAATTGTTTCTCAAAATTCTATGCAAACCAATCCTGACCTCCCGGCGAGGGTGGAGGCAGAAAACATAATGATATATAATGGATCTGCTTCATACGGGAAGATAGCAAAAAAGCTGGAAGATATTAGCGAGAAAAATCTCATTAATAATCTTTATTTTGAAATCGTATTTACCACAACTGATCAAAAAGAAATCACGCAAAGATTGAAACTGGATGTTGTGCGGGTTTATTAAAGATACCGTTCTTTTTTAGTATGTCAAACCCATAGTAGGGGGTGCTCTTGACAGGGTACCGCACCAGGTAGCTTGCGCTTTGGCTTTTTTTACACTTTGTGGACCGGAATTGAAATTCCGGTCCGTTTTTTGTTGCAATTATGGGAAATAGGGAGTATAATGAACCTGATGTTTTTATAATGGGAGGGTATGGCGATGATATTTGGAAAGCATATTAACCGCTATTATCGGAAATATGCGCTGTCGCTGCTTTTAGGCTTACTGACGCTGGCAATGGTGGACTACCTGCAGCTCATCATCCCGAAGCTCTATCGTATGGTCGTTAACGGTATGGACAGCGGCTTTGTGGATGTGGACGGTGCTATGGTGGCATTTGATATGACCTTCCTTTTAGATCATATCTGTATGCCGATGATCGGTGTCATCATTGCTATGGTGATCGGTCGGTTCTTGTGGCGCGTATGCTTCTTTGGCGCAGCGGTGCGGCTGGAGGCGGATATGCGCAACCGGATGTTTAACCACGCCAAGGATTTAAGCCGGGAGTACTATCAGGTCAACAAGGTCGGCGACCTGATGAGTCTGTTTACCAACGATCTTGATACGGTGCAGGAATGCTTCGGCTGGGGCGTTATGATGTTCTTCGACGCGGTGATGCTGGGTATAATGGCGGTCATCAATATGTGGAAGATGGATCCGATGCTGACCGTACTGTCCCTGATCCCTATGGCATTTTTGCTGGGCGCTGCCACGGTGGTGGGTCAGCACCTGACAAAGAAATGGGACATCCGTCAGGCGGCGTTTTCAAAGCTTTCAGACTTCTCTCAGGAGAGCTTTTCCGGCATTGCGGTCATTAAGGCATTCGTAAAGGAAGCCATAGAGCTGATGGCCTTTAAGAAGATCAATGTGGAAAACGAAAAAGCCAATATGGACCATACCAAGGCATCTGTACTTATGCGTGTGCTGGTGACGATGTTCGTGGAAAGCGTTATCTGCGTGATCTTAGGCTATGGTGGCTATCTTGTCTATAAGGGCCAGTTTAATGCCGGTCAGCTGCTGGAATTTATCGGTTATTTTAACGCCATTGTCTGGCCTATTATGGCAGTTTCCGAGCTGATCGATATGACCAGCCGTGGCAAGGCATCTTTGGAGCGGCTGGGCGCGTTGCTGGATGCGGAGGTAACGGTCAAGGATAAAGAGGGTGTGCCTGCCCTCGAAAACGTCCGGGGTGACATTACCTTCAAAAATCTAACCTTCCGCTATCCTGATGGCGAATTTGATGCGCTGCGGGATGTTTCCTTTGAGATAAAAGCCGGTGAGAACATCGGTCTTGTAGGTAAGACCGGCTCCGGTAAGACCACCTTGGTGGATCTGATCCTACGGACCTACAATGTGCCTGACGGTACGATCTTTATCGATGGGCAGGATGTGAACACAGTCTCCATCCGCTCGGTGCGGCAGGCCTGCGCCTATGTGCCTCAGGACAATTTCCTGTTCTCCGATACCATTGAGAATAACATCGCCTTCGGCATCCCCGGAAAGACGGAATCCTCCGTGGTACACGCCGCCCGTATGGCGGATATCCACAGCAATATTCAGGAGTTTTCTAAGGGCTACGGCACGGTGCTGGGCGAGCGCGGTGTCACTGTCTCCGGCGGTCAGAAGCAGCGCATTTCCATTGCCCGGGCGCTCATTAAGGACGCGCCAATCCTGATTCTGGATGACTCCGTTTCTGCGGTGGATACCAAGACAGAGACCACTATTTTGCAAAATCTCCGGGATACCCGGGCGGGCAAGACTACCATTTTGATCGCGCACCGTATCTCCACCATTGAGAATATGGACAAGGTTCTCTTCATTGAGGACGGCGCACTTGCCGCATTTGGACCTCACCCGGAGCTGTACCGTACCTGCCCGGCTTACCGGAAGATGGTAGATCTCCAGAAGCTGGAAGAGGAAGGAGGTCAGCACAATGCCTGATTGGATTTATGAATATTTGCCGATTCTGATCGTCGGCGCGCTGATCGGTACCTTTGCCATCGTATTCTTGGCAGCCTATTTTGCACTTCGCAAACGGCAGGACAAGGACGAGGATCGGGAGCGCCATATGGCGGATAAAGAGATCATTATCCGTCTGCTCCGTTACGCAAAGCCTTACTGGAAGAGCTTTGTGGTGGTCTTTTTCGTGATGGTGCTTTCCATCGGCTATGACATTGCGTCCCCTCTGCTGGTGGGTCATATTCAGGATGTCATTAAGGAAGAATTTGCGCTTAGCTATCTGTTCTCTTTGGTGGCTGTCTACGCCGGTATTCTGATCGTGTCACTTATCTGCACCTATTTGCAGGCAATGATCCTGCAAAAAACCGGACAGAAGATCCTCTCCCAAATGCGGCTGGATATTTTTACCCATATTGAAAAGCTTTCCCACGAGCAGCTGAACAATATCCCCGTCGGTAAGCTTGTGACCCGTGTGACCAACGATCCCAACGCCATCTCCTTTATGTTTACCAACATCATTGTCACCCTGGCAAAGAACACAATGGTGATCGTCGGTGTTTTGGGCGCGATGCTGCTGCTCAACTACGCACTGACCCTGATGGTGCTGTGCTTTGTGCCCTTTGTGGTACTCTTTACGGTAGTGTTCCGCCATTTCTCCCGGGCGGCGCACCGGAAGGTCAGCACCGCTACCACCGATGTGAACACCTTCCTTTCTGAGAACATCTCCGGTATTAAGATCACCCAGATCTTTAATCAGGAAGATGCGAAGATGGCCCAGTTTAAGGAAAAGAGTGATAAGCTCAAGAAGGCAAAATATAACCGTATGTTTGTCTTTGGCATTTTCCGCCCGATGGTCTATATGCTCTTCGTTTCCTCCAACCTGTGCCTCTTTTATATGGGCAGCCGCGGAATGATCGAGGATATCTCCTTCTTGGGGCAGACCATTACCAGCGCGGTGCTGGTTTCCTTTTATATGTTTATCTCCCGGTTCTTTAACCCGATCCAAACCCTTGCGGAGCAGTTCGATATGCTCCAGCGGTCTTTTGCCTCCGCGGAAAAGATCTTCACCATATTAGATATGGTGCCGGAGGTAGTTGACGAGCCCGATGCCATTGACCTCCCGGAAATCAAGGGTGAGATCGAATTTAAGGATGTGTGGTTTGCCTATAAGCCAGACGAATGGGTGCTGAAGGGTGTGTCCTTTAAGATTGCGCCCAAGCAGACCGTTGCCTTTGTTGGCTCTACCGGCTCCGGTAAGACCACCATTTTGTCCTTGATCTGCCGCAATTATGACATACAAAAGGGACAAATTCTCATTGACGGTATCGATATCCGGAAGATCAAGATCTCCTCTTTGCGCCGTCACTTCGGGCAGATGCTGCAGGATGTGTTCCTGTTCTCCGGTACGATCCGCAGTAACATCCTGCTGCGAAAAGAGGATGTCAGCGATGAAGAGGTGATGGAGGCCTGCCGGTATGTCAATGCCGACTCCTTCATAAATAAGCTGGAAAACGGTCTTGACGAGCCGGTGCGGGAGCGGGGCAACAACTTCTCTGCCGGTCAGCGGCAGCTGCTGAGCTTCGCACGGACCATTATCCATAAGCCTGCGGTGATGATCTTAGACGAAGCCACTGCAAACATCGACACCGAGACGGAGATCCTCATTCAGGATTCTCTGGAGAAGATGAAGAACATCGGCACCATGCTGATCGTTGCCCACCGTCTGTCCACCATTCAGCACGCGGATAATATTATTCTGCTGAGTAAGGGACAGATCGTGGAGCAGGGCAATCACAAGGAACTACTTGCATTGCAAGGAAAGTACTACCATCTCTACACCCTGCAATATAACAAAGAACAGCTGCAAAATGCATAAAAACCATCCGACCTTGGAATCCAAGGTCGGATAGTTTTTGTGTGAAAATGCTGAAAATTGGGAGGAAACTTGCAATTTCAGGGGGTACGCATTACAATAATAATGTGTAATATAATCAAGATTGAAAGGAAGTGCTTGCTATGAAGAAAACAGCCCTGATTTGGTCTATTATCGGCGGATCGGTAGCGGCGGTCGTTGCTGCGGTTGCGATTACCGTGGCAGTGCGCAATCCGGCCTCTGCACCGGATCCCACGGAGCCCACACCCGGTCCTGAGCCGGTGCTTGTGGAGCAGATTTCCGTTTCTGCGGAAAAGAGTGAGATCTACATCGGCGACAGCTTGCAGCTATCCGCTGCAGTCCTGCCGGAAAACGCAGAGAACAAAGCGGTTATCTGGTCTTTGGGTAGTGGTGCAGAGTGTGCCACCATTTCCGAGACGGGACTGCTTGCAGCCATGACGCCCGGTCAAGTGATCGTGAGGGCCGAGGCGAAGGACGGCTCCGGTGTTTACGGAGAGTTTGTGCTCAATATCAACCAGCTTCCTATGGTAAGTGTACAGACCATTACGCTGTCTGCAGACAAGAATAATGTAGATATGGGTAAACAGCTCGCTATCCGGGCAGCGGTCTTGCCTGCAGAGGCAGATAATAAGAGTCTCCGCTGGGAGGTCGTTTCCGGCGCAGAGTTTGCGGAGATAGACGGAAACGGCGTGCTGACCGGCAAGGCTGCCGGCAGTGTGACTGTCCGGGCAACCGCCCAGGACAGCAGCGGCGTGTTCGGAGAAATTACCCTGACGGTCAATCCTGCTCCGGTTACCAATGTGACCTCTATTTCTATTTCCGGCGCAAAGGATATTAAGGTGGGGGACAGCCTCCAGTTTACGGCGGCAGTAAAGCCCGATAATGCAACCAATAAGCAGGTTACTTGGAGCATCAGCTCCGGCGCGTCTTATGCAACCATTACAGATGCTGGCAAGCTGACCGCTAAGGCAGCAGGTACAGTCAAGGTAAAAGCCACCGCGAAAGACGGCTCCGGTGTTTCTGCGGAAGTGACGGTGAAGATTGCTGCCGTAACCGTAAAGGTCACGAAAGTAACCGTTTCCGGCGCAAAGGATATTAAGGTGGGGGACAGCCTCCAGTTTACGGCGGCAGTAAAGCCCGATAATGCAACCAATAAGCAGGTTGCTTGGAGCATCAGCTCCGGCTCGTCTTACGCAACCATTACAGATGCCGGCAGCTGACCGCTAAGGCAGCAGGTACAGTCAAGGTAAAAGCCACTGCGAAAGACGGCTCCGGTGTTTCTGCGGAAGTAACCGTAAAAATTACTGCAAAGACGGTCTCTGTCACCTCAGTTACCTTGTCGGCAAGTAAGACTACGATTTATGTAGGCGATACTTTGCAGCTTTCTGCTGCGGTAAAGCCGGATAATGCTACCAACAAGAATGTGACTTGGAGCATTTCTTCTGGTTCTGCACGGGGTTCTGTGGATGCATCCGGCAAGCTGACGGCGAAGGCTGCCGGCTCCGTGACGGTCAAGGCGACCGCCAAGGACGGCTCCGGAAAGTCCGGCACTATCACCATTACCATTAAGGAAAAAGCTCTGTGGGAAGGTAGCGGTACGGCAAATGATCCGTTCCTCATCCGCAACCTGACGGATCTTAAGAATTTGCAGAAGGTAGTAGATAAAGCCGGTTATTACTACCGTCAGGTGGCAGATATCGACTGCGCCAGCGTGGGTAATTGGATCGTCATCGGCGACAATGAAAACCCCTTCCGTCACAACTATGACGGCGGCAACTACACCATCTCCAACCTGTGTCTGGACGGTGACGCGCAAGCCTTGTTCTCTGACGTGAAAGATTCCCACTTCAAGAACATGAAGATCGTCAATGCCCATACGAAGGACAATCACCGCACCGAAGAAAATCGCACCGATAAGCAACCCGGCGGCGGCGCATCCACCGGTGCCATCGTAGGTTACGGCAGCGGTTGTTCCTTTGAAAACTGCACCGCAACGGTGAACTTCCTCAGTTCCAACTCCTGCACCGGCGGCTTGATCGGCGGTGTGGAACTGAAAAATGAACAATATACCCTAATGAAGAATTGCCATGTCAGCGGCACCATCACCAGCGGTGGTTACACCGGCGGTTTGATCGGCAGCATCAGCACGTATCTGTCCGACGGCGATTATAAGCCTGCCTATACCATTACCGTCAATAACTGCTCTGCCGATGTGAACATCAAGATCTTCACCACCAGCATCGAGACACCCTGCGTGGGCGGCTTGATCGGTAAATCCTTCGGTGTGCTGGTAGAAAAGTGCCACACCACCGGCAAGATCGACGTCATCGAGGGTGACATCGGTGGCTTGATCGGTGAGGCCGGTAACTATACCGACGTTACCCGCTGCTACTCCACGGTAGATATCTATGCGTCATCTGATGATCATTACGGCGGCGTCAGCATCGGAGGTTTGATCGGCCACATTTACTCCCGCAGCGACGTGTACGATTGCTATGCCACCGGCGATATTACCGCACCGTATGTGGAGTGGAGTCCCTGTCAGGACGACACCAACAGAAACGGCGGTCCTTGGCGCAGATATTATAATCCCTGTGGCAGTTTGATCGGCACACTGGAAGTATTCAAGGCATATAGCGAGAACGAAAAAATCACCATATATAACTGCTATGCCACCGGAAAGGTCAATGTTCCCAACATCTGCGAAGACAAGCGCGTGTACTGCCACGGTGCGTTGATTGGCCTGATTCTTGATCGTAACACGGTACTGAGCAGCAACATAAAGGATACCGGAAAGAAGGATCTGACCGATTGGGATGACTTTAAGGAGAATTACATCGGCCATTTTGACCATAACTATAATTTGGAAGATCTGCGAAACTATTACGAACCCATCAACGAGTATCAATATAGTGGATTAAATGGCTTGCAGAATCCCAAGTACGATACCTTGCCTAAGCACCAGTATGTGGAGATCATCACGGAAAGCGAGCTTACCCGGCAGGCAACCTTTGAAGGCTGGGACTTTGTAAACATTTGGAAGATGACTGCAAACGGTCCTGTTTTGCGATAATGCCATAATAAAAATTCCGGCAGGCACATTTGTGCCTGCCGGTTGTTTTTATGTTTGATCGGTGTTTCGCTGCAATGTGGCGCGGGTGACCTGATAGTTTTCTACTTGGGCTACGGTGATGCGGATGTTTTCCAAGGTGAGGGTGTCCCCGATCTCCGGGGAAGTACCCAAATGGTGGAAGATAAGCCCGTTGAGGGTGTCGTATTCTTCACACTCTAAGCAGACTCCCAGCTTTTCCGTCAGGGTCTCTAGGAGAATACCACCGTCCACATCCCACAGATTTTCCTCCTTTTGAATAAGCTCCGACAACTCCTCCTCTGCTTCCGTACCGTCAGCAAGGTCGCCAACCAGCTCCTCCAGCAGATCCCGGAGGGTAATGATGCCGCTCATACCGCCGTACTCATCCAGCACAACGGCAAAGCGTTCTCTGTCCCGGCGCATATTCTTGAAAAGTACATCTGCCATCAGGGATTCCGGTACGATATAGGCAGGTGTAACGGCTTCCTGCATAACATTTTCCCGGGAGCGGTCTGTGAGGCGGAGATAGGCTTTGGAATTCAGCACGCCTACAATATGGTCCGGAGTCTCCTTGCATACAGGATAGTATGTAAACCAGGTGTTATGGATGGTCTCCTCCCAAAGGGACATATCGTCCTCTAAAAAGAGCATTGTGATCTCTGTGCGGTGGGTGATGATGTCCCGGATGGGGA
>SVLZ01000003.1 GCA_015067665.1 Oscillospiraceae bacterium | reverse complement strand
AGTTATAGCCATCAGCGTACTCAGCGCCCTTCATCAGACCGATACCGACCTGGCCGTCCCAAGAACCGCCGTAGCAGATCTGGAACATGTCGCCTGCGTACATCTTCAGGGTGATGGTGTAAACGTTTGCGCCTTCAACGTCTTCCTTGGTCATGGTCAGAGCGTTGGCAGCATTGGTGTGGTCCCAGTTCGCCTGCAGCATATCGCCGGCGCCGGTACCGATCAGGTAGTAGGAGTTGGTGTCCTCAGTGTAAGCATCGGACTTGAAAGCTGCAAAGATGTCAGTGTCAGCTTCGATGGGCTTCTCAAAATCGAAGGGCTCGGTCAGAGAAGCTTCAGCGTACCAACCGGTGAAGGTCTTGCCTTCAACGACGGGTTCCCAAGGTTCGACCTTGGCGCCGATTTCAACGGGAGTTTCCTTCAGCAGCTTGCTGCCCTGATACCAGCTAACGGTTACGGTGTTAGCAGGTTCAGTGGGTTCACCGCCCAAGAAGGGCAGATCAAAGGGGAGCTCGAAGGGGAGCTCGCAACCTGCGAGGCAGGTCATGGAGAGTGCGAGAATGATAACGAGTGCGAGAATCTTTTTCATATCCTTACTCCTTTAATAAATTTTTGGCTTTTCAGCCTTGCGGGAAAATCTGACATAACGGCAAATTTATCCCTGTGTGCATATTGTACAATTGCCATACAGGAAAGTCAAGGGAAATTGACATTTTTTCACAGCGCAGAATGTA
Organism: Oscillospiraceae bacterium; assembly: GCA_015067665.1. Classification (GTDB taxonomy): domain Bacteria; phylum Bacillota; class Clostridia; order Oscillospirales; family Oscillospiraceae; genus Faecousia. The sequence continues at coordinate 72,827 of SVLZ01000003.1, read as the reverse complement.
CAAATTCAAATCGAATTTTTGTATAAATTGCGCAAAATTTCGAAAAAGTTTCGAAATTTTTCAACCGCATTATCGTATATTCCCGTCGCCAAACATAAATCTCCCCTGCCGAAAAAGGCAGGGGAGATTTATATATAATAATGTATATATGCCTATCTTGCGCCTGCAGCTGTAGACACGCGGATTTCTTCTGCAAAAGCGTCTGTAAGTACATCCTCTTGATAACGCCAGCTCCAGTTATAGGCGCTGAGGATCCCGGGGAAGTTCATCCGGGAATTTGCGCCGGTGCCCAGCATATCCTGCAGGGGGAAAATTACATATTTCGCACGGCTCAGGTACGCCACCTGCATAACTGCTTTTCTCGCCCGATGCATCAAGGCAGGCTCTTCAATTTCCTCCGGATCGAAGGTAAATTCCACATCCCACTTTTCACACTCGGATGCCAGATCCGTATAGAAGATCTCCCTCTGTTGCAGATCCTGCCCCTGCAAATGTTCAATAAAGGTGGCATTGTCGTGGGTGCCGGTATAAACCACGCAGTTCTCGTCATAGTTAGAAGGCTTGAACTCGTGCTCCGGATCACCGTCAAAGGCAAACTCCAAGATCTTCATCCGGGGATAGCCGGTGTTTCGCATCAGGCGGTACACGCCCTCGTCCAAAACGCCCAAATCCTCGGCAACGATGCGCCAGTCCAGCTTATCCGCAAACAGCGCTTCCTTGGGTCCCTCGCACCAATGGCCTTTTCTTGCGTTGGCACTGCCTGCCGGGACTGCGTAAAAGCGATCAAAGCCGCGGAAATGGTCAATGCGGACGATGTCGTACATGGAAAGGGCTTTTTGCAGCCGCTTGGTCCACCAGGCATAGCCGTCTTCCTTCATTTTCTCCCAATTATATAAGGGATTGCCCCAAAGTTGGCCGTCTTCGGTGAAATAATCCGGAGGAACGCCTGCCACCTCTGTAGACTTACCTTCACTGTCCAGCAGGAAGAGCTCAGGATGGGCCCAAACCTCTGCGCTATCGTCGGAAACATACAGCGGCATATCGCCCATGATCTCCACACCGTGACGATTGGCGTAATCCTTCAGCTCTTTCCATTGACGGAAGAACTCGTACTGGGTAAATTGCCAGAACAGGACTGCATCTTTGTTCTCTTCCAAAAATGCCTTCATAGCTTCTTCGTCCCGTGTGCGGTAGCAATCCTCCCAAGCAGAAAGCGCCTGCCAATTGTGGGCCTCTTTCAGCGCCATAAAGACAGAAAACTCCGCATACTCGCCCACTTCCAAAAATACCTGAAAGGCCGGTGTGTTTTTATCAAATCGGGAGAACGCCAGCTTCAGCAGCGGAATGCGGCGATAAAACAGCGCCTCGTAGTTCACGCGTCCGGTGGTGCCATCCCAAATGGCAACATCGCAGGTATATTCCTCCGCCTCTTCCTTGGTGAGCAGGCCTTGCGCTATCAAAATGTCAATATCAATTAAGTAAGGGCTTCCTGCTGTGGCGCAGGAAGAGGAGTACGGAGAGTCTCCGTAACCGGTAGGCACCAGCGGAAGTACCTGCCACACGCTCTGCCCGGCTTTCACTAAAAAATCTACAAACGCCTTTGCCTTTGCGCCAAAACTGCCCACACCATAAGGCGAAGGCAATGCCGTAATCGGCAGCAAAACTCCGGCATATCGCGTCTTCATTTATAACTCCCCCTCGGTTTGGTCTGTGTTTCGAAAACGTTTCGTTCTTTCGTTAACATTCTACCACATTTTCCCCTTCTGTCAAGCGGTTTCCTACCCCCTATCGTATCTGTGTGCGCCTTTTTTCGTCAAAAAACCGAATTGCGCAAAATGGTTTTCCATTTTCTTGTACTTTTTTCAAAAAATTATTGTCAAACTCGGAAAGCTATGTTATAGTAGACAGGAAGTAAACCGTTCACCCTTCGGAAAAAAAACGCGAATGATTGCTGTTTGTTTCGAAAACACAGAACAGAGAGAAAAAGCTATGACAATTAAGGAAATTGCGAACAATTTAGGGCTCTCTGCCAGTACGGTTTCCAAGGCGCTGAACAACGCCTCGGACGTTAGCGCAGAAACCCGTGACCGCGTTAATGGCTATGCCAAAGCAGTAGGCTTTTCTCTGCGGCGCAACACCGATTCCAAGCGCATCTGCGTCATTTTTGAGAATATGGACTCCAGCAGCACTGCGCAGGTCAGCTATAATGTGCTCACCGGTTTCCAGCAGGCGGCAAATGCTTATCACTATGAGATCGTGGTTGAGCATTGCACCAGTAAGAATCCCCCTAACCTTAAGCGGCTATGCCACGAGAACGATTTTTGCGCCTTGATGATCCTCGGCACAAAACTGGACAGCCCCTTAATTAAGGAACTGGAGTCCGCAAACATCACCGCAATGCTGATGGATTCCTATGTAAAGAACCCAAAGGTCGCCTGCATCAGCAGCGATAACATCAACTCCGTAGCCGCTGTTGTGGCGCATCTTACACAGCTTGGACACCGCAAGATCGGTTTTTTGGGCGGTGACAAGAAGTCTGTGGTCACACGGGAGCGTTTTTCCGGCTACTTGGTCGGTCTTAACGAGGCGGACATTGAGTATAACGGCAATTATGTGCGCTATGGCAACTATACAGAAAGCTGCGGTCTGGAAGCCGCGGATTATTTTGCAGGCACAGACGTCACTGCCGTGGTATGCGCTTCCGACCTGATCGCCATCGGTCTTATCAACGGGCTGAAAAAGCACGGTCTTCAGGTGCCGGAGGATATTTCCGTCAGCGGCTTTGATAATCTGGATGTAGCGCGGTACTTCTCCCCTGCCCTTACCACAGTCAAGCAGGATTTTATTTCTTTGGGTGAAAACGCGTTCACTCTCCTTCGTCAGGCCATCAAAGGCAATAAGATCAAACGTGTGACCATCCACACAGAGCCTATATTCCGTGATTCTACTGCTCCTGTCAAGGAGTAGTGTATATAGCAAATCCCAACAATCTATGAGAGGTGACATTATGAAAAACTTACATCGCATTCTTTCCCTGTTCTTAGTAATGACTATGCTTCTTTCCTTGATGGTCGGCTGTGTCAAGCCAGACACCGAGGGCCCCACCGACCCGTCTGAGCCCACCGAGGGTCCCAGCTGGCGCCCCCCCGCAGATGAGTACACCATTCCTATGGAAGAGGGCTACAACCAGATCACCTTCTACTGGTCTCACCCCGGTTCCATTGACGACTGTGACCTTTGGGCATGGTGGGATGGCAAGGAAGGCAGCGGCAACGTTTTCCATCCCTGTGCGTACGGCGGCAAGGTCGTGCTGAACATCCCCGAAGACGTTGAGCAGGTCGGCTTTATTGTACGTACCGGCTGTTCCGAGCCCGGCGGTTCCGCTTGGGGCGAAGCCACCAAGGATGCCACCAGCGAAGACCGCTTTGCGGTTATCGACGGCAAAGAGACCTTTATTTTCTTAAAAAGCGGTGATGCCGCACAGTATTCCAGCAACGACGGAGGAAAGACCCTCACAATGATTAAGAAGTTTACCCTTGCGGGCATGATCGACCCCCACAAGATCCAGTACAGCCTCACCCCCAAGACCACCATCTCCAAGTACAGCCAGATCAAGGTCTATGAGGGCGACAAGGAGCTGACCGTTCTGGACATTACAAACATCGGCAAGGAAGTTACCTCCGGTATCATCGAAGTGGACGAGACGATGGATATCTCCAAGAGCTATCGTGTGGTCATCGAAGGCTACGGCGAAAAGGCAGTCGTTCCCACTTCCATTTTTGACAGTGACTACTTTATCGAAAACTACACCTATGATGGTGACGATTTGGGCGCAGTCATCAACGGCAGCAATACCACCTTCAAGGTATGGGCCCCCACCGCATCCAAGGTAGTCCTGAATCTCTTTACCTCCGGTCACGAAGGCACCGCTTATGAGAGCGTGGAAATGACCAAGGGTGACCGCGGCGTATGGTCTCACACCGCCGCTTGCGGCCACGGCACCTACTATACATATACTGTAACCACTTCCGTAGGTACGCAGGAGGCCGTTGACCCCTACGCAAAGGCAGCCGGTCTCAACGGCAACCGCGGTATGGTCGTCGATCTTTCCAAGACCAACCCCACCGGCTGGGGTGCAGACTTCTCCACCGGCATCAAGTCCTACTCCGATGCCACCATCTGGGAAGTCCACGTAAGAGACTTCTCCAATAAGATCGCTGACGCCAAGTATAAGGGCAAATACCTCGCCTTTACTGAGCGCGGTCTTGTAAACGAGCACGGCAAGAGCGTCGGTATCGACTACCTGGTAGAGCTGGGCATCAACTACGTCCATCTTCTGCCCGTATACGACTACGCAACCGTTAACGAAGCCGACCCCGACAGTCAGTTCAACTGGGGCTACGATCCCAAGAACTATAACGTTCCCGAAGGCAGCTACTCCACCGATCCTTACAACGGTGAAGTCCGTATCCGCGAGTACAAGCAGATGGTACAGGCACTCCACAATGCCGGCATCGGTGTTGTTATGGATGTTGTTTACAACCACACCTACGACGCAAACAGCTCCTTCAATAAGATCGTTCCTTATTACTACTATCGCTACACCGCTTCCGGTGCAAACTCCTCCGCTTCCGGCTGTGGCAACGACACCGCTTCCGAGCGTTATATGTACGGTAAGTTTATGGTCGACTCTGTCCGTTACTGGGCTGAAGAGTACGATCTGGACGGCTTCCGTTTTGACCTGATGGGTCTGCACGACCTCGCTACCATGCAGGAGGTTGAAACCGCTGTTCACACCGTCAATCCCGAAGCCATCATCTACGGTGAAGGCTGGACTATGGGCTCCACCATTGACGGCAGCCCCATGGCAAACCAGACCCAGATCAGCAAGATCAAGCCCTCCAACGGTGCCATCGGTGGCATTGCCGTATTTAATGACGCGATCCGTGACGGTCTGAAGGGCAGTGTATTTAACGCTACCTCCAAGGGCTACATCAGCGGCAACGGCTCCGGCTCCCTGCCCTCCGTCCTCTTCGGTATCCGCGGTGGCTCCGGCGCAGGCGCAAGCTGGAAGGTCAATGACGCAATGGTCGTCAACTATATGAGCGCCCACGACAATAACACCCTGTGGGATAAGCTTCTCCTCTCCAACGGCAGCGATTCCGTTGCAAACCGTCTGGCAATGAACCGTCTGGGCGCAACGCTTTTGATGGTCTCCAAGGGCACCGTCTTCTTCCAAGCCGGTGAAGAGATGCTGCGCACCAAGGACGGCGACGAAAACAGCTACAAGTCCAGCGATGCCATCAATAACATCAACTGGTCTGTTCTGAAGGACGGCACCGACGAATATAATATGATGCTGTTCTACAAGGACATCATCCGCGTCCGCAACACCTACGGCATCTTCAAGACCCTCAACACCGCTGTCATGTCCAACGAACTGGGCAACGGCAGAGCAGCCATCACCCTCGATAACCACGCAGGCGCCAAGGCCATGGTTATCACGAACCCCACCGGCGATGCAATGACCTATAACCTGAACGGCGAGTGGAGTATGGTTATTGACGGTGTTGCACCTATGAGCAGTCCCAAGGCTTGCAGTGGCTCCATCTCCATCCCCGCTTACACCGCAGTGGTTCTGCTGAACTCCGCTGCACTGGCTGGCTAATTCAACATTCCAATAGCAAAAGGCAGTCACCTTCGGGTGACTGCCTTTTGCTAAATAAAATCGCGGTGCAACAAATAAACTGATGTATAAAGAACTTACTTTTCAAACAACAGCATCAGCAAATTGTCCACCATGCTGAAAATGAATTTTACAATTTCCGCAAAGAACACCACAAGCATATCTTCTTCGTTTGCACCCGGCTCAGTAGGGTCGGTGGGTTCACTGGGATCGGTAGGCTCAGTAGGCGCTGCATGATCCGGATCCTCGCCACCGCAGATGGTACATACGCCATCCACATAGCTGTGGGTACACGCAGCAAAATGAATTGTTGCGTTCGAGAGGGACGCATTGTCTTCTCCAATCGTAACTTGTTCCCACTTTGTTTGCAAGCCCAAATAATAAACATCTTTCAGGCCGGTGCAACCCTTGAGCGCAGAGTCGCCAATGGTCGTCACGCTCTCCGGAATCGTTATGCCGGTAATGCCGGTGCAATCGGCAAACGCGCTCTGTCCGATTGCTGTTACAGGGCAGCCGCCTAAGGTTGACGGAATCGTAATGTTGCCACTAACGGCTACATCTACATCTGTGATCGTCGCGCGGTCATCGGTTACGGTATAAGTAAAGTCCCCCTCCGTAGCTGCTTGGGCTTCTGTAGGCAGCAGGAATATGCAAAGCGCCACGAGCGCAAAAGCCACCAACAATGTAATAAGCTTTTTCATTTCTCTTCCTCCAAAATAAAAATGCGGCAACCGAAGCAGCTGCGTCAAAAACGCGGCCTCCGAGAGTCGCCAAACGAATCCATAATGATGTTTATTCATCATCTGATTCATTTAACACTTTTATACTATCACACTTATATACAAAAAGCAACCCTGTATGCACCCGGTTACTGGGCTGTAGAGGTAATGCTTATCAAGCCAATTCGGTATTGTCCCCGCTCTTCTCCCCACAATCCGGTTCCACCCTGATGATCAAACCTCACCTTAATTGTCCCATCATCACGAATGCATTCAATACCGAGCGTGTACTGAATATTCCGCGTTTCGAAAGATGTATTGAACTTTCCAATCACATCCTCGTGTATGCATGTGCCATGACGGTCGTAAAAATCAATATACCAATCACCCGCTCCCGCCTCATAGATTCGTTGTCCTCGTATGGTTCCTGCGATAGATACCTTTGTATAGCCTGCCGCCTTAAGTGCCTCTCTATCCAAATTCGTTTGCAAGTAGTAATCAAGACCCTCATTGCGTACCGCTATATTGTTGCTATCACTCAAACCATTATTCCAGGTAGCCTTTGCCGGTGTCCAAACAGCATACAATGTATAGTCTTGGTCCCAAATATAATCCAGTTTGGTCCCGGGTTTGAGCCCATCATCCGCTTTTCCATTTGGGTCAAGGCTCCATCCCACAAAAGCATAATAGGCCCTTGTAATGTTGTTTTCGGGTTTTCTGATTGTATAATTTTGACCGTATGTGACAACATCCCCGATGCCCCCATTTCCTCCATTGGCATTATATCTAACATTATACTTATTGGCTGTCCACTTCGCATATAACGTAACAGCGCCATTTGGTTCAGATGTTAAATTCTTAACGATTACTCCGTTGCGACCAACATATGTTTCCGATGCACAAGAAGGATCCCTATACCATCCCTCGAATTTATAGCCTGCACGAGTCGGCCCACCTGCAAGTTTTACAGGCGAACCATAAATACAATTTTCCTGTACCCCTGGCAGATTTTCCACATTACTCGTTGTATTGGCATCGTATTTAATAGAATACACATTAGGATCCCACCGTGCATTTAGTGTAATCAGCTGTCCGGATCCCGCCAAGTTCCTGACTGTTTCTCCTTCATCATACTCTGTTCCGTCAGCGGTTTCCCATTTTTTGAACGTGTGGCCTGTATTATCAAAGGAATTGTTTTCCAACTGCACATCTGTATCTCGAGTGTACGCCTTAATAACATTCAGATTTGTGCCATTATTGGCGTTATACTGAACAAAGAAATGGTCGGCAATCTCCTGGTTAATTCCAGCAATATCTACATCGTAGGACAGCGCATCGGAAACATATTCCCGATGTTCCTTCTTGTCACTCAGGACGGTTGCAGTCGTCTCCGCGTCCAATACACTGACCGTATCCAGTCCGATGGTGCCTTTAACCGGGTCAAACACCACAAAAGCGTAAACCTTGACTGTGCCAACATTAGCATAATAGTAGTTTCCAGGTGCGACATCATGGTCAAATTTCACTGTGCGGTCTCTCGACTGACTTAACGAAGTGCTGTATGCAAAGCTATTTTCTATCGTTTTGGAATTCTCGTCAGTCTCATCGTTCCCGCCACCCATTGTATTATCTTTACCGGTGCTTGCGCTTTCTTCAAAAAAAACGCCAAATGTCGCTTCAACCTTTGCTTTCGCAAATTCAGGGCCGATTTCTGCACCAATCATAACTGATGCGTCAAAACCACCAGAAGTGGATTGTTCCCAACTTTCCGTGATAGACCAGTCCGTACTTTTCGTTACAGTATGAGAAACTGTATCGCTGACGCTCTTACCAACCGTCTTTTCAACTGTTAATGTTTCTGCCAATGACAACGAACCTTCGATCTGGCCGCCTTTGTGATCGGTTTTGATTAAACCGCCTTCGGGATCTAATACAACATTTCTAATCTCACCTAAGCTATACATAAACCAGTAGTAGCCGTTCACGCCGTCATAGCCGCTGTTCACATATCTTTCTTTTTTACTTTTTTTATCTGGCACAACTAAATTCCTGTTGTCCTTCCACTGTGCCATCAGCTCGATATTCTCTGTAGTGCCCTTCGGTATTCGCCATCTTTGTACACCAACAGAATCTGTATATACCTCGACCTTGCCATCTTTATCCCGCCAGCCCGCAAACGTCAAGCCGTCTTCAGTAGGCTCAGGAAGATCTACCTTATTTTCAACTGTATAGGGAAGACTGCTCCCCTTAGGCCATATGCCGCCTAAATAGATGGTATATGTATAAATCTCCCAATGGGCATAAAGCTTTAGATTCCCTGTATGTCCCGGTTTAATGGCATCCATAAAGGTTCCTTTCCCACCCGGCTCCGTATACCAACCAACAAACTCATATCCTTCTTTGGACAAATTCGGAAGCTTTTCTAAACCGTCTCGTTCGTTATATATAATAAGCTCCTCAAGCTCCGAATTTGTTACGCCCTTTACATTGTTGTAGGTAATGGAGAAGTGGCCGGGTTCTACAACGGGGACTTCCTTCTGTGCCAGCAGTACTTCCTTACACTCCGAGCAGCGCAGGCCCTCGGTAAGACCGGTGCTTGTAAAAGTGGAACCTACCGCAGGCATTACCTCCTCTTTATGACCATTCGAGTAAAGCATTACATCCTGATAGGTAGTGATCGCTGTACCTGCTGCGTCCAAGAAATAAGTTCTACAATCCGGGCAGAACCAGTAGGCACGGTTACCGTCCTCGGTACAAGTAACTGCCTTGGCAGGTACTCCCACCAATTCCGGGTGCTCGCACGTCAGAGGAAGCTTATCAATGACATTCTCTATCTTCTCCTTCGAGCAGCCTGCCGTAAGGGCAGTGACCACAAGAAGTGCCAGCGCTGCACACAGCAGTTTATGAAATACAACCTGTCTTTTCTTCATCTTTTTTCCTCCTAAAAATAAAAATGCGGCTACCGAAGCAGCCGCACAAAAAATGCAAACTCCGATAGTCGCCAAACTAATCAATATAAGCATCGTATGCCCACACCGCCGGAATTTGCACTTTTTACAAATTCACAGTGTGGGAGCAAAAGGGTACACTACCCCTATATTAACGATGCTTTTTCATTATTTGATTAGCTTGGCATACTTAGCTTACCACATTCTTATACAAAAATCAATAGAAATACTACCAAAACTGAGCACGTTTTCCATAATTCCATTGACGCAGGCTCTATTTCCGTTTATACTATAATTGGTATCGTGCGAAAGCAAAATTCCGCATCAGATAAAAAAGGAGTGTATTTTAGATGGATGCCAAATACGAATCCCTGTTTACCCCTTGGAAGATCGGCAATGTGGAGATCAAAAACCGCATTGTTATGTGTCCTATGGGTGGTACATCCCTGTTCGGTTGGTTTGAGCTGACCGGCTGCGGCTTTGACAAAGAAGCCGCAAAGCTCTTCTTGGAGCGCGCCAACAATAACGTTGGTCTCATCATCCCCGGCATTGCACCGCTGCGTGACACCTTCTGGGGCAAGTGGCTGTGGCAAAACCCCAAGATGTTCGAGGAACTGAAAGTATTTATGGATGAGATCCATAAGACCGGCGCAAAGCTTTTTGTGCAGCTCACTGCCGGTATGGGCCGTTCTTGGGCGATCACCGAACTGGTTGGTCCTCTGCACAAGAATAAATTTACCCGCGCACTCATAAAGCCCGTGCTGGACACCAGTCACGAGCTGGCATCTCCCTCTGCGCAGCCCGCCCGTTGGGCACCGGACATTGTCTGTCCTGAGATGACCAAGAAGCAGATCCACGAGATTATCGAGGCTTTTGCCAAAACTGCAAAGCTCTGCAAGGATGCCGGTGTTGACGGTGTGGAGGTCCACGCAGTTCACGAAGGCTATCTCTTAGACCAATTTGCTATCGAATTCTTCAACAAGCGTACCGACGAGTACGGCGGCAGCTTTGAAAACCGCTACCGCTTTGCCGCTGAGGTGGTCAAGGCCATCAAGGAAAGCTGCGGTGCGGATTTCCCCGTTTCTCTGCGCTACTCCGTAGAGTCCAAGCTCAAGGGCTTCCAAAAGGGCATCGTTCCCGGTGAAAATGCCAAGGAAAAGGGTCGCGATATGGCAGAGTCCGAGCGTGCTGCCAAGTATCTGCAGGATGCCGGCTACGATATGCTCAATGCCGACAACGGTACATACGACTCCTGGTACTGGGCGCATCCGCCTATGTATATGCCCCAAAACTGCAACTTGGAGGATGTGGCACATATTAAAAAGTTCGTGGACATTCCCGTGGTCTGCGCCGGCCGTATGGAGCCTGACGTAGCTGCCAAGGCCATCGCAGAGGGCAAGATCGACGGTATGGGCGTTGCCCGTCAGTTCCTTGCTGATCCTGCTTGGATCACGAAGCTACTCGAGGACCGTTTGGAAGATATTCGCCCCTGCATCTGCTGCCACTCCGGCTGCTTCAACTTTTCCTCCTCCAAGGGTCATTACAACACCCAGGATCTGAAGGACACCATGGGTCTTGCCCGCTGCGCCCTGAACGCGGAGACCATGCAGTCCAAAAAGCACTATATTGCACCTGCCAAGAAGATTAAGAACGTGGCTATTGTTGGCGGCGGTATTGGCGGTATGGAAGCGGCCTTGGTGCTGGCAAAGCGCGGTCACAAGGTCACGCTTTACGAAAAGTCCGGTGAGCTGGGCGGTGTATTCATCGCAGCGGCTGCCCCCTCCTTTAAGGAAAAGGACCGGGATCTGATCGCTTGGTACCGTCGGGAGCTGACAAAGTATCCCATTGAGGTAAAGCTGAACACCGAAGTCACAGACATCGCTTCTCTCGGTGCTGACGAAATCATCATCGCCACCGGCTCTACCCCCAACCGCATCCCCGTGCCCGGCATTGAAAAGGGTATTCAAGCCATTGACTTCCTGCTTGGCAAACAGGAGGTAGGACAGAATGTCACCATCATCGGTGGCGGTCTGACCGGCTGTGAGATCGCCTACGAGCTGTTCCTGCAGGGCAAGACACCCACCATCGTAGAAATGATGGACGATTTGGTAGTCACACCCGGCATTTGTCTTGCAAACACCAGCTTCCTCCGCGACTTCTTTGAGGCAAATAAGGTCACCGTCCACTTGGAGACCCGCCTTTCCGAGATCACCGACGAAGGTGTTACCGTCACCGGCAAGAGCGGCAAGCCCTTCAAGATCGCTGCTGACAGCGTGATCCTCTCCACCGGCTACCGCAGCGCCCCCATTGCCCAAAAGAGCAAGAACGTTCACATCATTGGCGATGCCTTTAAGGTTGGCAACCTGCGCAGCGTCATTTGGCAGGCTTGGGATGTCTGTATGAAAATCTAAGGAGGTTTATCATGTATTTAACCGACGAACAACAAGCCATTCTAAGCGGCTCCAAGGGCGAGACCATGGCCAAGGTTATGAAGACCTTGGTAATGTACGGCGAGACCTTCGGTGCTGACAAGATGGTGCCTGTTACATCCGAATATAACCACCTCGTTACATCCTTCGGTCTTAAGATGATGAAGCCCGTCTTTGACCTGATGCAGCAGCTTATCGATGCCGGTACGGTTTCCGGACAGAAGTTCTCCGTAGACCCCCGGCCGCTGGACAAAAATGTGCCCGCTAACTTCCTGATGAACTTCATCTTCAATAATTTTATGTACTCGAAGCAGGCGGACTATGAAAAGCAGCTGCAGCAGCTGGGTCTTATGAACGAGGATGCTTTTACCTGCGCCTGCTACTTAGATCAGATGGGCAACAAGCCCCAAAAGGGTGATGTGCTGAGCTGGGCAGAATCCTCTGCCGTTGTTTATGCCAACTCCGTTTTGGGCGCGCGCTGCAACCGGAACTCCGGCATTATGGACATTATGGGCTCTATTGCCGGCTGCGTCCCCCACTTTGGACTGCTGACCGATGAAGGTCGTAAGGCCACTTGGATCGTAAAGGTTCAATGCACCAAGAAGCCGGAAGCCCAGCTTCTCGGCTCCGCCATCGGTATGAAGGTGATGGAGGATGTTCCCTACGTTACCGGTATGAACACTTGGCTGGGCACGGAGCTCAACGACGAGAACTGTGCATATTTGAAGGACTTTGGCGCAGCCACTGCATCTAACGGTGCTGTCGGTCTTTACCACATCGAAAATCTTACCCCCGAGGCAAAGGAGCTGGGTGCCGCTCTGATCGCAGAGGGCGCAAAAGTTTATGTGATCGACGATGCCGAGCTGGAAAGAGTGAAAAACAATTACCCCGTTATGTGGAAAAATGCCGATGCCACGCCCAAGCTGTGCTTCATCGGCTGCCCCCATATGTCTATGCAACAGCTCATTGACTGGACGGTCCGCGTAGAGGAAGGTTTGGCAGCTTCCGGCAATAAGAAAGTGCTGATCCCCACCGTGTTTACCACTGCACCTGCCGTTAAGAAGGAATTTGAAAAAACCGAATATGCAAAGCGGCTGGAAAAGACCGGTGTGATCCTCTCCTATATCTGCCCGCTGATGTATATGAATAACCCCTTGGCCGGCAAGATGCCCGTTATCACCTGCTCCAATAAGCTGCGGACCTACACCACCGCGCGCTTCTACACCGAGGACGAGATCCTCGTAAAGATCACAAAGGGAGGTAACTAAGTATGAAAGAATTCAAAGGTCGCGTTGTCGCCCCCGGAACTGTTACCGCTCCTGCGCTGGTCTCCCACGGAGGACTTAACACCTTGGCGTCCTTCCAAAAGGCGCTGCAATTCGGTGACAAGAAGGCCACCTGCGGTGACCAGAATAACCCCGATCTTTATAACAAGGAAATGCTGGGAAAAGCACTCTGTCTTCCCCAGACCATCGGCTCGACCACCGGCGGCTTGGTGCTCTACTGTGCCTGCGCTATGGAGCGTCAGCCTGCCTGTATGCTCTTTAGCAAGCCTATCGACTCCTTGGCTGCTGCCGGCTCGATCTTAGCCTCTGTATGGCTGGACGGTGTATCGATGCCTGTTGTGGACAGCTTAGGCGACGAATTTTTAGACTATGTCAAGGACGGTATGACCATCACCGTCAAGGAAGACGGCATTGTCTGCGTTGACTGATCTGCAGAATGATCCTATAGAAAAGGCTGCCTCACCTTGCCGGTGAGGCAGCCTTCAGTCTGTCAAAGAACTTGTTTTTTGACAGACTGGCAGAGGTCAAAGGAGCCGTCAAGACAAGCAATCCGCACTCGTCAGCGTACAGGTGGTACGGTAGAGTGCGGATTGCGATGTAAGTCAAAATGCCTTGCGCAGCAAGCTTCTTCACCCCGCATCCGTCAAAAATCAAAGATTTTGTCACCTTCTCCCGAGGGAGAAGGCGCAAGCTATAATCCATTCTTTTCCTTGCGTTTTGACGGTTGGCGGCTTTTTTGACGCGCTAAAGGCTGCCTCACCTTGCCGGTGAGGCAGCCTTTTATGCCTTCGCTTGCGCTTCAATCTCCACGCCTTGTTCTTTCAGAAAATCGCCGTAATAAAGCATCTCTGCTTGTTTTCTTGCAGAAACCGCTTCCACAAACGAGTCATATATACCGAGGTTTATCGTTTCACCCTTGAATTTCAGGCGCGCCCGCCATTTGCCGCTGCGCTTTTCAAGCGAAACTCCTCGCACACCGCTTGTATTGGCTGCTGTTGGTTTCATATTCTTTATTTTCGTGATCTGCGTTCCCTCCACAAAGCCTGCAAATATTCTCGCTCGCTCAGCCGCATATTTACCCGCGCACTTCACGCACATACTTTTATCCGGATTTTTGAGGGTGTCCGTAGCCTTATAGGTAATTTCTCCGCATTCACATCTGCACTCCCACATAGGTGTTGTTCGTCTTCCTCTGGGTCCTCTCTTGTCAGCGCGTCCAAGAACCTCTAATTTGCCAAATTTTCTCCCCGTTAAATCTGGGGACTTCTTGCAACCACAGCTGGTGGTATGACCTCTGTTGAGATTAGCTGTTGTTACAATGCAGGTGTTGCCGCAATCGCATTTACAAAGCCATTGCCGCTGTCCCCGGAGGGTGGATTCCGCCTGCGCAATTACTTCTAACCGATCGAAGCGTTTCCCTATTAAGCTGTCGTACTTTTTCAAGCCTATCACCTACATTCGTTCTGATTCTCCCGCCTTTTTTGTAAGCTATCTGCTTAAAAATAAAAAGTGCGGCTACCGAAGCAGCCGCACAAAAAAGCAAACTCCGATAGTCGCCAAACCAACTCTGCAGAAAAGACAAGTCTTCGCTCCAACAGAAACGGAATTTGCATTTTTTACCAAATTCTTTTCTGTCGGCGCGTAAAGGGTATAGCACCCCCAAGGTATAGTATCCCTATGGATAAAATGGCGCTTCTCCGCATTATTAAGTTGGTTTGGCATACTTAGTCTATCATAAATTTGCAGGTAATTCAACTAAAAATGACAAAATCCCGGTTGCAGCCGCCGGCTTTGCAATTTTACAGCTCCGGCGGATGTTTAAGATCATCCGTTGCCGGGTTATTGAGCACCCTACCCTTCACGTCGAAACGAGAGCCGTGACAGGGGCAGTCCCAAGAGTGCTCCGCCGCATTCCAGTTTAGGGCACAACCCAGGTGGGGACACCGGGGTTTTGTGGGACGCAACAAATTGACAGTAGACTCTATGCCATTTAGGAAGAGCTGTTTATGCAGTATGCTCCGGGTAGGTGAAAACAGACCTGCATAGGGGTTTTCCCTCCCCTGTACGAGATCCGTCAGCAGCTTAGCCGCCAGCATCGAGGCGGTCATTCCCCATTTTTGAAAACCTGTTGCCACATACAGATTCGGTGTTCCCTTGCTGTACTGCCCAATATAGGGCATACCATCCAAGGTCATACAGTCCTGCGTTGCCCAGCGGGTCACAATTCGGGCACCCGGATAGTATTTTTTCGCTGCCATCTCCGATAGCGCCCAGCCCACCCCCGTTTTCCCGGTGCGGTGTCCACCGCCGCCCAGCAGAAGCCATTCTCCTGCACTGCGTAGCGACAGTCCATTTTCTGCGCAGTCCAAATACATTCCGTCTAAGATTTCCGCATTTTCCAGTGCGATCTCATAAGAGCGCTGCTGGTACAGCTTTAGAAAGTAGGCGCCGTGCTTATTGATAAGCGGAAAATGGGTGGCAATAATGATCTTCTCGGCCGTGATCTTCCCTTCTGGTGTCTCCACCCAATTGTCTCCGAAAGCGAGGGCTTTCGTATTTTCGTATATTTTGAGGCTTTTGGCAATGTGCGCCGCCAATTTCAGCGGATGAAATTGTCCCTGATCCCCAAATTTCAGCGCCCCGGACACCGAAAATGGCAGTGGCAGATCTCTCTCCCAAGAATAAGGAATGTGCAGCTTTTCATAAGCCGCCATTTCTTTTTCTAACTTTTCCGTGCTGTTTGTTTCGTAAATATAGTTGCTTTGGCGTTGAAAATCGCAATCTGCCCCCTCTGCCAGCATACGAAAAGCAGATAATGCTTCTTCATTTGCCACATAGTATCCTTTTGCTTTTTCCGCGCCTAAGGTCTGTAACAGCTTTCCGTAAATAAGTCCGTGCTGAGAGGTCAGTTTTGCCGTTGTTCTGCCGCTGACGCCCTGCATGATCCGAGTTTCTTCGATCAGCGCACAGTCGATCCCCTTCTGCGCAAGCCAATAGGCACACATTAGCCCCGCCATACCGCCGCCTACAACCAGTACATCCGTGCGTGAAGCTCCCGTAAGTTTTGGAAATGCGGGCACAGATGCGTCCTTTTGCCATATAGTATCCATTTATATCACCGCACATAGTATACGCAAAAAACTATAATATATCATCGTGCAGATTATTGAAAGTCAAGCCCATATATGATACAGTATCTTTAAGAGGGAGGTATGCATATGCTGGGTGATATTCTAAGCTATATCTTTGCCGCATTGTTGATCGGTCTTTGGCTGCTGGCAGCGTTCCGTTTTCTCTCCAAGCGCATAAGGAGCAAGTACGGTCCCTTACATACTGTCAACGCAGTCGTTGTGGATAAGCATACGATCGAGCGCTTTTCAAAATACAACGGAAACGGAAAAAGCGTGGAATACATCATTGTTTTCTCCATAAAGGGCAAGAAAAAAGCCTTTACTGTTTCCGAGTTTTCCTACGGCGGTTACAGGCTGCGCGAAGAGGGCAAACTCACCTACCGCGGTGAGCGCATCATTTCCTTCAAATAACCAATTGCTCCCCTTCTCCTTTCGTTGATATTTGGGGCAAACACAAGCTTGGGAGGCGCATTTTATGGCCGTTATTCTCCGCAAAATGACACAGAATGCGTTTAAGGCATTCTATCAGTGGAGCATCGCGCACCACGCAGTAGAACTGATGGATGAATTGCACACTTCCCGGGATGAAGCAATAAACAAAGCCATCGCAGAAGTGGGAGAGATGCTCCCGGATGGACTTCATACGAAAGACCACTGTTTATCGTCAATTATAGATACAGAAACCACAGAAACCGTCGGCTTTATCTGGACCCTTCAAGAGGAAACAGACGGCAGAAAACAAAGCTTTCTATGCGATTTTGCCATTTGGGAGCCCGCGCGCCGCAAAGGATACGGGCAGGAAGCGCTCTGCCTCGCAGAAAAGAATGCCGTAGAAGCAGGCTGTCAGGAGAGTGTGCTGTTCGTTTCAGATAAAAATACCGCGGCACGCGCATTATACGACAAATGCGGTTATCACGTTTTGCGGCAAGAAGGTCACGGAAAATATATGATAAAAAAGCTACAATAAACGGGGATAAACAGCAAAAAAGCAGGGATAAATTCCCTGCTTTTTTATATTCTCTTTCCACTCAGGAAGGTGTGATCATATGATCCGTCACCGTGACTCCCCAAGCACCTGCCACCACCGTGGGAGGATCTGCCTGAATTGCAGTTGCAAAGATCTGCACCTGCAGCTCGTGGCCTTCCGGTGCTTCCGTCGGTGTTACAGACTTGATCAGCAGCTCAGTGGTAGCATTCGGCGCGACTGATGCAGAATAATACCAAAAGCCGTCACTGCCTTTTTTCCACTGATCGCTGCCCCACTCGATGGTATAGTCCGTACCTTCCGCAGGTGCATCGGAGAGGACTTTGCCATCACCGTCCACCCAAGTAAACACCAGCATTGCGCGGATAAAACCGTTAATATCGCCGGTATTACGGATGCATACATCCTGCTTCACTGCCCCATCGAAGGTTTCCTCGACCTGACAAGTCACCTCAACCGGTTCAAATCGGTTAGAGATCTCTTGGGTTTTGGCAGTAATGTAAGCATACGCACCGCCAATGGTACTGAGCACCATTGCCAGCAGAAAAAGGAGGAGCACCCATGTTTTCATACTATTTTGCTTCACATTTTCATTCATAAGGTGCCTCCTTTCTTTTGATCCTTAATTTACAAACAAATTCGTATTGCCTGCATTGCCGTCCAGCCACTTGTCTTGCGTACGGCTGTGTTCAAAAACTACTGTTGTACCGGTTTCGCTGTACTGAAGCTCCATCTCGCGGCTTTCCTCGATACTGTCATATCGCCAAGCCCAAGATTCCAACTCTGTAACCGTGTACTGACCGGTAGGCAGCTTGGTAATGGTAACAGCGTTATTGCCGGTTACCGCCACTGTCAGGTTCACGCCTGCGGTATCTGTGCCTGCCTTGCCCACGATTTGGAACAAGAAGGTCTGCTGCGCATCACGGTCGTCAGCACCCTGTACCGCAATAGTAAGATCTGTCTCCAGCGCGATAAACTTTGCATAGTACGTGGCATCCTGCCACACATCTCCGGTTTTCACCGGGATCAGCTTCTGATCTGCAGGATTTACCCAGCTCTCAGGCGCAGGAACCGTACAAACAGAGTCCAAATACCAGCCTTCAAACAAAAATCCCTTGTTTGCTGTCGGCACAGAGCCACCCGCCTGACCGCTGATGGCCAGTACGTTTTGCGATGTCTGGCTTAGTGTGCCGCAACCATCGGGTCCAACTACCTGATATTTCAGCGAAATTGTCCGTTCCTGGTATTTGAACACCAGCACGTTGTACTCCTCGTTGGCAGAGAGTGTCAGCGTTCGTGCTTCTTCACCGACCAGCTCATAACCAAGCGCTTTCAGATCTACAGCATACTCTGCAATCTGCTCGCCAAATACACCGCTGCCGGTCTTGGCGGTATAAATCTCCTCCAGAGTAATGCTATCGACATACTGCACCAGATAATCAACTTTATCTCTCTGGTAATACAGCTCAACCAGCATACCGTTACTGCCCAGCTCTGCAGAAACCTGATTGCCGGTCGTGGGTTGCAGGACACCATTGATCTTCGTCAAATTTCCGTCAAAAACAAAGCCTGCGAGGGTCAGCGCATCAAAGGTATAGGTTTCTCCGATGTTGCCAACGGTTTCCTTGGAGTGATACTCGCGGTAGTCGTCACCGCTCATATTCTGGATGTAGTGCACAACGCGATAATAAGCGTGCTCACTGTCGGCGCTATATTTGAAAATAATGGTATTTTCATCCAGTATACCATCCCCGTCTGCATCTGTACCGCCGGCAACCAACACAAGGCGCTTTTGGTAAGCATCGGGCATTTGGCCATCCATACGCACAAAGGTCTCAGTGACCACAGAAAGCGTATTATCCCTTACTTCCTTTTCGAGGAGTACCGCTCCGGTCAGCGCATCAACGTACTGTACCTTGTAAGGCACAGACTCTACATAAACGTACTCAAAGGTGAACGTGTGGGTGCCATCTGCGCTCATTGTGATGGTGTGGCTACTGACGAGAGGGTAATAACCGGTTTGATAGCCTGCATACAGCTGATCTCCCGCCTTAGCAGAGAAGGTCTTATTATTGCCTGCAATTGCCACACCTACAGTGGGATCTGCAATTGTTTCACCGGTGTTTTTCAGCCTATACTCGATTCGATATTCTACATTGATGTGAGAGCTCCACTTGGCATAAATATCCAGGTCTTCTGTAACGGGAATGCCGGTAAATACAAAGGCTTTTTCCACTTCCTTGCCATCTACGATATCCTTGTAGAACCAGCCCTGGAAGACATAGTTGCCGTTGGTGACATTTCCCTCAGGTGCGTTGGCAAAAGCCTTGTGCGCAACCGTCTGCGTACTGCCAATCTGCTCCTGCATAGAGGCATCCTTAAAGACACGGATTTGGTGCGTTATGGGAGTCCATTTTGCATAGAGCTGCAAACCGCCCTCCGGCATAATGATGGTGTCCCAGTCGACCTCTGTGCCTTCAAAACAACCGGGAGAAGTATACCAGCCGGCGAAGGTAAATGCACCGGGTTCCAAATTGGAAGGATAATCCGGTTTGAAAAACTTGTCCTTCAGGGGAGCCTCGAAAAGGTTCTCCGCAACCGTCTTATCATCTAAGATGATACCATTGTTATTAAAGGTCAGTGGATTATCTTTGCCGCGGTCATAGTAGAATTTGACTGTACCGCCGCCATTTATGTCAATCTGGTTATTTGTAAAGGAAGGATCGCTCGAGCTGCGGACGAAACCGGCGATCTCATAAAAGTCCTCACCGTAGGTGATATAATTATACTTCGCATTCACCGTATGGCTCAGCTTGTAATACTTATTATTGACAAAAACGTCATAGGACTGACTGGGCAATACCTCCAGATAATACTCCATCTTATAGTTATCATAATTGGCAGTATTCAGGGTCAAGGTCATACTCTCCGGTGGCATTTTGGACATGTAGACAAGCACTGCACTATAGTAAGAGGAACCGGAAGGCTCCCAGCGTTCACCATTGTTGTAGACCTTGCCTGTATCATCCGTTACAGGCCACAAATCGCTGATAGATTGCTGATACTTACAGTAGGCGATCTTAATCGTATTGGATTTGCTGGCGCTGTTGCAGTTATTATTGTGGGTATGTCCTACCGGAATTCCGCACTTCAGCCGCTTGCAAACATCGGTGTGCACATGTGCTTCCTCACCGCAGGAGTAGGTATAGCACGTGGCCGTATGGGTGTGGAGCGTATCCCGATAGCAGGAATCCGTATGGGTATGCGCAGTGGCATCACAGCTACAGTTGGTGCCGTGGATATGCTCTGCCTCTCCACAGGAGGGGTCCACAATATCCCCGGTAGACACGCCGCTGCCGGAGTAGATATACCAGCTTCCCAGCAGATAAATATACGTGGTGCGGTTAAACCAGCCGCTGGTACGGTAAATCTGACCCAATTGGGGATTCCGAGGCGCATTGCTGGGATTTGCACGGTCACCGACACGGCTGCCCCAACAGGCTACAGTATGCGTGTGCTCTGTGAGCTTGCAGGCGCAATCTGCGCTGCCGTGAATATGCTCCGCTAAACCGCATTTTATACACGCATCGGTATGGGCGGTATGCTCCGGAATCTGGCACAAAAGCATAGAACCGCATGCATCGGTATGGGTATGGCTGCCGCCATCGCAGATCATATCATAGCACGCATCGGTGTGGGTGTGATTCTGCGGGATGGTACATTTGGCATTGGCCTTAAATGTAAGTGTATAGTAATTTCTTGTGTAGTAGACATTGACAACGGTGGAGCCATCACCTTCTACCAGTACGCCCTTATCACTCATTTGGCTATTGAACGTAAAGTACTGATCATCCTCCACATCAGGCAGGCGATCTGCCCAGTCTTGCGCATCTACGATACTGCCGGATAATGCGCCCACATCGTCCAAATAGCCCCAGTAGCTGTAACCGTTATCGTTGGCGTTTTCTTTCCAGAAAACCATCGTATAGGTGGTCTGCTGGTTGACCCAGCGGGCGCGGTAACGCAGGTTTGCTGCAGGCACCGTGATCGTATTTGCAGAAGAGATGGCATATTTAGAGGCTTCTTCCGCAGTAGGTGTGCGCCCGTCATAGGATACCAGCTCCCAGCCATCAAATACATAACCGTGCCGGATCGGGTCGTTAGCACCGACTGCAGAGCCATAGCGGGTGTATACGGGCTCTGTGCCATAGCCGCCGTTCATATCAAAGTCAATTAAGTAGTAGTTACGGTCATAACGGATCTCAATTACCGTACTGCCGTCGGCCGCAACTGTCAGTTTTTCGTAGGCAAGGGGGCGGAAACCAGGGAGTGCCTCCTCTGTTAGCGCTAATCCGTCGCCTACCATCGTGCCGGTAATGGCTTGAGATTTGGTAATATAGTCATAGCTGAGGGAGTACTCATCATCATACAGATTCTGCAGATGGTGATGCACGGAAAACTCTACCAACGTGGGCTCATAGACAACGTTAATAATGACATCTTCCTGAATATTGGTCAGGTTTAATTCCACCGTAGTAGCATCGATATACTCTGTGCCTACCCGACGGAAGGGCTTATAGCCTACGACTGTGGGGCTGGTGATCGTATCCTTAAAATCGCTGCCATGGGCAACAGTTGCACCGTAAGGCTCAAAAGCCAGCGCATTGTTATCAAAGAGATAATTGATGATAACGGAATGGGTCGTAAAGGTTTCTTCCCCGCCTGCCCGTGTTGAAAACAGCATCGGTGCCGCATTGGCCTCCACCGTTTCCGGCTCTTCGGGAGTAAGCTCCGCGTGGAAAGAAACCGTAACTTCAACAGGATCAGAATAGACTGCTCTGTCGCCATCCTTTAAGCAGCAGCGCAGCAATGCCTGGCCGTTATCCTGCAGCATACTGCCCACCAGTGCGTAGGTAACCCACAAGGTATCACTGTTGGCTCCGCTGATATTTACCCAAAGCTCCTCGTTGGCAGGATCGCGGATCTGCCAGAAATAAGCTGTCTGATCCGTGATCTCACCGTCTGCCAGCAGGCGGATCTTGCCGTCCTGCTCCAGCGTAACTGCCGAGACACGCGCTTCATTGTGAATAACATAGGCCTTGGGCTCCGAGGCAAAAGTTTCGAATACCGTTGCCCAATTGGTCGCAGTTAAGAAAAGAACCACAGCGCAAAACATAGCGATGGTGCGGCGAAAACGCCAGAAGAAATCAGACATTACGGTATCCTCCTTTCTGCCAAAATAAGTGACGGATCGTCACAGAAAATTCAAATTAAGAAAAATGTGTTGCAAATGCCTTGGTCATAGCTTCGTAGCAGCTGTCCAGGTCGAATACCTGCACACCAAAGGCCTGAATATGAATGGTCAGCTCTCTAAATTCCTGCATCATCTCATTGGACCAATCATCCGGAATGCTGAAATGATCAAAGAGTGTCTCCTGCGCCCCCGGCGCAAAAGTATTGCTAAAGAAAACATAGAAGGTATACTCACCCACCAGCGCATCCGATTTCTGTACGATCGCATACTTATCATTGTATCGCACATCCGGGATGCCATTCCAAGTACCGAAATGGCAACGCTCACTAAGCAGCGCACCGCTCAGCAGCATTCCGATATCAATGCCCGCCTCGCCGTCATAGCCTATGATCCGGTCGATCTGACCGTCGCCGTCGGTAACGGTGATCTTGGCTGCGATCCAAGCCTCGCTGCTGCCCACATTCTTTATGGTGGGGTCTTTGTAAATGGAAATACCGGGATAGATCACACCGTAATCCCGGAGGGTGGTATCCTTGCCGCCCTTAATACGAGGTACAGAGGTGTCTTCCACCAAATTTCCCACACCGTCGCGCTTGACAGCCGCTTCCGTCAGTTCAATGGCAACATTGCCCACCGTAATGGTGCTTGTAGCTTGCTTGGTGTCGGAAAAATACGCAACGGTGGTGCCCAGCAACATCAGCAGCGAAAGAGCGAAGAACACGCCGGCAGAGATAACTTGCAGCTTTGCTTTATTCATCTGTCAATCGCCTCCCCGCTAAATAATGCCTGCCAAGCTTCTTCCACTGTAGCAAGCTCTACCTTTTGCACTGCGTAGCCGGTAAAGGCCAGCGCAGGCGCTGTCTTTATGGCAGACAATTGCTCTTCTGTTACCGTATCCTTTACATGGATCACATCTCCTTGCAACAAGGAAAATGCCACATCTTCATTGGATTTCTCTACCTGCCGGTAATAGGCATTCTTTATTCCGGGTACCGGTTTCCAGCCGGCTGCCGGTGCGTAGGTAACATAGTTTCCTAAATCACTGGAAGCATCGATCACAAAAAACAGCCAGCAAGCATCACTCCCCGCCTTTACAATAAGCTGAGGATCCTTGTCCACCGTAGTGCCGGGAACAAGGTTATAGCTTTCGCCGGTGGTTTCCGTAAGGGTCAGCTGAATATCGCCAATGGTAAAGGTGTTAATGACCGGTCTGGAGGAAGCAACGAGAAATGCTATCGTCACACCAATGCCAAACATTACCGCAAGAATTGTAGAAAATGCCACAGCAAAACGGGCCTTTTTATTCACTTTGCTCCCTCCTTCCCGATTCCTCAGCCCACGTGCGTGGGCTGAGGTCAAATTTTAATTATGTTTAATAGCTGCAAAAAGTTTTATTAGTCAACGAAAGGCAGCTCGGTCTTTACATAATCCCAAGCTTTTAGATAAGCTGCCTGCGTGCCAATATCCACATCCTCGGTTACACCGCGTGCCTGAATTGCGTAGGCAACGATTGCCACACGAGCGCCACCGAATATCTGGAGGTTATCAACCTTTTCCGCCAAAGTAAACTCTTCAAACACATCAAAGGCCTCACGGGAATCCTTACCGCCAACAATGTGTGCTTTAATCTCAGCTGTTGCAGCGTGGATAGCCTCGGTACGTTCTGCTTGTGTGCTATATTCAGAGCCTACAGTGCCAATGCTCTGGAATACTGTTTCCAGCTCTGATGCCTTATCTACACCCACATATACGAACACAGCGTCCACATTGCTGTCAGCCCGCTCAATCTCCAGCCAGCCGTTCTTTCTCAGCTGCTCTACAATAGTGGGGTGGTTGACATCGCCTTGCTTCTCAATGCTCTTCAGGTCGTTACGCAGGCGGATGAACAGGTAAGATTCGTCACTGTTTGCGTCTACATAAACAGTGGGGTCCTTGGTGTAGGATGCACCGGGCTGCAGGTGATAACTGTTGGTATCTGCAACCTTCATTCCATCCTTAATCTGTTCAACACTGGAATCAATTTCGCCATCGGGAGTGACCTTGCTCTCAAACATATGCAGCTTAACATTACCAACGGTAAATACGTTGGAAACAGCTGCGGAAGAGGTCAGGTATGCCATCGTTGCAAACATAGTGGCAACCACCAGCATCACGGCCGCTGCGGAGAGCAGCAGGGGTTTCAGAACTTTTGCGTTTTTCATAATTTTTTCCTCCTTAGAAAAAATAAATTTACATATTAAAATGCCGAAGCACTTTATACAGTTTCAGCGCCCTCTAATAAGAAGGCTTTTCGTTCCCCTTGCAGGGACGATTTACGAATCGCCCGCATTCTCTGCAGAAGTCTTTTCTTCTTCCTTTTGTTCTTCCTCTGCTGTCTTGGGCGGGAACAGAACATCTGTCAGCATTGTGAGGATCAGTAATGCAAATGCGCCGGCCAGTACCACATAGGTCCCGGGGGGATTTTGCACAAACCAGCTCACATAGCCCATATAGGGAATGGTAAAGAGAGGTTTTCCGATGATATTTTTGGCATTTACCGGTGAACCGTCGGGAATTTCATTGGCATCGCCTTGGGTGCGGAAACGTCTTTCAGATGCGGAGTCCTCCAGCACCTCAATAATACGGTGGGTCACCACTGTGCCGTCAGGCATACGATATGTAAGAGGATCTCCCACCTTTAAGGTCATCGGATCTACACTTTTCACATAGATGAGAGAGCCAACGTGGTACGTAGGTTCCATAGAGCCGGAAAGTACCGTATAGGGCACGATGCCTGCCACCCGCACACCCACAAGTAAAATCGCCAAGATCACTACCACCGTTACCAAAACCGTAGTAAAACCGCTATAAATACGCCGAAGCGTCTGCTGCATTTTTATCGCCCTCCTCAGACGCACTACAGTGACAATGTCATAGAGATACACCGTAATTATACCGCTTTCTCACCCCTCCTGTCAAGCACGACATATACTTTTTATCAGATCAGTATGCAGAAAAAACGACACCAAAAGCCTTTTGCCATTGATCACGTTTTTTATTTGCATTTTTGTTGCAATAATCGCATTGTCATCCCCAAAATTTGCATCTTTTTCCGAAAAGAAACATCTATATTTTTTCATCATTCGGCAAAAATACCATTGCGGAAAGAAAAATGCTTTCTTAGGAAAGTGTTTCATCTTTCCAAAGAAAGCGAAAAGGAGAGAAAGACTATGAAAAACAACAATCAGATCAATGTTCCTCAGGCTCGTGAGGCAATGGACCGTTTCAAGATGCAGGCAGCTTCTGAAGTTGGCGTTAACCTGACCAACGGCTACAACGGCCACCTGACTTCCCGTGAAGCCGGCTCCGTCGGCGGCCAGATGGTCAAGAAGATGATCGAGGCTTACGAGCAGAACATGCAGTAATCCCCCGCAAAAAAGCACCCTCCAAACGCGGAGGGTGCTTGATTTTATAGGTTTTCCGCTTCGCTGAGCCAAAGGGCGCTGCAGGCATCGCTGGGCATTTTCCAATCCGTCCGGGGGCTAAAGGATACTGCGCCGACCTTGGGGCCGTCCGGCATACAAGAGCGCTTAAACTGCTGGGTAAAGAAACGGCGGTAGAAGGTTATGAGCCATTTTTTCACCGTTGCGCTGTCAAAGGTGTCAGAAAAAGCTCGGCAAGCCAGTGTATAGACCTTCTTGGGCGCAAGACCGTAGCGCACCACATAGTAGAGGAAGAAATCGTGGAGCGCATAAGGGCCAACCAAATCCTCTGTCTGCTGGGCGATCTTGCCGCTGGCATCGGGAGGCAGCAACTCCGGGCTGATGGGGGTATCCAAAATATCGAACAGCACATCCTTGGCTTTGGCAAACCGCTCACTTTCCGCCAGCATTTCAATAACAAAACGGATCAGCGTCTTGGGCACAGAGGCATTGACACCGTACATACTCATATGATCGCCGTTATACGTGCACCAACCCAGCGCCAGCTCGCTGAGATCACCGGTGCCTACCACCATACCGCCGCAAAGGCCGGCATAGTCCATCAGCACTTGGGTGCGCTCCCGTGCTTGGGAGTTTTCATAAGTGGCATCCAGCTTGTTGGGGTCCTGACCAATATCCGCAAAATGAAGCTTTACCGCTTCCCGAATAGGAATCTCCTTGGCGGTCACCCCCAGCTTTTCCATAAGCATCCAGGCATTTTGATAGGTGCGATCCGTAGTACCAAAGCAAGGCATTGTAATACCGTGGACATCCGCAGCAGATTTTCCGATCCGCTCCATCGCCTCCACCGCCACCAAAAGCGCCAAAGTGGAGTCCAAACCACCGGAAACGCCGATCACTGCCTTGCCGCCCACAGCACGCAGTCTTTGGGCAAGGCCACGAACCTGAATTTCAAAGACCTCGCGGCAGCGCTCCTGACGGGCCGCCTTGGTTTGAGGCACAAAGGGCAGCTTCGTCAGCTCATACCGGGAACCATCACTTCTGGGCGCGTCACCGCACAAAACAACACGGCAAGGCTGCGCCGCTACACCTGCATGACCGTTCTTTTGCCGCAGGTAACGGAGTTTTCCTAAATCGCTGTCGCAAACCAGCATATATCCCGCATCGATAAGATGCTTGTTTTCCATTAAAACCTTACCCTTTTCCGCCACAATGCTGTGGCCGGAAAAGACCGTATCTTGGGTAGATTCCGTATATCCGGCAGATACCAGCACATAGGTGCAGCAGTTGGCGGCAGATTGACTCCGCACAAGCTCCTGCCGGCGCGCCCGCTTACCTACCAGCTCGTTGGAGGCAGAAAGATTCAGAATTACCTCCGCACCCGCTGCCACAAGTCTTGCAGAAGGAGATACAGGCCTCCACAGATCTTCACAGATCTCTACACCGAATATCGTTCCATCCTCCAAAGAGAACAAGAGGTCACTACCCAGCGGCACTTCCTGTCCGGCGCAGCGTACAGTTGTCACCAGCAGCTTAGAAACTGTGGCAAACCAACGGCTCTCACCCATTTCACCCGCCAGATAGGTTTTCGGCACAATACCGCGAATAACGCCATCGGAGATAACCGCCGCACAGTTATACAGCAGTCCTCCGAACCGCAGGGGAACGCCCACCACAATTGTCAGCGCCGGGTATTTTTGCGAATAAGCTGCAATTTTCGCAATTCCATCTTCCGCTGTGCGAAGGAGCACATCCTGCAAAAACAAGTCTCCGCAGGTGTAGCCGGTCACAGCCAGCTCCGGGAACAGCACCAGATCGCTGCCTTCGGCCTCTGCCTTGTCCAGCCAAGCACATATATCCTCTGTATTTCTTGTCGGGTCACCTACCCGCACCTCCGGTACGACACAGGCAATGCGAATAAAATCCAGCATAGGTATTCCTCCCTATTGCAATCAGTATAGCCTTATCATACCACATTTTCCGGAAAATGCAACAAAATGTCCCGGAGTTTCCTCCGGGACATTTTCTTTATCATTTGCAGTTTCCGCATTGTCCGGAGCAGCCGGCGCAGTTTCCACTGCACTTTGCGCCATCAGGACAGCCAATGCATTTTACCCCTTTTTTCTTGGCTTTATGTAAATACCAAATAACTGCGCCAAGGATCAATACAATAACCGCAAGAATCAAATAATCGATCGGTTTCATAGGCAATTATTCCTTATTCAGTGCGTATTCCTTCCCGACCTTCTTATCCGCTCTGACACACAGATAAATCAGAACTGCAGCAAAAGCGAGCACAAAGAGCAGTCCGCCCACAAAGCCTGCGCCAAGGGCGCCGGTGGTGATCAGTGTGCCGATTTGGTATACCAGGAAGCCTGCGGTATAGCCAGTGGCAAGCTGCAGGGCAATACCACCCCAGAACCACTTTCTGTCCTTGATTTCCGAATTCATTGCACCCATAGCCGCGAAGCAGGGAGGTGTAAACAGATTGAACATAAGATATGCAAGGGCCGCAACTTTTGTGAGTCCTACCATTGTAGCCGCCACCTCATTGCCGGAGCCCACCATTTCCAAATCGTCATTTACCACAAAGCCATAGCAAACAGCCAGTGTGCCGACCACATTTTCCTTCGCAATAAAGCCGGTAACTGCACCGGCAGCCAGCTGCCAAGCTGTGATACCGACCACAGGCACCAGAAGAGTCGCAATGGGATTGGCAATGGTGGCAAGAATAGAGGTATGCTCCATCCCCTCCTCTACCAGCTGCAGCTGCCAGTTAAAAGACTGCATAATAAACACAACCGCATTACAGACCAGAATGATCGTACCGGCCTTAACGATGTATGCCCAGCCACGGCTGCACATAGAAATCACAGCTCGCTTAAAAGAGGGAACCTTATACTCCGGCAGCTCCATAATGAAGAAGGATTTGCGGTTTTTATGTCCTGCAATCTTGTTGACAAGCAGCGCGCCCAGCAGAATAAATACAATACCTGCAAAATACATCAGCGTGCCGACCCAAGTGGCTTCATCAAAGAACGCGCCGGCAAAAAGCGCAATCACCGGCAGCTTTGCGCCGCAAGGCATAAAGGGTGCCAGCATTGCCGTAGCATTGCGCTCCCGTTCATTGCGGATAGTACGGGCCGCCATAACGCCGGGGATGGCACAGCCGGTACCGATCACAAAGGGAATCACAGATTTACCGGAAAGACCCACCTTCTTAAAGATCGGATCCAGTACGACCGTTGCCCGCGCCATATACCCGCAATCCTCCAGCAGCGCGATCAGGAAGTACATAACCATAACCAGCGGCAGGAAACCAACCACAGCGGAAACACCACCGATGATGCCCTCTGTCAGCAACGCCACCAAGAAGTCATTGCCGCCTTCCAAAAGACCGGCTACCCACTCCTTAAAGGCATCGATCAGGGTCACAAGACCGGGAATGGTGGTGCCGTTGGCAAATTCATAACCCTCTGCGATCCATACACCCAGCCATGCCTGAGAAATCTGGAACACCAAGAACATCACGACTGCGAAAATCGGTAAGCCCACCAGCGGATGCGTCAGAACCGCATCGATTTTGTCCTGATAATTGATGTCCCGGGTGCGGACAGTCCGGCTTTCTACCGCCTTAACAATGCCGTTAACAAAGTCAAAGCGCTTGCGATCCGCTTCTGTCACCGCCCGTTTGCTGCTCAGGTCGATGTTCCCCTGATGATAGGGCGCGATCTGTCCCTTGCCGATCAATTTGACCGCAGCATCGATCACATCTTTTAGGCCCTCAGAAGAAGTAGAAACCGTCTCTACCACGGGGCAGCCCAGCTTTTTAGAAAGTAGCTTTTCGTCGATCTGGGTTTTCTTTTTTTCGTTGATGTCTGCTTTATTCAGCGCTACTACCACCGGGATCCCCAACTCCAGCAGCTGGGTAGTGAAAAACAGGCTGCGGCTCAGGTTTGTCGCATCCACGATATTGATAATGACGTCCGGATGCTCATTTTTGACATATGTACTGGTAACGCTCTCTTCTGATGTAAAAGGCGACATAGAGTAGGCACCCGGCAGGTCCACCGCTGTCAGGTCCATTTCGCCTGCATAGAGCTTCTTAATCGGCGCTTCCTTTTTGTCCACTGTAACGCCTGCCCAGTTGCCCACCTTTTCATTTCGTCCTGTGAGGGCATTGTACATCGTGGTCTTGCCGCTATTGGGATTGCCCGCAAACGCAATTCTCATCTATTTACCTCCTGAATATCAATTAGTTAGCATCCGCTAACTGTAATGCAAAAATAGGGTTGGCAGCACAATCGTTCTATTTCAAAAAATCCGAATCGCTGCTGCCAACTGATTGTCAATATTATATCTGCCGTCTTTAATAGACACCGTACATCCGCCTCGCCGCCGAGAGATCACAGTGATCGGCTCGCCGCTATAGCAGCCGAGAGAAAACAGAAAGCTGTTGAGCTCCTCGTCATCGGTCTCGATAGCAGTAACGATATATTCTTTTCCCAGCTCTGCCTTGCACAGATCCATATCCGCGAGCTCCTTTCCGGAAGTTAGCCAAAACTAACCTAATCTCTAAATACTTAGTTAGCTCCCGCTAACCGCAGTTTATTATACGCCCTCCGTTCCCGTTTGTCAAGAAAAACTTGAAGCATTTTCCAAATATTTCTTTTGGCAACTGAACTTTTTGTTGTTATTCGCGTGTATCATGTCCACAATAACCCACTATGTCAAACCTTTGTGCAAGAACAAGCAGTCGTATTGTATCACATTCTTGTTTCATTTCGTCCTCCGCAAACATCCGATCTGTGCGCAGCGATTGTGCCAGTTTCCTGTCCGACCATTGTCATGCCGTCACCCCCTCTATTTCCCTAAGAAACCAAAACCGAACTTCACACTGCCGGTGGTTTTCTTTATACAGTCATGACCTCCGGCTAAGCCGGAGGCTTGATTAAGCCCTAGAAGGGCATTTTACTGGCGGGCATCTAAAGACGCACTGAATACGCTTTCGATTGCATTGATTGCTCCGCCGCCCGTAAACGGGCACTGTCCCTTCTATCGCTTCGTTGTACTAATTTGTAAGTGCCTTTGCTAGTAGCTCGCTTCGCTCGATGCTTGAAGCTAAAGCTTTTTTACGGAGTACCTCCACCGGCATAGCCGGTGGTTTCCCTAATCAATAAAACAGCCGGGACGTTATGGTGTCCCGGCTGCTATTTCTTTTATTTCTGCATATCTTGGAGAATTTCAAAGCTGCCACCGCTGTAGGCCTCCAGGAAATCCTCTATGTCAATGAGGTCATAGCCACTTTCCGTAACCCGGAAACCCAAAGTCATTTCATGGGTTGTGATCGGCGCTGTATCGACAGCTTTGCAAATCGCATCGACCAGCTCAGCCCGGGTCGCATAATCATTTGCATGAAAGCTTTCTACAAATCCCGTGAGATCCGGGGAGGATACACGGCAATCTGCTGTCACGCCGGACTGCGTAATCTCGCTGGAGACAACCTTCAAATCGATTCTTTTCTCCATATGCGCCATAACCTTGGCAGCATCCTCATTTTCTGCCACCGCCGCATCTACAGCAGCGCGAAGTGCATTTTCCAGAGCAAATTCAATAAGCTGCTCTTGTGAGCATCCCGCGAAAAAGACCACAGCCGCAATCAGGATGGCTATAAATCCACGCATACATACCTTCTTTTTCATTCTTTCTCCTCCATTTGCATTTATTTTTATGTTTTATGTTCTCTGTTTCTCTTTTTTTAAGTCATATGGCGCAGGCCGTAATAGGTACCGTAGATCACAAGGCAGACAGCAACACAGTCCCGCCAAACACAAGCAGCAAATAGAATAAATGCCAAATGTTAAAGAGGCTGATCTGCAGATCGGAGGTGTTTTCGCTGAATAGCCAAGCAAAAAACGCTTTCACTTTTCTTTCTCTTTTCCTTCTTCTCTACGGTGTCAACACACCACAGATACTTCAAGTATAGCACACATAAATAAAAAAGCAAGACCGCTTTGGAGGCATCCAAAGCGGTCTTATATTATTTTTTACCAAAAAGCTTCGCAAAAATATTGCCGGGCTTTGGCTTATTCTCCGTAAGCAACACGGTCACCAGCTCCTGAAGCTGTGACGGTGCATTTGCCATAGTCGCAAGCACCCACTTTTCCGCATTGCGTCCGCAATCCTCACATAGCGCCTGCAGCAGCCATGCAATTCCCTCTCTGTCTTCGCAAACCATCGCCGTCAAGGCCGGTTCTGCGGCGCAAGCCCACATCAAATACTGGAGTATCCGCTCACCGGCTGCTGCACTGGCCGCAGCCGTCAGCTTTGTGCCCGTCAGCTTGGGATCCTCAATTGCCTTCGCGTGAGAATACCGACCCTTTGCCTGCTGATACAGCTCCTGAGAAAGGAATTTTCCGTCCTTCAGCGCATTCCCGCACAGGCACCAGAGAATGCCTTGCTCCGGAGACTGGATCTCCCAATTCA
Organism: Oscillospiraceae bacterium; assembly: GCA_015067665.1. Taxonomy (GTDB): domain Bacteria; phylum Bacillota; class Clostridia; order Oscillospirales; family Oscillospiraceae; genus Faecousia. The sequence goes on along the minus strand of SVLZ01000003.1, from coordinate 40,481 downwards.
GCCGGGTGTGCAGCAGGTACTCAGCCATAGGGGCAAAATCTCCCTTTTCCTGCAAAAGCGCCCACAGCGTGCGGAATGTACAGCCCGCATCTGCATTTTCCACCGCCTCCACAAGATTCCTGAGTGTGGCAATGGCCTTATAGGCCGCGCTGTCACGGAGGTAGGAATGGTTTTTGGCGTACTGAGAAATCACCTGCAAGCCCTCTTTATGGAGCTTTACAGAATAAATATCATTGATCCTGCCCATAATTCCGGGATGGATGACCTTATCCCGCATCAATTCCCAGGTTGCAATGCAACCGGATGCAAAGGCAGTTTGCAGGCACTCCTCTACATCCATCCATTGATAGAGGGTGGCTTTTTCTTTCTCTGCTCCAAAAAGCGGTTCCACTGCCAAGGTCAGCAGACCGTCCGTCTTTTCACCGGGCACCGTTTTTGCGATATAGAGGAGCATTTCCGCCTTCTCACGGATCTTCTTCACAGAAAGCAGGGCGATATATTCCTCATAAATCTTTCGTGTACTCCAAGGGCCAAACGCAAGATTTACAGTAAGATCCCGGCAGAAGCCCGGCTCTGCGCAAAGGAGCGGCATCAGCTTATGCTCTTTTTTCTTGTAGTCTGCAGAAAGAAGCTCTGTGAGCTTTTCTGTTACATAACTGCGGACCTTTTCGTCCTCTTCCGTCATTTGGGCATTGATCCGGGTCACCAAAGCTACTGTCAGCTTATCGCACTCCGGCATCATCTCGAAAATGGTCTCATATAAATGCGCTTTCTGCTTTGCCGTCAGAATACTGTAATTTGCTGCCACAACAGAAAGGATCTTATCCTGGATTGCCACTGTGCGAATGGTAAGCATCAGTTTTTCAAAAATGGCATTCTGGATATTCTCCGGCTCGCCGGCAAAATGCTGGGCAAAGAAATCCAGAATTTGGGACTGCAAAAATCCGCCATAATAGACCCGGCACAGGTCGGCAGTGATTACCGCCTGAATATCTGCATTCTCGCCATCGTAGTTGTTTTTCAAGAAGGTAAAGAGCTTATCACGCATCACATCCGTATGGATCAGCTCCAGCGCCACGTTCATAACCATCCGCTTGGCGGAGGGCACTTCCGCATTATAAAGCTTAGATACCTTTGCAAAGATGGGTTTTGGGATCGCTATATGCCTTTGCGGGTATCTTTCCAGACACTTATACGCATTGCGCCGGGACTCCTCGCCCAAGGCGGCCCGGTATTTTTCATAACTGGATAAGAAAGTAAGTACATCCTCGTCCGTAGGCAGTATCTTTTCCTGATCGTAAAGACCGCTGGCACCGCCAAAGAGGAAAACAAGATCAGAAAGGGTCTTGGGATTCAGCTTTTCCAGTTCCGGAACGGCATCTACAGCCTTACTTACAAAACGTAAAAACTCGCCGCGGATGGAGGCATCCTCCAAAAGGGAGTAGAAGAAACTTACAGGAATCTTGGCAATCACATCCGCCGCCGGCATACCGGTGACCAAATCCGTGCCAAAATCCACAAAAATGCCCTTACTAAGTGCGGATTCCGGGCATTCGCCGCAAACGCACTTGATCTTCACGTGACCATACTGCGCAGGATCGGTCACATAAGTGACAAAAGAAACGCTTTTGCGCAGGTGGTACGGCACCACACTAATTGCCATATTCAGCATTTTCAGTGCTTCCAAAGGTGCCTGTTCGTCCTTGCAGGGGAGCTTAAAATAGACCGTTTTACCCTTGCCGCACAGTGCAGAAAGAATGCCGAACAAAAACGCTTTTACAGTGGCTGGTTCATAGCGCTCTGTGAGAAATTTAGGATCCTCCGCAGTGCAGGGCACATATTCCTTTTCCGGATAGTCTCCCGTTGCCACTTGGGTGGCAAGATCAAAGGCACCTGCGTCCGAAATAAGCATTTTCGGGTTCAGCAGCCCATTCCCACCGGAGAAAACCATTTGTTTTTCTTCTTCCGAGAGGATCAGGCTATGGCAAAGATAGGCACTGCGCTCACCGGTATAGTCCTTTGGCAGGTAAGAAACACAGCTTTGCACCAATGCACCGGATTTCAGGCAGCTTTGGCTGTAGACCGCCGGCATTTGCCCGGTACGGACAGCCTCCGCATCCTGCTTTGTCAGCTTATTTTCATAAACGGCAGAAAGCTCCCGCTCCACAAAATCCCGGCTGAGACCCTGAGAATGGGCAAAGGTATCAAAGCCGTCAGCGCGGTTATATAAGCTTCCCTTGGCAGGCACGCGGGAATAAAAATGCTGCTTTGCCATATCGCTCCTCCTAAATGATTATTCTGCGTTCAAGAACATGAGCTCCTGAATGCTGGTGACACCCTTAAGCACCAAGCTGCGGCAGGAATTCCACAGGGTATTCATACCGTTTTCTGCTGCCAGCTTGCGCAGAACGTCCAAATTGCGCTCGTTCATAGCAGCGCTCTTCATTGCCTCGTTCATATACATAACCTCATGAACAGCAATTCTCCCCTTGTAACCGGTATTGTTACAGAATTGGCAGCCCTGCGGCCGCGCAATGGAAATCGGTTCCGTAAGACCAAGGATCTCCATCTCCTTGGCATTGGTACGGCCCTTCTTCTTACAAGCCGGGCACAGACGCTTTACAAGACGCTGGGCAATAACACCCACCAACGCATCGGCAACGAGATAGTTATCGATGCCCATATCCTGAAGTCTCAAAATAGCGCCTGGTGCATCGTTGGTATGGAGGGTACTAAACACGATGTGGCCGGTAATTGCGCTTCGAACTGCAATTTCCGCCGTCTCTTCGTCACGAATCTCACCGATCATAATAATATCCGGGTCTTGACGGAGGATAGAGCGTAGCGCAGCCGCAAAGGTCATATTTGCCTTGGTATTGACTTGGGTCTGGTTGACACCGGCCATAGTATATTCCACAGGGTCTTCAACAGTAACGATATTAACCGTAGAGTTGTTGACTTCCTTCAGGAAGGAGTACAGCGTGGTAGACTTACCGCAGCCCGTAGGGCCGGTCAGCAGAATAATGCCGTGGGGGCGGGCAAGCATTCTGTCAACAACTGCATTTTCTTCATCGGTAAAACCAAGGTCCTGCCGGGTAAAGTTAAAGGAAGTCTTATCCAGCACACGGATAACGAACTTTTCGCCAAAGACAGTAGGCAGCGTAGATACACGGAAGTCGTATTCCTTGCCGCCGATATTCATATTGATACGACCATCCTGGGGCACACGGCGCTCTGCAATATTCAAACCTGCCATAATCTTAAGTCTGGCGCAGATTGCAGAGTATGCCTCAATGGGGAATTCTGCACGGTCCTGCAGGTCACCGTCGATACGGTAGCGGACGCGGACAGCTTTCTCAAAAGGCTCGATGTGGATATCGCTGGCCCGGTAAGGGATCGCCTCACGGATAACAGAGTCAACAAGACGAACGGCAGGGTTGTTGATAACATCGCCCTCGCTGGCGCCGGCCACACCGGTACTTTGCAGAGCATTTACCTGCTGCTCTTCCTTCTCCGTATTCAGGTCACTCAGCGCTGCGGAGGTAGAGACCACAGCAGAAACAGAGTCAACATACCGCTCAACCTGCACGGAAGGCACCAGAATATACTGGCACTTACAGGCAAGCTGCGAAGAAATGGAGGACATTGCGTGACAGCTCAGCGGCTTTGCGCAGGCCACCAGAAGTACACCGTTTTTGTCGTAGCTGATCGGTACGACCTTGTGCTTCTTCATAAAATCGAAGGTAAAGAGATCAAACAGCTCCTCATTGATCTCCAGCATATCGATTTCCACGCTGGGCATGCAGTAGTACTCTGCCAGCGCCTCCAAATCGCTATTATCCGTGATGATTTCCTTGGTCAGCAAATAGTCACGGATGCTGATATTCAAGCGGGTAGCTTCTTCCAAAAAAGTTTGGGCATCCTTACGCTTGACGAGCTTTTTATAAATATAAAATTGAAGCAGCTCGAAATTTGTATTCATAGTGTGTTACCTCTTATACGTTCAGTCCTGTCATAATGGAGAGGATGGGAGAGTAAACCGCCAAGAACAGCGTAATAATGACGGCGCCCATAATCAGCAGCATCAACGGCTGCAGTTTGTTTGTGAGGGAGTTGACGGAGATTTCCACCTGATCGTCAAAGAACTTGCAGGAACGGGTAAGTACATCGTCCAGCGCATTGGTCTTTTCACCGATGGTGATCATCTGTACCATCATAGGTGGGAACAGTCGATAGCTCTCAAAGGCGTTGGTCAGGGACATACCGCCGCGCACCGCCTCTGCCGCCTCGTGGAAGCGTTTTGATAAGTACCGGTTGCCAATAACAATTTCTGTCGCGTTAAGGGCTTCGTTAAGGTCAAGACCGCTGCTCAGCAGCAGTGCGAAGGCTCTTGCAAAGCGGGAGGTGATGGTATTGATCTGAATGGTCTTAATGACCGGAATGGTCAACTTGCAGACATCAAAGAAATACTTGCCCTTTTCCGTACGGTTAACCAGCATGATCGCAAGCACCACGCCCAAAATCACCAGCAGGAGTATCTGCCAGTAATTTAGCAGAAAATCAGAGATTGCATAAATAGCAGCTGTCAAGCCCTCCGGCTCCACATTCAGCTTGCTGAGGGTATCCCGGAATGTAGGCACAACCACCGCCAGCATCAGCACAACGATGCCAACCGTCATACCCATCAGCATCATAGGATAAGAAAGCGCGCTCTTGATCTTCCGACGGTTTTCGGACTCAGTTTCGTAGTATTCCGCTAAAGAGTTCAGCACCGCATCCAAATGACCGGAAATTTCACCGACCTTGATCATACTGCGGAAGAAATCCGGGAATACGTTCTTGTGCTTTTCCAGCGCCTCCGACAGCAGGATACCACTTTCTACATCCTCGTAAATAACGGAGATCACATTCTTAAAGTAGTTGGTGTAGGGCTGATTTTTCAGAATATCCAAACAGTCCAAAATGGGAATGTGGGTATTGAGCATAATGGCATACTGCCGGCAGAAGCCGGTCAGCTCCTTAATGGTAACCGTCTGCTCAAAGCTGAAAAACGAGCCGGAGGTGCCGCCGGTGTATGGCTTGGCGGAAATCAGAAACAGGCTTTGCTTCGCCAGCTGTTCTGCCAAGTCCGCCTCGTCCTTTGCGATAAAGACACCCTTAATTTTGTGTTTTTGCAGGTCAACTGCTGTATATTTATATTTTTGCATAGAGGATCATTCTCCCTTCCTATTGCAGTAAAAGTCCGATATACCAAGAGATCACCCCATTGCCAAAGAACAGCGCCACCAGCGTCCCCACCACAAGGAAGGGTCCGAAGGGGTATTCTTTCCGCTTGTCCGCATTGGTGATCCGGTTAGAAATGACCATAACCAAAGCGCCTGCTACGGATGCAATAAGGATCGAAAGCAAAAATCTCTGCCAGCCCAAGAGCAGTCCCGCTGCAGCGGCATATTTCACGTCGCCAAAGCCCAGTCCCTCTTGTTTCAGTACCGCGATCGCACCGTAGTAGATGCCGAGAAATGCCGCTGCGCCAACTAATCCGCCGATTATGTGATCGTACCACGCGCCCTCTGCCTGCGTGACCGCGGCGATCACACCGGCAATGGCTACAAGGATGGTAAAGCGGTTATAAATGAGCATATGCTCCAAGTCGATAAAGAAAATGCAAATAAGTGCCGAGCAAGCCACCGCCACCGCACCGGCATAGACAGGACTAACCTCCCAGTATAGGGCTGCTGACAATAGCCAAAGGGCCGCATTTATGATCTCAACGATCATATACCGGGGCGATATAGGGCTCTTACACTTACGGCACTTGCCGCCAAGGAGCAAATAAGAAAGTACGGGGATATTGTCGTACCATTTGAGGCTGTAGCTGCACTTTGTGCAGTGAGAGCCGGGTTTAGAGAGGTTCATTTCATTGGGCAGGCGGTAGATCACCACATTGAGAAAGCTGCCCACGCATAGGCCCAATATGCCGGAAAGTATATATACGCAAAGCATTGTAAATTCCTGCGGGTCCATATGATCTCTCCTTATTTTTTATCAAAAGCTATTAAGCTTGCCGAACTGGCGGAGCTGGAAACCGCCGTAAAGCTCCAAATCGTGTGCATCGGCAGCCAAATCGCTGTAGCCGTTACCGGGCAGCAGCGGTACAAATTTCACGCGGTGGCCTTCCTCCTCGGAATTGAGTCGGGGGAACAGGAAATCGTATTCCTTCGCCATATTGACATAGACCATATCGATCGGGCCTTGGGCCGTAATGGTAGGATTGCCGTTTAAGAGGTCTAATGTCCATTTGAGGATGATGCGGAAATTCTCATAAACAAAGCCTTCCCGGTCAGTCGGCAGCTCACGCTGCATAAATTTCGGCAGCTTTCTGCCGGTGCGCTTGCCGTTACCGGCAGCCGCAACAAACATAGCCTCGTCTTCTTCCTCTTCTTCCTCCATCTGCGCCGGCATCGCGTCCGGATCTGCCAAAACCTCCTCGCCCATCATCGTGATGTGCTTGGCCTTTGCCTTTTCGTTGGCATTGAGAACCAAAAGCTCGCCGCTGCTGTGGTCAAACAGCAGATCCTCAGAAACCATGCGGGACTTATAGAGCATTGCCTCACCAAAGGGCAGGCGGTACGCGCCGATGACACGCCCTTTATTCACAAAGGCAAACCGGCAGCAGCTTTCCTTCACATCAAGAAGGAGATATGTACCGTTTCTCAGTCTGCCGTTGAGGGCCATCGCGCCGCTGGCCATAGCATTTGCAGCAGAGGTAACGCAGTGGATGCCCACCTGATTGGCCGTGCAAACCTCCTGCAGCTTTTCTAAAATATCCTTGCGGACACCTACAAGGCCGAAGGTAGAGAACTGCTTATTTTGGTTCAGGGGGTAGGTGCGGTAACGCAGCTCTTTTTTATTCTTATAGGTCGCGCCGATGGCAACCTCCAAGGAGTTTTCCATTGCCCGGCGGTTGATGGTAGGCACATTGATGGTGTCCATCAAAAACGCATCGTCCGACAGCACGATCGCAACCTTTGCCATAGAAACAGAGGGGTTTCTCTGCTGATAATTCTTAATGGCCTTGTCCAGCTTTTGGTAGAACTCCTCGCAGAAGGGACGGCAGCGGTAAGAAACCACCTGCTGTGCCTCCCGTTTGTCGCCCAAATCCACATAAAAGCTGAAAGTTTCCGCATCTGTATCAATGCCGATGACGGCATTTATAGGACTTTCAAACATACTTGCCAAAACTCCTCTCATTTCTTACTCCATTCCGTAATCTTGTAAGCATTATCTGTTTCGCTCCACTCAATAGAAATCTTCAGCACAACCGAGCCGCAAGCATCTATCACATCAGAGCTTCCCTCCGGGATGCCTTGGGGATTTTCCACTGCATCAATTCCTTGTATATGCAGCTTGTACGCATCCTTTCCGGCAGTTATGACTGTCAGAATATAATGATTTCTTCTTGCGCCACATACACATATATCGTTTTCATTAAAGCTGTGTTCCTTAGTCTTTTCAATTGGCTTCAGTTCCGTAGCGCCACATACGCAAGTATATGTCATTACACCCTCTTCTGTGTGAGAAGGTTCTTTGGTAACAACACCTTCATCCCACTCTTTATGAGGAATAGGGCGCTCTTCTGTTGCATTGCAATCCTTGTTTGTGCAGGAGAACAACATAATCCCATCCTGATCTGCACAGGTTTTCCCATCTTTAGCCACGCCATCGTCCCAGGCGTGTCCCATTGCTTCAATTTCTTGTTCTTCGTTATGTCCGCATATAGTACAAGTGAATGTTTTTTCGCCTTTTTCTGTGCAATTAGGCTCTTTCGTAATCACCTCATCGCCAAAGCTGTGCCCTAAAGCGGAAAGAACTCTCCTTTCCTCTTCTCCACAAACCGTACATTTGCAGTCTGCAATTATTTCTTCCGTACAACTTGCTGCCGTATCCGACACCCAACTATGTTCTACCGGCACTAACGCACCACAATCTTTGCACGCTCCGTTTGCCTCGTGGCAATCGATACCCGTTGTATTATGTCCGAGCGCAGGAAGCGTTTCTATGAGCTTTTGATAACCGCAGCTTAGACAGGTTTGTATAATTCTCCCATCTTCCGTACAGGTAGCTTTTATAGTCTCTTTATCGCCAAAGTTATGTCTCTCAGTCGTGTCAACAAATGTAATGTCCTTGTATCCCTCAGGTTTCCAACCCGTATTCATTCCACCACTCAAAACAGCATCCACGAAATCTTCACCCAGCTGCTCAAGGAAAATGTCCTGCTTGATGCCCAGCTCTGCCTTAGCTTTATGGGAATTCTGCAGCAATGCTGTGGTCAGCACGATGGTAGTAATAAAGATGCTGAATACCATCATCATAATGGCAAGCTCAATGGCCGCGCCCCGGCGGTCAAGTAATTTCTTTTTCATTGTTCACTACCTCCTTCGTTGGAGGGTTTAGGAAAATCAAAATCATAAATTGGGTCTTCAATCTTATTTTCATAGGCAGCAACAAATTCAAATCCGGTCATTTCGCCCGCATCGTCAACCATCACAGTAATGACGATTTCATAGCCGCCCTTGTCGAGAGCATAAATATGCGTATCCACACCAGTCTCAATAAAATCCGACTCGCTATCTGCCGTTGTTCTCTTCAAACACGCAATAAAAGTTTCCTCATTGCCCTTAGCAAAACGGAAGCACTCAATGGCATTTTCCGCCTGATTGCGGACATCCATTGCCACAATCGTCTTATTCTCCACCTGTACGGAGCTAAAAATTATTGTAAGCGTCGCAACACTGATAATACCGATGACTACGAGGGCAATCACAGCTTCTGCAAGTGCAACACCCCTACGGGATTTCATATTCTCTTTCATAGGATCGCCCTCCTTTCATAATTTCTTACTGCGCAGATGCAGACACGATCTCGCCCACCCGGGGATAAACGCAGAATGTATAGGTCTGTTCTTTTGTAACAATACCATTGCGGTACTCATAAGTCACGGTGCAGTAGTAGATGGCTGCAGTTTCATCTTCATTCTTCACCGCCGCAAACTCTAAGTTCTTCATAGTCTTTAACTGATAGAATACCGCACCAGTATTCCCCGGAAAGATTACATTTAGTGTATGTCCTGAACGCATAATACTTCCCAGTACTATTCCATTCTTATCTGTCGCAGTTATATTGGATTTATCCTCAGCAATCAAAAACTCATTTTCCGGGTCTTTGGCAGCCTCCAAAATCCAGCTTTCCACGACAGCTTCCACGATTTCCAAATCGCCCATGGCGTCCAGCTTGGTGGCGGCAGCTGTGCCGCGGCCGCTGGCCATGGTGGCAAAAGAGGTCACCGACAGGGACACGATGGCCACCACCGCCATAACGATACATATCTCCGCCAGCGTCATACCTTTTCTTTGCTTCTTCTTCATTTGATGGCCCTCCTTCCCCGAATTCGCCGGAAAAAGCGAAAATTCTGTCGATCAATCGCCCAAAACCGCTCCGCTTTCGCTTCAAATTCTATTGGGCACAGTTTCCGTTTATACTTGGAAATTATACTCGAAATATGGCCTAATGTCAACCTTTTGTTCCCCATACCCTGCCTTTTGGCAGCATTTCCCTCAGAAATTGGAAAACGCATCCTTTACACCATCATAATTTTGTGTTAACTTAATGATGAACATACCGCAAAAAGGAGTGACCGTTTATGGCAAGAAAACTCTCTCTATTTCTTATCCTCTGCCTGCTTTTCGCCCTCGCCGGCTGTGGCGAAAGCTATCAGGAGGACGTTTGGTATTCCGAAGAAACGCTTACCGAATGTCTTGTGCCCGACCTGCCCCAAACCGGCCCTACCCTGCTCAACCAAAGCGACTGGAAGGTATATGATTTCCTGACAAACGAGGAATTTGATGCCTATGTGCAGTCCGTTTACGATTACTTAAAGGCGCAGAATTTCCAGTATCTCGGCACCCGGGGTCATTATAAAAGCTCCCTTAGTATCGCTTTTATGAGCTACTATTTCCAGCCCGCAGAAACCTTGGCGCAGCATTGCCAAAACGGGGATTACTACTTTGTCTACTCCGACGGTACCACTGACGAGGGCGGCAGTCTTGTCTTTTGGTTCTTAGGCATCTACCGTTCACCCGGCGCAAGCCACTCTTACGATGGTAAGAACTACAAGTATAACACCCAGCTTACGCTGCGCAAAGGCGGTGAAGCCCCCGCAACCGGCTTCTATTACTATGATGAAGAACACATCGACCCCTGCTTCTTTGCGCATAGCTACGATGAGGGCACTACCTACCCTGTTCCCGGCACAGAGCAGACCGTTACCATCCGCAGCTGCGTAAACTGTAGCCACGAGGACTACGACCCCTTCACAGGAGATGGACACAGCTATCAAATCACCGTTACCGAGGGCAGCGAGCTTATTGTTTGTCTCCCGGAGACTCACCCCGCCGGCGAGCTTCCTGAAAAGTACCCCTCCGGTATGCTGATGAAGCTCTACACAAACATAATTATGGACGCGGATATTGTTGTCACCGTCAACGGCACAAACATCCAATCGCAAGAAGTTGGCGACTATTGGTGCTATGCCTTCATCGTCCCGAACTGTGATGTAGAAATCAGCTTGGATATCGTCGGCGGCATCTGACCGTCAGAATAATCCCCCGTTGTCATTGCGAACCAGCGCGCACGCTGGTGTGGCAATCTCCCGGTAGCGCCTTTTGTTTTTCACCGTAGGGGCGATTCACAAATCGCCCACCGCCTACCGAAAAAACGACGTCATCCTGAGCGAAGCCGAAGGATCCGTTCTCCCCCCGTAGGGGACGGGTTCCCCGTCCCGCCCCTCACCGTCATTGCGGGAACGCTTTGCATCCGTGGCAATCTCTCGGTACAACCCTCCCAATTAAGATCACCGCGCCAAAATCGGCGCGGTGATTTGTTTTTTAAGAATTTCCGCGCGCGAGGCGGGGTCCCTTTCGGAACCGGATGCGCGCTTTCCGAAAGCAAAAGAAAAGCATCCCCGTCGGGTTCTTTTGTCTATGAACAACCAAATGGAGCAGAAATGAGGTAAGAAAGACTAAAAGTAGTATTCGTTCATTGCTATCCACGAAATAACACAATCATAGGAGTTTTTAGCTGCCAACATGCATTGTTCAACGCTTTCCCATGGTGAATCGCTCACCACTTCATAATCTGCATTGCAACCAAAGAGATAGTATTGTGTGTCATTTTTGTATTTGCAAATAGCGAATGTAATCTGCGATTTCTCCAGTGGTGTAGTGCACTGTTCCATAATAATCTTGCGGTGTGTAGTATAATACGCAAGCGTTGTTCAGAATTTCAGGAAAATTCATTTCGCATTCTCCTTTGTGGTTTTGCAGGAAGCAATTAAAAGTCTTCGGATGTTTCCGCAAAGTTTTTCCGTATATTGATATGTGGTCATATCTATTCTCTTTGTTTCATACAACAGCTTTAGCCAATAACTTGTTTCGTTGGATTCTTTCAGTGCAATTTCCAATTTTGATACAAAATCCTTCTTACTCTGCGCATACTGAGCCTCGTGGATATTTGCGCCAACAGAGGTACCCGCTCTTGCAAGCTGATCGGTCATATAAGAACTTTTGGGTGCAGTTACGCCATCAACAAGATTAACAATTGCAACTGCAAATTCAAAAGATAAGTCAAGTAATCTGTTTTCGGACATAAATGCACCCTCTTTCAAGATGATTATAACATGAGTTGTTGTACTTTTCAATGATATATCGCTGATGCGATATGATATACGGCGCTGCCGTATGATATACTTGCTTCGCAAGCATGATATAATATCCGTTCCTCATATGCCGAAGGCATATATCATCGCACGACAGTGCGATATCATATCGAAGATATATCACCCGTTCCGACAGGAACGGATATCATTGAAAAAAGTCACCTTTGTCGTTAGACAAAAGTGACTTTTTTCGTGGTGCGCGAGGCGGGACTTGAACCCGCACGTCCGCAGTGAACACTAGAACCTGAATCTAGCGAGTCTACCAATTCCACCACTCGCGCATATTTAGTTGCGCCTTAAGCGCTAAAGTATAATAGCACGCCCTCATTTGTTTGTCAACACTTTTTTCTTATTTTTCCGTTATTTTTTCACTTCTTCCCTTTTTGTATCTTTCGTGCTATACTATATAAAAATACTTTTCGGAGGTTCCCTATGGAATTTCTTCCTATTACGAAACAAGAAATGCTGGATCGGAGCTGGACACAGTGCGATTTCGTCTATGTCATCGGTGATGCCTATGTGGATCATCCCTCCTTCGGTCACGCTATTATCAGCCGTGTGCTGGAAAATGCGGGCTATACAGTCGGCATCATCTCCCAGCCGGACTGGAAAAATCCCCAATCCATCAATATTTTCGGCAGACCCCGATTGGGCTTTTTGGTCTCCGGCGGCAATATGGACTCTATGGTCAACCACTATTCCGTCAGTAAGCACCGCCGCAAAAGTGATGCATTTACACCCGGCGGCGTGATGGGCAAGCGCCCGGATTACGCAACCGTGGTCTACTGTAACCTGATCCGCAGGCTCTATAGGGATATTCCCATCCTCATTGGCGGCATTGAAGCCAGCCTTCGCCGCCTCGCACACTACGATTACTGGTCCGAGAGTATGAAACGGTCCATTCTGCTGGACAGTCAGGCTGATCTTTTAATGTACGGTATGGGCGAAAAAAGCGTTGTGGAGATCGCCGACGCGCTGAACTCCGGCCTGAATGTCCGGGACATCACTTACATTGACGGTACCGTCTTTAAGACCCGGGAGGTAGATGACAGCCTGCCCACCGTTATGCTGCCCGACTTTTCCGAGCTGCAGAAAAGCAAACGTGCCTACGCGGAGAGCTTCCGTATCCAATACGGAAATTGCGACCCCTTTACCGCCAAGCGGCTTTGTGAGCCCTACGGAAATGAATTTGTGGTGCAAAACCCGCCCCAAAAGCCTCTTACTACCGAGGAAATGGATGCGGTTTATGCGCTCCCATACTGCCGCACCTATCACCCCAGCTATGAAAAATTAGGTGGCGTCCCTGCCATTGAAGAGGTCAAATTTAGCTTAGTCAGCAACCGGGGCTGCTTTGGTGCCTGCTCCTTCTGCGCCCTCACCTTCCATCAGGGTCGTATTATCCAGACCCGCAGCCACGAAAGCATCCTGCAGGAAGCGGAAATGATGACCCGCGACCCGGATTTCAAGGGCTATATCCACGACGTAGGCGGCCCAACTGCCAATTTCCGTCAGCCTGCCTGCCAAAAGCAGCTTACGAAAGGCGCTTGCGGCGGTCGTCAATGTCTCTACCCCACCCCCTGCAAAAATATGGTGGCAGACCACAGCGACTACATTGCCCTGCTGCGAAAGCTGCGGAAAATTCCCGGTGTCAAAAAAGTCTTTGTCCGCAGTGGCATTCGTTTTGACTATCTCCTTGCTGACAAAAAGGATACCTTCTTTAAGGAATTGGTGCAGTACCACATCTCCGGTCAGCTGAAGGTCGCCCCGGAACACGTTTCCGATGCCGTCCTCTCCCGGATGGGCAAACCGAAAAATGCAGTTTATAACCGTTTTGTGGACAAATATTACGCCTTAAATAAGCAATACGGCTTAAAGCAGTTCCTCGTTCCCTACCTGATGTCCAGCCATCCCGGCTCAACGATGAAGGAGGCAGTGGAGCTGGCGGAATACATCCGGGATATGGGCTACAACCCGGAGCAGGTGCAAGATTTCTATCCCACACCCTCTACTCTTTCTTCCGTAATGTACTACACCGGTCTTGACCCTCGGACGATGGATCGCGTCTATGTACCCACCGACCCCCACGAAAAAGCAATGCAGCGGGCACTGATCCAGTACCGCAACCCCAAAAACTACTATCTTGTCCGGGAAGCGCTGGTTAAGGCCCATCGGGAAGACCTGATCGGTTCCGGGCCTAAATGCCTGATCCGCGCCGTGCCGCCCCGTCAGGGAAAGCCCGTCTCCCGTCCTCCGGCGAAGGTCAGTAAGCCTGCTCCGAAAAAGCCGGCGAAGCCTGCGCAAAAACAAACACGGCGGAAATAAAAGGCATCAAATCTTCTATACTGGTAAAGCGAGGTGGTAACGTGGAAAAGCCAAACAAAGCACGCGGGCTGTATGTCCTCTTTTTCCTTTACTGCATCTGGATGATTTTTCTTTTATTTTTCGGCACACGTCAACCAAGTTTGGGGGATTATTGGGCACAAATTGCAGAAAATTACAGCATAAAGCCCCTATATACCATCCGTAATTACCTTTGGGTCTTGCAAAACAGCTCTAACACGGCACTTATCCGCCACTGCGCTGTAAATCTCCTCGGAAACGTCTTGCTCTTTATTCCGCTCGGGTACTTTTTCCCCCGTTTATGGCGCTTTTTCCGCCCGTTTTGGCGTTTTTTCCTATGGGCAATTTCTCTGCTTCTTCTGATTGAATGTCTGCAGCTTTTCTCCCTCCGCGGACGGCTGGATGTGGATGACATCATCCTCAATTTCTCCGGTATGCTGCTCGGTTTCATTTTCCATAAATTCCTAAAATGACCTCCCACCGGGAGGCATTGTACCCCCTTTAACAAAAAACAGACCGCCGATTGCGGTCTGTTTTTTGTTCTTGACAAGTGAACTCTAATGTGTTAGACTATAATTACTCTAACAGATTAGAGGAGGGCATGATATGGAAACACCGAAAATATTTGAAAGCGAATACCGGTTTTGCTGCATTTTGTGGGAGCACGAGCCGATCAAAAGCAGCGAGCTGGTGAAGCTCTGCCAGGAGCAGCTGGGCTGGAAGCCTACGACCACCTACACAGTTATCAAGCGCCTGTCCGAACGTGGCGCGCTGAAGAACGAAAATACGGTGGTATCTTCCCTTGTGAGCAAGGATGCGGTGCAGGCAGCAGAGATCGACGAAATGGTGAAGAAGACCTTCGACGGGTCACTGCCCGCCTTCGTTGCCGCATTTACAAAACATCAAAAAATGTCGGACAAGGAGATTGACGAGATCCAGCGGCTGATCGACCGTTACCGAAAGGGGGAAGCGTAATGGCAGACCTTTTTCTGAAAACCGTTAATATGAGCATATCTGCCGGCTGGATCGTGGTTGCCATAGTGCTTTTTCGGTTGCTTCTTAAGAAAGCGCCGAAATGGATTACGGTTGCTCTTTGGGGTATCGTGGCAATTCGTTTGCTTTGTCCGTTCTCCATCGAGAGCGTACTAAGTATGATACCCAGTGCAGAAACCGTAAGTCCCAGTATAATGACCGACGAAGTGCCTGCGATCCATTCAGGAATCTCTGCGATCAACAGCGCGATAAATCCGATTATCGAAAAAAACTTCTCTCCTGCACCCGGTGCAAGTGCGAATCCTTTGCAGGTGTGGATCCCCATCTTGGCGGCAGCCTGGATTGCCGGAATTCTGATTCTTTTGGGCTATATATGCATTAGCTATTTGCGGCTGCAAAAAAAGATCGGAACGGCAGTTTTGCTGCGGGGTAATATCTACCAAAGCGAAAATGTAGTATCGCCCTTTGTATTGGGTGTTGTAAAACCGAAGATCTATTTGCCGTTTTCAATAAGCGCAGAGGATCTGTCCCACGTAGTTGCCCACGAAGAAGCCCACATTAGCCGCAAGGATCATCTGTGGAAGCCCCTTGGTTTCCTGCTGCTTACGCTCCATTGGTTTAATCCCCTTATGTGGCTGGGATATATTCTCCTTTGCCGTGATATTGAGCTTGCCTGCGACGAAAAGGTCATTAAACAGCTGGATACAGAGGGAAAAGCAGACTATTCCCAAGCATTGCTCACTTGTAGTGCAAACCGCCGCAGCATTGCGGCCTGCCCCCTTGCCTTTGGCGAGGTTGGTGTAAAAGAAAGGGTGAAAACCGTGTTAAAGTATAAGAAACCTGCCCTTTGGGTGACGGTTGCAGCGGTGGCGTTGTGTGTTTTCTTTGCTGCGTGTTCTTTGACCGATCCCAAAACGGAAGTGTACGGAGAGAACGATCCAACAAAGCTTGCCGATGCCCAAATCAGGATGATGGAAAAATATCCCCAGTTTTTCGGACTGGATGCCACAAACGGATTGGATGTTTATGTATCTCAATTTGCACCGGGAAACTATTCCTTCCTCGTAACGCCTCACACAGAGGAACCGCTTGATTCGCTGGAACTTCTTAAAAGAGGTGGTTGCTACGGCTACGAAATGCGTACGGTTCTCAGTACCTACGATATTGGGGAGGAGGATGTATATATTATTCCTTGGCAGCCTATGCATTCAAGCTATATCCCTACCTATTTTTGGGAGTTGAACGGGCAGGATAATGAACGGCATAGACAGGAATATATTGAAAACGTTCGCCGTATGCTCTTTGACGGCTATGAAGTAGTTTACCACACAGCGCTCTTTGATATTGACGGCGACGGCACAGAGGAAAGCTGCACACTGCGTATGGGACCTGCAGCAGATGTTTTCACCATCGACTTTGTGGTAACAGAGCAGGGAAAAACAACGGTCAAGTACCAAACCCTCTTTTATTCACAGCTATATGATCCTCGCTTCCAAACGGATGACGATGGCATTACGCGAGTAGAGGGCACCACGCGGCAGGGTGTGACCCATTTGCTGAATATCTCTGTTATAGACGAAAAGATTTATCTGACAGAGAACGGTGTTTCTATTGAGGATATACGGTAAATGGACATTATTTTTGAGATATTTTTGGAGATTTACGGGGAGCTGATGATGCTGATCGTCCCTGAGAGCAAATGGACGAAGAAGAAGGGCGCGATCGCCCTCGTTGCTGTTTTGAACTTTATTGGTGTAAT
Organism: Oscillospiraceae bacterium; assembly: GCA_015067665.1. Classification (GTDB taxonomy): domain Bacteria; phylum Bacillota; class Clostridia; order Oscillospirales; family Oscillospiraceae; genus Faecousia. The sequence continues at coordinate 23,616 of SVLZ01000003.1, read as the reverse complement.
TGCGCTGTTTCTGTGGGGCATTGTACTGCTGACAGATAACGGCAACACCCTTGGCTGGATTCCAATCTTCTTCGCGGTGGTGCTATCTGCGGTACAGATCGGCATTGGTATTTACCGCCTTATCCACACAAAAAAAGAATAAAATCCTATCCCACCTGACGTTTTCAGGTGGGATTTGGCTTTTTTTAGTGAAAAGGTATTGCAAGGAAATAAAATCGATGGTAGAATATACAGTGACGTTCTATGAGAACAAATGCCAAGTATGGCAAAACAATAAAGGAGGAGCATTATGACTTCCAGCGAAAAGAAGCAATTGCAGATCACAGCCTGCAAGGTGCGTATGGGCATCATCGAATCCACCCATTCCGCTAAGGCAGGCCACCCCGGCGGCTCTCTGTCCGCAACAGAGATCTTTACTTATCTGTATTTTAAGGAAATGCACATCGATCCCAAGAATCCCAAGTGGGAGGATCGGGACCGCTTCGTTCTGAGCAAGGGCCACACCGCCCCCGGCCTCTACGCCACTTTGGCGCATCGCGGCTATTTCCCCGTGGAGGATCTGAAGACACTCCGCAAGATCGACAGCTATCTGCAGGGCCACCCCAATATGAATATGGTCCCCGGCGTAGATATGTCCACCGGTTCTCTGGGTCAGGGCATCTCTGTTGCCGTCGGTATGGCGCTGGCCGCCAAGCAGACCGGCAAGAGCAACCGCGTCTATTCTCTGCTGGGTGACGGCGAGATTCAGGAAGGTCAGGTTTGGGAGGCATGTATGGCTGCTGCCCACTATAAATTAGATAACCTCTGCATCGTTGTGGACAACAACGGTCTGCAGATCGACGGCAACATTAAGGACGTTATGAGTCCCTACCCCATCGTTGGCAAGCTGGAGGCCTTCGGCTTTCACACTTTGGCAATCGACGGTCACGACTTTGATGCCATCGAGGATGCATTCAACACCGCAAAGGCAACCAAAGGCATGCCCACCGCCATCGTGATCACCTCTATTAAGGGCAAGGACGTTTCCTTTATGGAAAACGATGCCGGCTGGCACGGCAAGGCACCGAACGATGCGGAATACGAGCAGGCAATGGCTGAACTCAATGCCAAGCTGGCAGAATTGGAGGCATAATTATGGCTGATATGAAAAAAGTTGCTACCCGCGACAGCTACGGCAATGCGCTCAAAGAGCTGGGCGCTGAGCACGAAAACTTAGTCGTTTTGGATGCTGACCTCGCAGGCGCAACCAAGACCGGCACTTTTAAGAAAGCTTTCCCTGACCGTTTCTTTGACTGCGGTATCGCAGAAGCGAATATGATCTGTATGGCAGCCGGTATGTCTACCGCCGGTTTGGTGCCTTTTGCATCCAGCTTTGCGATGTTTGCTGCAGGACGCGCCTTCGAGCAGGTCCGTAACTCCATCGGCTACCCCCACCTGAATGTAAAGATCGGCGCAACCCATGGCGGTATTTCCGTCGGTGAGGACGGTGCTTCTCACCAGTGCTGCGAGGATTTTGCGCTGATGCGCTCTATTCCCGGTATGACCGTCATCTGCCCCGCTGATGACGTCGAGGCAAAGGCTGCCGTTAAGGCCGCTTACCTGATGAACGGCCCCGTATATCTGCGTTTCGGCAGACTGGCTGTGCCGGTATTCCATAGCGAGGACTACAAGTTCGAGATCGGCAAGGGCGAAGTGCTGAAGGAAGGCAACGATGTTGCCATCATCGCTAACGGTCTGCTGACTTATGAAGCAATTCTTGCCGGTGAAGAGCTGGAGAAGCAGGGTATCCACGCCCGCGTGATCAATATGGCTACCATTAAGCCTTTGGACGAGGCGCTGGTTTTGAAGGCCGCTCAGGAATGTGGCAAGATCATCACTTGCGAAGAGCACTCTATCATCGGCGGTTTGGGCGAAGCTGTTTGCTCTCTGCTGGCTGAGAAGTGCCCCACCTTGGTGCGCCGAATCGGTGTCAATGACGAGTTCGGTCACTCCGGTCCTGCTGTGGATCTTTTGAAGCAGTTTGGCCTGTCCTGTGAAAATATTGTTGCCGTAGCCAAAGAGCTGTGTGGCAAGTAAGGAGAAACAAAAATGAATTTCAAGCAGATTCTTGCACTGATTATGGCAGCTGTTCTGCTGCTGGGTCTGATCGCAATGGCGATCCCGATGCTGTAACACTATAAGAAGCCGTGAACGACCAACACGTCGTTCACGGCTTAACTATTCGCATTATTAGAATGGGACCTTTGTTTCTTAGCGCGATGCAAAAGCAAAGAAAAACCTATATAACACCCTTTTGGACGATGACATTGGCATAAATGGCGGTTTCACCGGTCTGGATAACGCAGTAGCAATCCTTAGCTTCGTCGTAGAATTGGAAGCGGTCGATGTTGCCTACGGCATCTGCGCCACGGTCGTCGTACTTGGCAACGATCTCCTTGTAGGCTTCCCATATGGGGATATCGATATCCTTGTCGCATTCCATCTTTTCCATCAGGATGACCGGTTTTTCTACATATGTATCGGTGGGGATGACTTGCAAAATAGCATCCAGCAGTTCGGGGACGCCGTGGCCGTCAGCCCGGAGGAAGATCGCGCCTTTGGCTTTTGCCATAGCAGCACCGGGAAAGTTGCCATCTCCAATGCAAATACGGTCACTATGACCCATTTCGCACAGAACCTTCCCGCCCAAATCCAACATGGGTCAAAAATATGGGTCAGGCAATTTTCTCTTCTTCAAGAGAAGACGGCTCGTCCCTCTCCAGGGTTTCGTGATTGTACCATACATTTTATAAATTACAAGTCTTTTCTTCCCTCAAAAAACATCACCGCCAGACGGCATCTCTCGATACCGCCCGATGGTGACTAATAAAACGAATAGAACAAATATACGCAATTTATTTCATTTTTGTGCCGATTCTCTCTGGACTAATTGAAATTTCTGTTTATTCTTGTGGTGTGCTGCGAAAGGCAGGCTTGGAAAGGAACATAGATATGAAGAAATTAGTCATCTTCCTCGCAATTACAATTATGTTATTCGTCACACTAAAACAGCGCACAGGGCAATCATCGAGAGTAACCGAAGGAACACCGCCGAATGCGGCAATGGAGCAGAGAGAAGAATTTCCAGAAACACACAGAACAGGTTGAGCAAATCGCAGAAGCTACCGGCGAGCCGATTCCAACCAAAAGCGAAGTAGCAACAAAAGCAGAGCCCGCGGTGCAGAAAACGCCAGTGAAAGAGTGTACTGAGGAAGCAGAAAACTCGAACGTCGCAGAATCCGAAGAAACAGTTCAGTGCGTAGACATGGGCAATCAGAGCCTATCGGAATATAAATCGCAACCCAGCGGACAACCAAATCCCTTCGAAACTGCGAAACCTGCAGAGATCGTTGACCATCCGGTTGAAGATCTCATAGGCGAAGGAGAAGATCGTCCCGGAGAAGGAAAGCATTTCTGATAGCAACACGCCCCCGCATCCATAGATGTGAAGGCGTATCTTTTGTCAGCTAATTTCCTTCATTAGATGCGCTCCGTACTGCAAACCGAGTTAAGTGACGGAACCGCTAAATCTATAGAGTCCTGCTCAAATTCACTAGTCAAGGTGTTTTTATGTGCGAGCATGCAATTAAATCCGGTTATTACTTAAGAATCATTTTGTAACCCTCGGGTAAGGATATTTTCCGCTCATTATTAGAGATGCACAGTTCCAATTTCCCACCGAGTACCGGTATACTAACAAAGGCATCCTCGTCCAAATAATGACTGTCAAACACCACCGTTTTATTGGTGTTATCAATATGTTTCATACCAAATATGGAAGAAATAATTAAGTTAATAATAAAGCTGGTAAATCCGTGATTGAGCGAAGCATGGAAAGAATCGTGCTCCCATAATGTGCCTGTTAACACGGTCATATTATGGAAATAAGCAATAGTCTCCTTTAATGCGATATGATTTTTTTCATTATCGTTCAGGATACTTAATCTGAAAACATCACCGACCATCACATTGCTTTTTTCAATTTCCGGATATATAGTCTTGTAATCCCGATATGGGCCAAAATGATTGACCAAAGTATCAAACAGCTTCGGGTGGCTTTCCTTTGTAGCAATATTGAAATAGAACGCATAATATTGTGCCGTTTCGGTAAGGTTGTTGGTCAAAACCAATTTCTTATCTTTTCTAACGGAGTTATCCACAAAGAACTCGCCATTGAATCCCTGCGTCAGGATCACTTTTTTAATTACCTCGGACTTTTCGATATAATCTCCCATTCCGTACAACTCGCCAGCAACTTTAAGCGCTTTGGAATAGAGCATATTGGAAGGATAATTTACACCACAAATATGATCTGCATCATTCGCCTTTGACCACTCAACGAACACCCATCCCTCTAAATCTTCCAACAAGCCGTCCTCATTTTCAAACTTCGAGAAATAATCCATAATACCCAAAACATTGCGCTTACTCTGTTGGACAAGATCGTTATCTCCCGTTCTCAAATAATAATCTGCAAGCTCCAAAACATACCAAAGCGTCCAGTTGGGGATAAAATTACCGTCAAAGAAGTCCGCAGGATAGCACATTGGAATCATTCCAGCGGGAATATCATCCTTTTTACAAAGGACATAATTTTCCAAAAATGCCCTTTCTACCTTATTCTCTCCCGTGATATATTGTTCAGCCTTTGATGTAAAGTAGGAGTCACACAACCAGCCTGCTCTTTCTCTGCTGGGACAGTCGCTCAGCAAATCCACTGCGTTTTGCGCAAAGGTATTTACCGCAGAATGGACAATGTCCGAAATCTTTTTATTAGCAAAGCGATATTCAAAATTTAACTTATCAGGATTTTCATACAAAACCATCCCTACATTTTTCACAACAACCTTGCCGGTCGCCACGATCACACGAATGTATTTTGCTGTATATGGCTCAAAGGAAATTAACGCATACTTTCCGGGATCCAAATCATAGTCAATGATGTTATGGGTCGTGTTTCTATAAAAGCTAATTTCACAGCAATCCTTTTCCTTGGATGTGTTAATTTCATCAAAGATGACATACACTCTCGCCTTTTCCAGCACATCCACATTCAGCGTTATAAAACCCGAAGAGCTCTCCTGATAGACATAGGTCGAAAATTCGTAGTTGCTGAGTTCGCGCTTGGTTTCGCATCCTCTGCAAAAATCCATAAGGGACACATCCCTATTGGGATCCACAACCCACTGATCTTGCGGAAAAACCTTCAAGCCCTCAAGGAACATATATCTATCTTCGTATACCTTGTTACTTTCGTTGATGCTGACAGTTCCCGATTCAAACAGATCAAACCGAACCTCCGGAAAGCTACAATACGGCACGACTCTGTCCAAATGCTTGCTTTCTGCCACGGAAACCGTTTCGATTTCCTGGTAAGCGCCGTTATTCCGTTTCAGGAAGTCAAACCGCATCTGATTCAGGCGGTAGGATTCTGAAAAGGCTCTCTGATAAGAAAATCTAACAACTTTTTGAAGTCTCGACGCATTTAGGTAGCAACTAAAATCTCTACCCGTATAATATCTAACTTGACCGTCCTCGTCTAAAAGCTCTGCTTGCAGAAACGGTGTGGTATTTAATGCATAAAAAGTAACACAGTTTGATCCACTTACCTCAACAACCAGCCTATTTTCATCCTCCAAATCAGAAAGGTCATAATAGTCCACCCGTTGATAACCGTGCGCTGCTCTTGCAGGACCATATGCAATGAACTTGCCGTTCAAATAAATTCTATAGAAATTATTTGCGGTAATTACCATCTTTTTGCACTCTTCTTTTTTGAAATCCAAAGAAAAATACAAACTTATATTCATCTCATTCAGATGTCCCTTTGACCAAATCGGCTTAGCCAATGAAAAGTAATTATTCATAAACGCTGCTCCACCTTTTCAGCATCCTCTTCTTTGACATGCAAATAATTCATAATGTACTCGCATTGCGTGCCATCAATTGTGACCTTAGGAGAACTATTGGCAACATCGCCGGTGTTCTTAAACAGAATATTATCTCCAAGATAATAAACATCTCCCTCCAAATGATGGCTTCTCCGAATACCAACGGTTATTTTCTCAAAAGGCTTCAGGGAAATTGTCACAAAGTTGCCGTTTCTTTGCACATTTTCTGATAGCAGATCGTAGTCCTTATGCAAATAGAAGGCCAAACTAATCAAACCATCCCTATCGTCCTTTCTTTCAAAAACGATCTCATTATCCTTGTATACATCGCCCGTAATTTCGGCACTATAAGCCTCGGTCTCTATCCGTCCTTCAAAGAAGAACAAAAATCTATTATCGGTATGGATAGTTTCTACAATGCACTTAAGGCCCTCTGACAATCTCATAGAGCAACAGAAAAATGCTTCGTAAAGGAAACACTTTAATACATTATTTTCATCGTTCAGGCAAGTATTGCACCCTGCACCGCCGTTGCTTCTTTGCGAAGCAGGCAAGGCATTTAAGTAGATCCGATTCAAAATCGTTAAGTACTTATGGTCATTTGTTATTTTATATAGCTTTGCTGCGATAATATAGGAATCCACTATGCAACAAGGCTCTGTCCAGGAATTCGGCTTATTAAACCAGTTTATATTGCAATAATCCTTGGTCATACCGAAGTTTAAGTAATTATCAAAAATTGCGATTGCCTTAGACAGATACGCATCATCCCCTGTATTTTCATACATTCTGATTATTCCTCTTGTGCAGGAACAGGTTGCATGCGTTTGGAATGACAGGCCCACATAATCTGTGGCTACAAATCTATCTACAAGCTTATCTATCAGTTTTTTCAGTTCTTCATTTTTTGTAAGGGCATAGCAATGTGACATACCGTCGAGCATAATAAATGCACAGCCTACATCGCTGGAATATTTCCAGCAATTGTCAACTTCATCGCTTAAGCAGCCGCTCACTTCGCCCGAATGACGCTTTTTGATTTCATACCTATCATAAGCATCGGACAGCTTTAGTAAATAATTATTTATGATACTATGAATTCTATCGAATATCTTTTCGTCCTTGGTAATCTGGTAAGACTCACAAAGTCCCCGTAAAAACCAGGAGTTTCCGCTGATCTGCTGCTCATCCACCTTTTCAGGATCGAGCAACGCGCCAAAATAGCCGTACGGATTCGTTTCTTTATCTAACGCATCAAGGATATCCGTAAGCTGCTTTAGAACGCCCTTTCTCTCATTATCAAAGCCCTCTAAAGCATTGTATAGGGATGCAAGAGACAGAATCGTTCTTCCCTGCCAATCGCCGGGCCAATCGCCACCGTTGGCAAAGACCTCAGGAACACAATATTGCTTATCCGCAATTCTTTTCCTATTTGCTTGGATTCTTTCTAATAATTCTCCGTTAAGCTTAATCATAATTACTTCCTTCTAAAGGTAACTGCTAGGGAAAATCCCTAGCAGTTACCCCATAAAGATTTAGTTCACAGATACCAATTCAACAACAATGCTTCCCAAATAGAAGGTGCCGAGGAAGCCACCGTCGGGAACATACAAAGAGAAGAAGTCAACATTCTTTGTTGCTGTCCACTCAAGCTCGTATGCATGATAACCTACAGTTACATCTGCGTTACCAATAAATTCGGCATTATCGAAATTATAGCAAAGTCTGCCGCCCTGTGTAACTTCAGAAACATAGTAATGCATTGTGATCTTATATGTGTGGCCAGTTTCCATCTTGCCACCCATCTGAGTCCATTCCATGTTCTGATTTGTCTGAGAGAACACAAACTTGGTAGGAGCAGTGCCCATGTTGGCATTGGCAATTGCGTCAGCATTGTCATCGAAAGCAAATGTGCCTACGCCGCCCTTATCCTGGTTGCCCCACTGTCTGGAAGTGAATTCCCAGCTATCGCCTTCCTTGTAACCATTGGCTGTTGCCTTTTCGGTTTCAAAGGGCATCAACTCAATCTTGATGCCAGCGAGGTAAAGCGTGCCGAGGAAGCCATCGCCCGGAGTGTAAATGGAGAAGAAGTCAACAGTCTTTGTTGCGGTCCACTCAATTTCATATGTATGATAACCTGCAGTAGTAGCATTGATGTCAAGGAATACACTGTTATCTAAATTGTAGCAAAGTCTGCCTGCATTAACTACTTCAGAAACGTAGTAGTAAGCTGTGATCTTGTAGGTATAGCCGACCTCAAACTTGTTGCCCATCTGAGCCCATTCCATATTGCTATTGCCCTTAGTAAAGACAAACTTGGTGGGAGCAGTACCCATATTGGCGTTAGCGATCGCATCGTTATTACCGTCGAAAGCAAAGGTGCCTACGCCACCCTTATCCTCGTTGCCCCACTGTCTGGAATTGAATTCCCAGCTATCACCAGCCTGGTAACCGTTAGGAGTCTTACCCTTTTCTTCTTCCTTTTCGGTGAGCTTAGCAGAGAGCTTGCCCAGATAGATATCGAAGGAAGAGTTACCTGCTGCGTAGATGTTGATTCCGTTTGCACCGGAGCCTACGATGTAAGTGAAGGTACCCTTATAGATGTTGTTGCCCAAATGCTCAACATTGAGGGTCTGGGTCGCGCCAACGCCGCCAACCATCATAATGGCATGGAGACCGCCGTGATTTACAGAGTAGAAATAGAACTCTACATCCAGAACATAGCCGGGAAGCATATTGGTATCATTGATACCTGCTACGATATGTCCGTCGGCATTAATGAGATGCATTACGTTTTCACCGAAATGCTCTGTGTCAGCCAGGATCGCGTTCTTAACGGTTTCATTTTCGATGTTGTTAACGATGTTGGTCTCACCGTTACCGATGCCGCACCAGGTGTCCTTCCAATCGTATGTGAAGCCTGCCTGGAGCTGATCGGAGGTGGGAATAACGGTTGTAGTAACTGCGGTTTCCGTAGCCTTTACCACGATGTTATCGATCGCGATGATGCACTCATCATTGGAGCCGGAAAGCTTGAAGAAGGAGAACCAAGCATTACCGGTGGCAGCAACGGTAGTTTCGGGGAATTTCGCTGTGAAGTGGTTGACCTTACCGACGGTGCTGTCAGCAACGAAGGGCAGGTTGTAGCCGTCAAAGCCATCCCAACCGAGCTGGAGATATACATCACCGGTGTTGCCGTTCGCGGAAATAACCTTATAGTCGAATTCGACTGTGTAAGTGGTCTTAACGCCGCGCTTGAAAACATCGCCGAAGGCATTCATAAACACCTGATTTGCTGCATGACCGGCAGTCTTGTTGAAGTTAATAATCAGGGAGTTGCCGGAAATCGCATCGGAGGTGCCGGAAATGTGGGAAGCGTTGTTAGAGTCGGTCCGCTTAGCCAAAATGGCACTTGCGCCCTTTTCAAAGTTTTCTTTGAAGGTGCCATAATTGCTCAGGGCGTTGATATCGGTGTAACCGGAAACATCAAAGCTCTCTGCAGCAGCAGGAACAACGTCGACAGTGATCTCAAGATCTGCTTCTCTTCCCGTTGCTTCGCTGTAAACAAAGTACACGATGGTGTGCTGACCGGCGATCTTGGAATTAAACTTGTTGGTCTGAAGATTGATGGACTTCGCATCATCATAATCTTCCATCTCAATGGCAGCGGTCAGATCCGTGCCGTTATAGTCCGTAGCGGTAACGGTGGGAAGCACGAGGTCTTCGCCCGCATTGACTGTGTAGCTGAGTTCGCCCGCAAGGCTAATCAGGGGGTCAGCAACAGGAGGCTCTACCGTGATCACAACGGTATCGGTCTTTGCGCCATCCTGAGTTGTAACGGTAATGGTTGCGGTACCTGCGCCGACTGCTGTAACCAGACCGGTCTCGGATACAGTCGCTACTGCAACATTGTCAGAAGTGAAAGAAACAGCCTTGTTGGTGGCATTTGCAGGCAATACATTTACTGTAAGCTGCGTGGTCTGCTCGGGGTTGAGCTTGCTGACCTGTGCAGAAACCTCAACGCTCTCAACACTAACGTCAGAGGAAGCGGGCTCTGCAACGGTGATTTCTACGGTGTCGGTCTTATCGCCGACGGTTGCGGTAATGGTTGCGGTACCGGCAGAAACTGCTGTGACCAGGCCAGTCTCAGATACGGTAGCTACTGCAACATCACCGGAAGTGTAGATAACTGTCTTGTCAGTAGCATTTTCAGGGGTTACGGTTACAGTCAACTGTGTTGTTTCACCAACAACAAGTGCGGTTGACTGGGCTGCCAATACGATGCTTTCTACCGCAATATCCTGCGGAGTAGAAGGATCTGTTGGCTCGACAGGTTGTGTGCCAATACAGCCTGCCAATGTGCTGAGGATCGCGATTGTCAAGAGAACTGCTAAGATCTTTTTCATGTTCGTTTTTCCTTTCTTATATAAATTTTTTTGGCACTAATTAAAGATGTACTGGGGCATTTTTGCGGTCTTTGTCTTGTAGCTTTCCACAAAGTGAGGAACATTGCCTACCTGTACACGCTTAATGTCGCTTCTCTCTGCGTCACCAACAATAAAGGCAATATCGATGGGCTGATCTGCATCGATCGCTGTCTTAAAGTCAGGAGCAAAGGCAAAGGGAATGAAAACCTCTCCCTTGTAGCCGTTTTCCGTTCTGACAAGGTTTGCCTGGATCAGGTTTTCGTTTTCCAGATATGCGGAGTTGGTTCTTACATTAGAAAGGGTCTTATAGCCACTGCTCGTCCAAGTCGGTGCCAAAGCCAATTGCACGACACCGCCCTGCTCCTTATATACCTGCATATCTGCATTGGGCATATTTGTTACAGAGGACATCAGGATCTCTACACAGTCACCGAGCCAGAAATCGTTGATCGTCTTGACCTCCAGCTTGTCATCGTAGATGTCAAAGGCAAAGTAGATACCCTCGTCATTGTATGCGAGCTTAAACTTATTGATCTTAAAGTAGCTTGCGATATCGGAGAGGGAAACCTCCTCGCCTTCTGCTGTGCTGGCGCCAATGAACTCTACATCCACAGCATTGGCACTGTCCCATTCGGACAGATCGCCGTCGACCGTTATGGTAGAGGTCAGCTTGGAGACATTGACTACAGGACCTGCGTCCTCGTTACCCGGCAGAGTGATATTGGTATTATCTGTCAAAGTAACACACTCTTCTGTAGTCAGACCCTGAAGGGATATGCCGACCAAGCCAAGGTCTAAGGTATTTTGGTTGTAATTTTTCTCCACAAGAATACCGTTGCTGTTATACAAATCGATCAGACAGTTGAAAATATTACCGCTGGGCCAAGTTCTACTGCATTCATAGAACAGATTATTCTTAACTGCTGCATCGGCGGTCGCACGCAATGTAATACTGCTGTTACCATTCTTTGCGAAGAGGTTATTTTCAATAACAATCCCCTTTAATGTACCTGCAGGACCGACACTGCCGTTGTTTGCGTTTGCAAATACAGAAACATCTCCGTAGAGCGGCTCCGGCTTAATATAGCAGTTATTGATGAACTTATTATTTCTTATAATGGTTGCCTGGGGCAGTGTAGCCTCATTGTAAATATCCATGGCAGTTGCTGCCTGAATGGAACCGTGTCCGACATTTTCAAACAGATTATTTTCAATGACCGCATACGGCACTTGAACGAGGATGCCTCTGTTGCGCTTATTTCTAATAATGTTGTTTCTGAATACGAACTCCGGTGTGTTGGAAATAAAGGTAGCTCTTGCGTTGCCCCAGCCGGCACTGCCGGAAGGTCTTTCCTTAACAACGACCTGGAAGCCGCCTGTTACGGCTGTCACAGATTCAATTGTATAATAGCCGCTGTTCGGGTTGTAGCTCTCGAATGTGGACTCATTATAAATTGAAATCTTGTCACCTACCTTAGGCATAGGCATTGCAGATGTCAATTTTGTCAAGGTAAATGTCTTATCCTTAGCGCTGACACTGTCAAGCTTATACCAATAGCCGTGCTTCAGATTCAAAGCATCATCATGAGAATTTTCGATCAGGGAATTGGTATAGTAGAACTTGCCGCTAATCATAGAGAAGTGAGAAGCATCTGCAGTTGCAGTCATAAGTGCATTACTATTTTCCTTTAATACCAAGTTGTATCTGTTGATATAAAGGTTTTCGATACTGTTGCCCACAAGGCCCATACCGGCAGCATGGTGCATTGTAAGGTTTTCAATATACACATCCTTAGAGTTGGAAACTGAAAAACCATAATTGTCGTACTGCGTGAACTGAACAGAGGCATAGGTTCCCTTTCTCGGCACGGAAATTCCATTCTTAAACTGAATCTCCATTACATATTTGTCATCGGCCTTTTTAAGCTCATAGCCCGTAAATCCGTCAACAACAAAGTTACCGCCGTCTCTGGGCGCCTTCGTCTTTGCGTCATATTCCACATAGGAACGGATGCTTTTCTTGTTTCCAAGAAGCTTTTCACACAGAACGTTGAATTCAGGATCGACGGTCAGCGTGATTTTCTTGTTTGCCTCATCAGAGGACTCTACAGTACCGGTGAGGAAGGGTGCTAAGCTCAATTCCAGCTTCAGGCTATGAAAGTAAACATTTTCCAAATTGGAAGCGTTAAAATAGCCGTACCATTTTAAATCGGTGATATTCAGCTTGATAGTAGCGCCATTGCCCTCAAAATAAGTATTTCTGACGCCGTCAAGCTGGAATACCTGAGCTGTTGTAATGCCCTGTACGTTTACATTGTATTCACCCTCGAATTTGACCTTTACAGATTTCGTCTGAGACTTTTCCTTTGCCAAATAAATAGCGGACTGGATTTTATTATAGTCAGTCAGTTCCGTTTCGTTTGGCATAACGCTCTGAACATCCTGCAGGGTCAAATTGTTTACAACAATGATTTCGCCATCAAATTCAGCATCACTGGGAATCTTGTATTTTTCGACAATTTCATCCTTAATTACGCCTACATTGGAAGCGTTCGCCAGACCAAATGCGCCCTCATCCTTGATTTCTTGCGTAAACGGACTGGAGAGAAGAAGGTTTGCGATATCGTCGGCGGATACTTTGCTGTCTTCATCGCCGTCACCCTCTGTAAGGTCCTTAACCTCTACCTGAACCGTTTTGACAGTATCATTCAGGCGCACCTCAAATACTGCCACACCAGGCGCTAAGCCTGTTATCAAACCTGTATCGCTAACCGAAGCAACACTCGGGTTCTGAGAACTGTACATCAGAGCAGAAGTGTCATCTAAGCCTGTTACAACAATTTGTGCCGTTTCGTTAACGGAAATGGGAGACTTACTGATGCTAACAGAAAAATCTACAGCATTTTGATTTGGCTTGCATGCTGACAGCGGAAGCACCAAAAGCGCAAACAAGAGTATTATGCTTACTACCTTTTTCAATTCATTCCCTCTCCTTTCATTTATTGTTTTTTTCGGTTACATTGATAGAATTTTCATCTACATAGAGGAATTTTGTGGATATGCCCGATGCAGAAACCGTACAATTATTCTCTACCGCTACATTACCGGATGTATTAACGCTGATAACCGTCTTGTTAGAGAAGCAATCGAACAAATTATTTTTGATCGTCGCATTCTCTACACCCAAGAGGTAAATTTCATTTCCGTAACAGCTGTAGAAATAGTTATTCAGCAATTCAACATCACGAATCGCGCCAATGGTTGACTGCTGGGATCCATCATAGGAGAATACTCTTAAGGGAGAATTGCACTGCAAGAATTTTGTGTTTTCAATTACAATATTCTGCGGAGCAATCGCTTCGTTGAAGGAGTCAGCAACAGCAAGCACCTGGATCGCACCCATTGTAACATTTTGGAAAGTGCAGTTTTTAATAACGCTCTCTCTGCCCTGTAACAAAATGCCTCTGTTACGCTTGTTAGCGATCAAGGTATTTTCCAGCGTCATTCTTGTTGCCTGGGTATGGTTGCCTACCAAGAAGCCTTTGTATCGAATGGAAACTTTTTCATCCAGTGTCAATTGATAAACTGTTCCGATCTTTGTGATTGCAACAATCTTTCTTCTCGCCACCGGTGCAAAGCCTGTGGGGTTGATGATGTCTATTTCATCTCCAACCTCAAAACCAATGATCACCTCAGATTGTGTTTGAACAACCTCAATAACCTCTGACCGTACGCTGTCGATTTTTGTATAGAAGGTTTTCACATTGATTGCGTCATCGTGGCTTCCCTCTAAATAGGAGTTGGAAATAATCAACTCACCCTTGAGCGCTGCTGTGTGGAGAATATCGGCAGTACAGGTAAGAAGTCTGTTGGTTGCATTATCTCTTACAAAATGCACTCGATTGAGATACAAATTCTTTCCGAGATTCGTGCGCAATCCCATACCTGCCGCAACATAGGTTGTTACGGATTCCATATAGGTATCTTCGCATTCGGTGAACAAAAATCCTGCGCTCTCATATACCTTAAATCCGATTGCAACCCGCTTGCCAATTTCAGGTGTTTTGTAGGCGCATGCACCAAACTTTTTAGATAAAGTAATATGAAGCAATTTGTCACTTTGTGAATATACAATATCCAATATTCCGCTTGTTCCGGAAGCTACACCGTTTGAATAAAACAGATTGGCATTGTTATCCGGAACATAGGTTTTATACTTAGAATCATATATATATTCTGCGTAGGATCCGGACATTGTTGATTTCCAGTTTGCATAAGCAGGATTTGTCATATCGAAGTTATCATCTACATCAATGGCGATCGTGGCCTTTGTGCTATCCTCATAAACTACGCTATGCACATTTCCCGATATGGTAGGAGACGGATCCATATCAAAGGTTATGTTATTTATATGTATATTTTTCGATGAAGTTATCTTGAAATAGGTCAACCAGCCTGTATAGATAAACTTCGTATTGTTTTCACCCACAAAGTAGACATCTTCAAGATTGGAGCCTACAATGGACTGTGAAAAATAGTAAACCGGCTCGGAGAACTTAATAATTTTTGTCCCCTCTACATCCTCCAGGCTTGTAAGGAGATTCCGTAGGTTTTCCGCGTTTGTTTTGTTATTTGAAGTAATATTATAGTCGGAAGCATTGTACACAATTCCATCTTCCGGAACCGGATATTTTACCTCGTATAAGAAGTCATCCTTAATAATTCCGTTATTTGAGGCGCTAAAGCTACCAAAAGAATCCGTTACGATCGGTCTCGTATAAACATCCTCACGAATAGAGTTCAGAAATGCATTTTGAGACACATTCGTCAATCTTTCCAAAACTGTAATCTCTACTTCCTTAACAATTTTTGTATCTTCGCTGCTTACTGTTAATTTGGTTGTGCCCGGCTTTAATCCCACGAGTTTATTTCCGGAACGAGACGCAATGCTCTCGTCCGCGACAGAAATAATGTAGTTATCACTTGCAGACGAAGGCTGGAGTTGAATCGTCATCAATACCTCTTCGCCAACATAAAATTCAGTTTTTGACAAGGAAACTAATATATCCGTAAGCACATTCTCAGGTTTTGTGCCGTCCGGGGTACTAGGCTGTTCTGTACTGTCCGGGATCGTGGGTTGGCTGGGATTACCGGGGTCATCTCCCCTACTGCACGCTGTAAATAACAACAGTGCAATAAGTAATAATATAAACGCCTTTCCTTTCATATTAATCTCCAATCTACCAATCATTTTCTATCCAGCATGGAATTATAAATATCAACCAAATCCTTGTATCCGTATCTTTCAAGGCTCGTAAGGTAGCCTGCCCAGTCAGCATCATTGAAGGGATCATAGTTCTGATCGCCCTTAACGAAGCAGGATTCCATGTACAAAATCTGCGGGTCAAGTGTGGCCTTTATTTTGGAAATTTTCTCATACTCACTGCTTGTAAACTCGTATTTGTCCGGCTCAGGAATCTTGATGTACTGCATATAGGAAGCACTCATCTTGTTGAGCTCGGTGATGATTTCGTCATTCATCTTTTCTACAAAGTCCTTGGACCAATAGAGCGCAGAAGCACTGCCTACATTGGGAGTAATCGTAGCTCTGTAGTCTTCCTGCGTACCTGTAAAGGATTCCGGTACATTGAATGTCCAGCTTGTCTTTTCTTCATTGTCCCAGGTGAAGTTTTCGCCCTCAACACCGTAGCTGATCAATTGCTTACCAATGTCACTGTACATAATGTCAAGCAATCTTGCTACTTCCCGTACATAAATACTGGTCTGGGGGATGCATGCTCCGTCAGGCTTGAAGTAGTCAAAACCAAGCTGAACGGGGTTTCCTTTATAATAAGAGGAAGTAACGGGGGCGAGGGTTACATACTGGTCTTCATATTCCATACCAACGGTAATGTATGCCGCAGCACTTACGAAGCTACCAAGCTGATTCTTTTGTCCCTTTTGCGCCATTTGGGCATCTGTGGTGATCGAGAAGGTCGTATTGTCAATCAGGCCTTCCTTCCACATGGTGTTAATGGTCTGGAGGTATTTTCTATATGCTTCTGTGGAAGGAACATAAACATACTTAGAACCATCCGCCTCAATTTCCATTGTGTTGCTTACATATCCATAGGACTGAATGATAAAGTTTCTCAAATATTCCAGGGACTTGCTGGTTACAGGAACTTCATCGTTGGGGTCGCCGTTATCGTTTGCATCGTACTTCTTAAATGCTCTGAGGACATCGAGATACTCCTCAATCGTATTGATTTCGTTGGCATTGGGCAACTTCAAAGAATACAGATCATTCAGGTTATCAATCCACTGCTGGTTGATAAACATCTTATATGTCAAATCTCTGGAAACGTCATTGACAGACAGCGTGGCATACATCTTGCCGTTGGACAAGGTAACGGTTTCTGTTGCATCGGAAACATTTTTGTCAATGCCAAAGTTTGCTTCCAGCCCCGCCTTGTAATTAGGCATATACTGATCAATCAGATTGCCGACAGAAAGGTTCTCGCCATACTTAACAAGTGTGGAATTCGCCTTCACTGTATAGGATGCGTCATTAAACGGAACAAAGGCATTGTAGTTCTTCTCCATAAACTGAACCTGTTCCGCTATAGCATTGTTAAACAGGAAGAGGTCAGGTCTATAGTTGGGATCGTTCCAAATAGCACTTCTTCTGTTTGAATATGCAGAAGTATCTGCTGTTGTAAAGGAAAATCTCAGATTTGTCAATTTTTCCAGATGCTTGAACATCACAAGCTCATCATAGTCAGGATTTCCTGCGCTATGAGGTGCGAAGATTTCAATTGTGACAGGTTCTTTGACGATCTGATAGGGGTTCTCCGGTGTGCCGTTGGGCAAGAAATTGTCCGGATCGTAGGTTTTCTTGTCGCCGCCACCGCAGGCCGCAAGGGACATAAGGGTGCAAAGGATCATCAGAATAGCCAAAATCTTTCTTTTCATATTTTACCTCCTTAACCTTTTACTCCGCCAATCGTAACTCCCTTTTCGAAGTACTTTTGGAAGAATGGATATACTACTAAAAGCGGTATGGACGATACCACAATAATAACATATTTAAGTTGCTCATTTGCATTTATGTCTGTGCCTCCCAACGCACCGGAATTTGTTATTAGCAAATCCTGAAGTACTCTTTGGAGAGGAAACAGCTCGCTGTCCTGAATGTACATGAGTGCATTAAAGTAATTGTTCCAATATCCAACAATGGCATATAGGATCATTACCAAAATAATTGGTTTGGATAACGGCAAGATCACTCTTAAGAATATGCCGAAATCGCCACACCCATCAATCTTCGCCGCCTCTTGAAGCTCGTACGGAATAGAGGATGTTATGTAAGTTCTGATAACAATGATATTAAATACACTCACACAGCCAGGAATGATGATTGCCCATATTGTATTGAGCATATGCAGTTGCGAAATCAGGATGTATGTGGGTATCATACCGCCTGAAATAAACATCGTTAACACCAGAATAACATTGATAATTCCCTTTGCCTTAAAGTCTTTTCTGCTTAAAGGATATGCACAAAGCATTTGCAAGGAAACCTGAATCACCGTTCCCAACCCGGTATAGAATAAGGAATTCAAAAATCCTGTTAAAAGGGATTCCTTGGCAAAAACATTTTTATAGCCTTCCAGGCTGAACTTAACA
This sequence comes from Oscillospiraceae bacterium, assembly GCA_015067665.1. Taxonomy (GTDB): domain Bacteria; phylum Bacillota; class Clostridia; order Oscillospirales; family Oscillospiraceae; genus Faecousia. Next base: position 5,570 of record SVLZ01000003.1, on the reverse strand, counting down.
GGGAATATGCCCACATTGCCCGAAACGACCTCAGTGGGAGTGGAGAACGAGCAGGCTATAACATGCAAAAATGGTATGAAGAACAGTAGTCCGATAATGCCAAATATAATCATCAGGGCAATATCAAATACCAATTCCCCGCCTGTTGATTTTCTGTTCATAAACCCTCCTACCACAACGAAGTTTCACTGACCTTTTTGGATATCTTGTTTGCTATGATCAAAATTACTATGTTAATTGCACTATTGAATAAGCCAATGGCCGTCGCATAGGAAAATTGAGGCAATCCAAAATCAGGGAATGACACTCTGTATACATAAGTGGATATTATTTCGCTGGACGAGAGATTGGTTTGAAGCTGCATTAGCCAAACCTTCTCAAATCCAACATTTAACACATTACCAATGGACATGATAAACATGGTAACCGCCAAAGGAACAATGGCTGGGAAATTAACATAAAAAATTCTTCTTAATCTGCCCGCGCCGTCTATAATGGCTGCATCATGAAGGTTGGGATCGACATTTGCCAGTGTGCCCATATAGACGATCGACCACCAGCCAAGTCCTTGCCACACACCACTGATTACATAGATAGCTGCGAAGTAATCCGGGTTTTCCATTACGCTTCCACCGTCGTACCCGAAGGTCCGCAGTAATCTTGTAAATATACCGTTGTCACCGTTAAAGAAAGCAAACAGCATACCAACCAGTACCACTGTGGATATAAAGTACGGCGCATACATAATCGTTTGGATAAATCTCTTATATCTATGTGCTCTGATTTCGTTGAGGAATAAGGCAAATACAATTGGCAGCAGAGAGTTAAATACGATAGACAGCACACTCAGCGTCAGTGTATTTTTAAGAATAACCCCAAAGTTCGGCAAGTTAACGAAGTCTACAAAGTGCTGGAAACCTCCCATACTTGTCCATGGGGAACCCCAGATTCCACTGAAAGAATCATAATCCTTAAAAGCAATTACCAGTCCGCCAATGGGAACATAGTGGAAAATTACGATATATATCAGTGCCGGCAAGGTCATCAGAAATAAGGTAATTTTGTATTTGCTGAAAAATGACTGTGCTTTCGGCTTGCTAATAAAGTCTTCTTGCGATAATTGCAAGGTATTTTCTTTATTCATTTTCCTCCTTATTTCCTTTCTGTGTTATTAAAGCATGTAGAATCAAAATACAACGAGCCGTCAGTACTGTTGTATTGATGTCTAAGCTTTTCCAGTTCGCCCTCGCCCTCACTTTTGGAATCCGACTCTTTCACATGGGAATCAAATCTCAAGTCGCAAACTCTTGTGCGGGACAGCAAATCCGTAATGGTTCTTTTTTCTTTTATACCACTCATTACTATGTTAATGAAAGCAAAGATTAAAAAGAACAAACATATGTTAATAAACGAAATGCCTATTTCATCAATGACGATAATCGGATAATATAGACCGCTATACAGGCCTCCGGAGAAGAAGGTGGAAACTGCCACAATAGGAAGGAACAAAAACAGCTCGATGGACAATTTCAAAAGCTTATCTGAGGTCAGCATTTCGCAGCCGTCACTTCTTATTGTCGTAATCTTCATCAAAATATTTCCGATGGTCTCCCTGCGCTTGGTGATCAGCACCGGCAAAAGCATTACAATCGCGAAAGAGACGATATATCCGATAATATGTGCAATATCTAACACATAGGAGCAATTTGCATAGTGCTCCAAATATTTATCATAAACCGCACGATACCTTTCGGAATTTCTAAGCTCACCGGCTTGCTGCTGCCAAAGTTGATTGAATCCGGTGGCCAAATAATTGTAATTGGTCAAGCCGGTTTGGTAATCTTCCTCCCCACCAAACAAATATCTGTACAAATCAACGGCAAATTCGCCCTTAAGCACCGGCATTTCCAGTCCACGCTCGTCAAACACCCAGTAATCTGTTTTGGGCGAAGTATCTTTGATGCGCTTAATGTAATAAAGCCTCGGGTCATCACCGTCAAAGTCTACAACATCATATTTGGTCGCATATTCTGTATAGAAATACGCCAACTGGTCAGAAGTATAACTTGCCACTTCCACATTCAGGCTGTTCTCAACTTGAATTTTGTATATCTCGAAGGTCTCGGGATATTTTTCATAAGAAAGCAGAATGTGAGACAAGGCATATTCTTCAAACAGCTTATCCATAGCAACCAAATTATCATATTGCCCATCACCATTTTCCTTAAAGGTGTATAATTTGGATTCCTCGGATATTTTATAGCATGCAATTCTATTTTGATTTGTCATTTCCATCTCGGCGCTGTAGCTGTCGATATTGGACAAAATCACATTGCACAGGACAGAGGATCCAAACATTACCACAATTAAGAGGAGCGCATTGATGAGTGCAGCATAAAATCTTCTGGTGCCGTTGCTTGTTATAAATGTGCTGTATTTTGATAACTCTCTACGCTTCTTTATCACAAAAATCACCCTTATTATTTGATTAATTTTTGAGATACCTTATCAAAGATATGCGCTCTTGATAAGTCAAAACTTAGAGCAATCTTATCTTTGCTATTAAGCAGTTTTTTCGTGCTGATTTTGCTTACCAAATCCTTGCCCGCAAAATCTGTATGTATGAAATATTCCGAACCCATAAGTTCTGCCAACTGAATCTCAAATTCAACAGGTTCTGTCATATCTTCTTCAAAAACAGACTCGTTTGCATTATAAATGTCCTCGGGTCTGATGCCAAAGATCACCTGTCTTGACGCAGAGGAATCGTGTGCCTTGTATTTGTTGATCCTGTCAATCAAATCCACACGCTTCTGGTTGCTGATTTCAACCTGCTTTAATCTCTGGGTCAATTCCTCTTTTTTCACCCGGATTTCTTCCGTTGTCTTGCCAGAGTGAGGAAGCTCAGCTATACTCTCCAATATCTGGTTTCTTTCAACAAAGTCTCGATCCAGCTTATCCAATTCCGCTTCACAGGACGCAAGCTCATTTTTATAGAAATCATCAATCAGCTTATCAAAGCCGCTGGGCAGAACAAACTCCGTTCCGTCTTCAAACCGAATAGCATTGTCCTTATATACTACTTCAAACAAATTCATAGCTGGTGAGCCAATGAAGGTTGCCACAAACAAGTTGGCCGGGTGATTGTAAATTTCTGCCGGTGTTCCAATCTGCTGCACATATCCCTTGTTCATAACGACAATTCTCGTCGCCATGGTCATAGCCTCTGTCTGGTCGTGGGTAACATAGATGGTGGTTGCATTGAGCTTGTTGTGAAGTCTTACAATTTCACTTCGCATCTGAACTCTGAGCTTCGCATCCAAGTTGGAAAGGGGCTCGTCCATTAAGAACACCTTTGCATTTCGGACAATGGCTCTTCCTAAAGCAACGCGTTGACACTGACCGCCGGACAATGCCTTGGGCTTTCTTTCGAGATATTCGTCAATCTGCAGGATGGAGGCCACTTCACCAACGCGCTTGGATATTTCGCTCTTCGGAATGTGACGGTTGACATATACCGGAACCGGGGTGGTTTCAAAATATTCTACCTTCTTCTCTACCTCCGCAATGTACTTTGTGTACATTTCTACTTTTGCAGTATCACCGTTATTTTCCGCTTCCTGCAAAACATCTTTCAGATTCTTGAGCTCCTTGCGGTGGTCGCCAATCAGCTTTTTGTTGATTTTCAGAACGGGATTCCCTTCCTTATCCTTCATCAGGGTAGGAACCTTTCTGATCTTCAGACCGAAGGACATATTGCCCGCAACCGACATATGGGGATAAAGTGCGTAGGACTGAAATACCATTGCGATATCTCTGTCCTTAGGCTGCAAATCATTTGCATACACATTGTCGATATACAAATCGCCGCCGGTAATATCCTCCAAACCAGCAATCATTCTAAGGGTGGTAGACTTTCCGCATCCGGAAGGGCCGACAAAAACAATAAACTCGTTTTTCTTAATGTCCAAGTTAAAGTCAAAAACCGCTTGCACCTTATTGGGATATATTTTATTGATATTCTGAAGGGAGATATACGCTTCCTTTGGCGCAATCTTCTTTTGCTTCTTGCTGCGCTTCTGCGCAGCAACCATCTGATTATACACTCTGGTTCTCTGCTCTTCCAAAGCCTTGGCTCTGATTTTTGCATTCTTTTCCTCGAGCTTCAATGCCTTTTTTTCTACATTTGCCATTATAAATAATGCTCCTCCCAGAAAATAAGCTTATGAAAGACTATGTAACGCTTAATTGAACAAAATTTTTACGAGGGCTCCACCAAAATTTATGGAGATTGCACAATAGGATTATATACTAAATAAACGAAAAAAGCAACCGTAATTTGGTGACTTATCCGCAGCACAGCAATCCCGACCTTCCATTTTCAGAACAGCCACAATTGCCTTAATAAGAACTTTTTTATTTATGCTGCGTCGCGCCTTATGTCCAAAATGCGCAAGCCTGCACTCCCTATACATTTCCTTTTTCGGCTATGCATAGCCTAATAGTAGCACGCATAGCCTATAATGTCAAACCAAATCTTATATGCTAACAGCAAAGATTTGGAAGGAGACTACAAATGGATACCGTCACTGCTGTAAAAAACAGAATACTGGAGCTCTGCGGAAAGCATGATATCAGTATCAACAAGCTTGCTACGATCTGTGCATTGCCACCGTCGAGCATCAAGAACATACTGTACGGCAAAAGTCAAAACCCGAAGCTTATCACTATCAAAATGATATGTGACGGTTTAGGTATCACCCTTGCAGAGTTCTTTAATACCCCGGAATTTAACACCTTGGAACAAGAAATCAAATAGTCGTCAAAAAAACAATTCGGATAAGATCGGTATCTTTCAGGTACCGATTTTTATACTTCTTTTCCGGTAATCCCCGACGGTCAGATCAGGAAAAACAGGGATCAGCGATACCAAAGGTCTAAATAACCACGGGTGATCTGCTTCATTTCCCGGAAGATGATTTCCTGACGGGCTGTCGTTGTAAAGTGCTGCAGCGAAGATTTTTCGCCCGCCCTGGATGCTTCCGTGAGATACCCCTCGTCGATCAGCTTTTGCTCCGTCTTGGGGCCGCCGCACTTCGCTACATTTTTTACGGTCCACTCGGTCAGCGCAGGAGACGCGTCCCGCTCAAGGGCCGTCCAAATATTGACCTTGCAGATACCGTCGTCAAAAAGCTTGCCGATCTGATCGTTGGATACAGAAGATGTGCCGTGCAGACAAATGCGAGGGCCAATGCGATCCCGAATGGCTCGTGCGGCATCATAATAATAATGCAGATCTTGTCCGGATGCCCGGTGTTCCGTACCCAAGTTGGCGACAACAATGTCTACACCGGTTTCCTTCATATAGCGCTCGCATTTATCCGCATCGGTAATTTCGCATCGCGCTTCGCCTGTGGCATCCACAATTTCGTCGCAAGCACCCTCGATTAGTATTTCGTTGCCCTTACGCTGGACATACGCCTTTGTTTTTGCAATATTTTCCTCCATTGGCAGACTGGACGCATCGTACATAACAGAAGAATACATACTAAGATCACTCTCTAACAGCT
>SVLZ01000002.1 GCA_015067665.1 Oscillospiraceae bacterium | reverse complement strand
TGAGGATCACGCGCACAATGTGGGTACCTGTTACCGCTGCCACAACGATGTGGAGCCCATCATTTCTGCCCAATGGTTTGTGCGGATGAAACCTTTGGCAGAGGAAGCCATCCGTGTCGTTAAGGAAGGGGAGACCAAGTTCGTTCCCGACCGCTTCTCCAAGACCTATATGAACTGGATGGAGAATGTCCGCGACTGGTGTATCTCCCGTCAGCTTTGGTGGGGTCACCAGATTCCTGCCTGGACCTGTGCCGAGTGCGGTCACATTACCGTTTCTCGTGAGGATGCCACCGAGTGTGAGCACTGCCACAGCAAGAACATCACCCGTGAGGAAGACGTGCTGGATACTTGGTTCAGCTCCGCCCTTTGGCCTTTTGAGACCTTGGGCTGGCCTGAAAAGACGGAAGATCTTGACTATTTCTATCCCACCGATGTACTTGTCACCGGCTATGATATTATCTTCTTCTGGGTCGCCAGAATGATCTTCTCCGGCTGTGAGCATACCGGTAAGACCCCGTTCCACACCGTGCTGATCCACGGTCTCGTCCGTGACGACAAGGGCAGAAAGATGTCAAAGTCCCTTGGTAATGGCATCGATCCGCTGGAAATGATCGAAAAGTACGGCTGCGATGCTCTTCGCATGAATATGGTTATGGGCAACTCTCCCGGAAACGATATGCGTTTCTATGTGGAGCGCTGCGAGGCAATGCGTAATTTTGCCAACAAGCTTTGGAACGCCAGCCGCTATGTGCTGATGAATCTGAAGGAGGATGCAATAAACGCGCTGCCTGAGACCGACGCTCTGACGGTTGCTGACAAGTGGGTGCTCTCTAAGCTCAACACACTCATTTCTGAGGTTACCGACAATATGGAGCGGTATGAACTGGGCGTTGCCATTCAGAAGGTCTATGATTTCCTGTGGGATACCTACTGTGATTGGTATATCGAGCTGACAAAGGCGAGACTGTACTCCGATGACGAGGCGCAGAAGAATACCGCACTGCAGGTGCTGGTCTATGTGCTGGATCAGACACTGCGTCTTCTGCATCCCTTTATGCCTTTTATTACGGAGGAAATATGGCAGAGCCTGCCCCACGAGGGCGAGGCACTGATCGCCGCCAACTGGCCTGTCTATACAGAAGCGCTGGCATTCCCCAAGGAAGAGAGCCTGATGGAGTCTGTTATGAGCGCCATTCGCTCCATCCGTAACCGCCGGGCCGAGATGAATGTACCGCCTTCCACCAAGGCTGCGCTGTTTGTTCTCACCTCTAAGCCCCAGGTCTTTACTGAAGGCAGCGATTTTATCCAGCGGCTTGCATATGCCGATCAGGTGACGGTTATTGATAAAGAGCCCGAAAACATCGACAAGATGGTCTGCTGCACCACCGCTGATGCAAAGCTCTATATTCCTATGGGTCAGCTCGTGGATGTCAAGAAGGAGCTGGAGCGGCTCGATAAGGAGCTGGAGAAGGCCAATAAGAATCTTGCAGTGATCGAAGGCAAGCTCTCCAATGAGAACTTTACTGCTCGCGCACCGGAAGCAGTTGTAAACGCGGAGCGTGAAAAGGCAGAAAAGGCAAGAAATCTTATCACCCAGCTTACGCAAAGCCGGGAAGCGCTGGCAAAACTATAATCAAATATGCTTAATAAGTCGCGTATAACACTGCGTTATACGCGACTTTCTTTTTTGTCCTACCCATTACGACAGAAAAAATGGGTAGGTTTTTTTATACTTGTATAGAAGCTTACAAAGGAGGACAGAATATGCATTTAACAAGCTATTTGCAGGACAGTCAGCTGACTGTGGCGCTTACGGGAGAAATCGATCACCATTGCGCGAAGGCTTACATCGATACGATCATCGGAAAGATCGAAGCCTATAAACCTCGTATCTGCGTGTTGGATTTTCAGGATGTGACCTTTATGGACTCGTCCGGCATCGCTGTAGTGATCAACACCTTACGCAATATGACACGAATTAAGGGGAAGCTCTGCCTGATAGGCATACGCGAACAGCCGATGCGTGTTTTTGCTGCATCAGGAATTGACAAATTAGTAGAGATCAAGGAGGTAGCTGTATGAAATTTGAAAATTATATGCAACTGGAGTTCCCAAGTAAATCGTCTAATGAAGCCTTTGCCCGTTCTGCAGTGGCCTGCTTCGCGTCCCAAATGGATCCCACTCTCGAAGAGCTGGGAGACATTCGAACGGCTGTTTCGGAAGCAGTGACAAACTGTATTGTCCACGCCTATCCCAATGGGTACGGCATTATTACGCTGCGGTGCAGAATCCTCAAGGACAATGTGCTGGACATTGTAGTAAAGGACAAGGGCGTGGGAATCCCGGATTTGGAACAGGCGAGAAGACCAATGTTTACCACAGGTGGTGATGACCGCAGCGGTATGGGGTTTACCATTATGGAGAGCTTTATGACCACATTTTCTGCCACAAGTAAGGTTGGCAAAGGGACAACGGTACATATGAGAAGGAAGCTGCAAAAACGGAAATGAACGACACGTATGACTTAATTAAGAAAAGTCAATCCGGAGATGAAACCGCACGGGAAAAGCTGCTGGAAGAAAACAGCGGTCTTGTGTGGGCTGTTGTGCGTCGCTTTCTTGGGCGCGGTGTGGAGACGGATGACTTGTACCAGTTGGGCTGTCTCGGATTTCTAAAGGCAGTGGAGGGCTTTGATGTCGAATTTGGCACCCAATTCTCTACCTATGCTGTACCGAAGATCGCAGGTGAGATCCGCCGCTTTCTCCGGGATGACGGTGCTGTCAAGGTTTCCCGTGGGATAAAGGAACGGGCAGCGACCGTCAAGAGTGCACGCAGTGCCCTTATAGCAGAAATGGGAAGAGAACCGACCGTCTCCGAAATTGCGGTTAGGACCGGTATTACCCCTGAGGATATTGCGGTAGCAGAAATGGCTACGGCAAATATTGAGTCGATCCATCAGCAAACAGGGGAGGAGGGGTTCACCCTCGAAAGCGTATTGACAGATACGAAATCCGAGGATGCAATGCTGGAGAAGATCGCATTGGATCAGGCTATCTCAAGCCTTTCAGATCGTGAGACAATGGTGATCCGTCTGCGGTACTTCCACGGACTTACCCAGCAGCAAACTGCAAAAGTCCTTCAGGTCAGTCAAGTACAGGTATCCAGAATCGAAAAAAAGGCGCTTACCCACTTAAAGTCGATTTTAAGCTGATTTTGTACTTTACCTTTTGGAGAAAATGAAGTAGAATATAAGCATCCTATTGAAAATCAGGTATGCTTATGAATGATGCGTATTTAAGACGGTTTGTCGCTGCACGGCGAACCTATATTGAAAACCAGTTTATGCGGCTCAATCCCGAGCAGCGCAAAGCGGTCCTTGCCACAGAAGGACCGCTGCTTCTGCTTGCAGGTGCAGGCAGCGGCAAAACGACGGTGCTTATTAACCGCGTGGCGAATATTCTGCGATTCGGTCGGGGAAGCGACACGGATGAGGTACCCGATACGGTTACCCAAGAGGATGTTTTGTTCCTGGAAGGACTGCAATATCCCTGTACCGAAGAAGAAAAATGCCGCGCAGATTATCTGTGTGCACTTGAGCCGGCTGCACCTTGGAGCGTCCTGGCAATCACCTTTACCAACAAGGCTGCCAATGAACTGAAGGAGCGTCTTTCTCTTTCTATCGGATGTGGCGCTGAAAGTATTTGGGCAATGACCTTTCACTCCGCCTGCTGCCGCATTCTCCGCAGGGAGATAGAGGTATTGGGTTACGAACGGAATTTTACCATCTATGATTCTTCCGATTCCGAGCGACTTATGAAGGCTGTGCTCAAAGAGCTTAATATGGATGATAAGATGTTCCCGCCTAAGTATGTCCTCGGTTTTATCAGCCGGGAGAAGGATAACTACAGTACCCCTGAGGATATGCAGAAGCGTATTTGGGAGACAGGTGACAGCCGCTTAGACCCCATTGTAAAGGCTTACCGACTCTACCAGCGCAAGCTCAAGGAGAATAATGCCCTTGATTTTGATGATCTGATTTTTATGACCGTCAAGCTTTTGCAGGAAAATGAGGAAGTTCGCACTCGGTATCAGCGGAAGTTTAAGTACATTGTGGTGGATGAGTATCAGGATACCAACCATCTGCAATATCTTCTTACATCTCTGCTTGCCGGAGGCTATGAGAATTTATGTGTTGTCGGTGACGATGATCAAAGTATTTACCGTTTCCGTGGTGCGACAATTGAGAATATTCTTAATTTTGAAAAACAATACCGAAATTCCCGTATCATCCGTTTGGAGCAGAATTACCGTTCTACCCAGAACATTCTGAAAGCTGCAAATGCGGTAATTGCCCATAATATCGGACGCAAAGGCAAGCGCCTTTGGACGACCAATTCTGTGGGCGATAAAATCACCATTTATGAAGCACTTAATGAGACCCAGGAAGCTTCCTATGTTTCCGGACAGATTCTGTCCGCTGTTCGTACCGGTAAATACAGTGACCATGCAGTCCTTTACCGTACCAATGCTCAGTCTAATGTTTTGGAACAGACGCTGCGCAGAAACGGCATCCCGTATAAGGTCGTTGGCGGTATGCGCTTCTTTGACCGGGCGGAAGTAAAGGATATGCTTTCTTATCTTTGTGTTATCAATAACAGAAACGACGATCTTCGCCTTAACCGCATTATCAATAATCCTCCCAGAGGTCTTGGCGAAAAGACTATGGATATGGCAAGACGACTGGCAACCGCCCAAGAAATGCCACTGTACCATATAGTTTCTGATCCTTATAATTACGGTCCGCTGGAAAAATCCGCAAAGAAATTCATGGATTTTACCATCCTGATCGAAGGGCTTACCCAGCTTTTGGAGACGGATATTTCACTCACTGACTTTTACGAAGAGGTTATGATCCGAACAGGCTATATAGAAATGCTCCAAAGCAAGCCTACGGAGGAAAACAAGACCAGACTGGAGAACATCAGAGAACTTACCTCCAGTATTAAGGCATATATGGAAAATACGGAAACACCTACACTGGCAGGCTTTCTGGAAGAAATTGCCCTGTATACAGATATTGATGAGTACAATAGCAGCGACGATTCTGTTGTGCTTATGACGATGCACGCGGCAAAGGGACTTGAATTTCCTTATGTATATCTTGTGGGCTTTGAAGAAGGCTTGTTTCCCGGTGTCCGCTCCTTTGGAGACCCGGATGAATTGGAGGAGGAGCGGCGGCTTTGTTATGTGGCCATTACCCGCGCAAAACAAAAGCTGACAATTTCCTATGCAAGAGAGCGTATGCTCTATGGCCGTACCAATGCGGCACTCCAGTCCCGTTTCCTGAAGGAAGTACCGCTGGATGTATCGGAAAAGAAAGGCGCATTTGTACGTCCTCAGACTACCTACTCTACGCCATACCGCACCCCTGCACCGTCCGGCGGTAGCTATCAGGCACCCAAAACCAACACATACTCCACTGTCAGCGAGAAGGCAAGTGTGATGCTGGAGCTCAAAAAGGGCGATATGGTGGAGCATACTGCCTTTGGAAAGGGTATGGTTCTGTCTGTCATTAAGATGGGCAACGATGCTCTTTGGGAGATCGTCTTTGATGAAAAGGGCACTAAGAAGCTAATGGCTAAGGCTGCTTCTGCCCATATGAAACGTCGGTAACGTTTTTATCCCCGACAGCATATACTGTCCGGGGAGGGATTGGCTTGCGTTATGTGATTTGGCGGATTTCCCGCTTTTTACTGATACTGTTAGTAATTGTCGTATGCTGCGTTGTGTTGTTTCGGATCCGTTATGAATCTTCTATTCGTAATTTGGCGGAAACACAGGTGAAAAACACCACGTCGGACCTAATTAACGATGCCATCGATGCACAAATTGTCAGTGGGAATATTCAATATGATCGGATCGTGTATTTTGAGAAGGATCTGGATGGGCAGATCACCGCTCTTAAAACCAATATGGTGGAGGTCAACCGACTGAAAACGGCGATCCTGAATCTCATCAACGATGAGATTTTAGCCATCGATTCAGAGGAGCTTGGAATCCCAGTCGGTAGTCTCATTCTGCCTGAGGTATTCGCAGGACGTGGGCCAGATATACCGATTCATATTATCTCCATCCGAAATTCAGATGGCGCCTTTAGCAGCCGCTTTACAGAAGCAGGCATTAACCAGACACTGCAAAAAATCGTGATGGATGTCAGTGTGGATGTCAGCGTTTTGGTTTTAGGCAAGACTGCCAGCTTCACAGTCAGCAGTCAAGTCGTAGTTGCAGAAACGGTGATCGTCGGCAAGGTTCCCGATACATTCTTTCAAACCGGAGGATATTATGGAAGTACAAAAGAGAATGGATGAGCTGGTAGCCCTTCTTAATGAGGCAAATTACCGGTATTATGTCCTGGATGATCCGAAAATGCAGGACTTTGAATATGATCATATGCTTCGGGAACTGGAGGATTTGGAAAAGGCGAATCCCCAGTTTGCACGTGAGGACTCACCCACAAAGCGCGTTGGCGGTGCTGCATTGAGTAAGTTTGAAAAGGTGGAGCATCCCGTTGCGCTGATGAGCCTGCAGGACGTCTTTTCTTTGGAGGAGCTGGATGATTTCATCGAAAAGATTCGGGAGAATTACCCCCAGGCGGCATTTAGTGTAGAGCCCAAAATCGACGGTCTGTCTGTCGCGCTTGAGTATGTGGACGGTAAATTTGTACGCGGTGCAACAAGAGGTGACGGAAACGTTGGCGAAGATGTAACGGAGAACCTAAAGACCATTCACTCGATACCTATGCGCCTTATAGGCGCGCCCAGCCGACTGATCGTTCGGGGCGAAGTCTTTATGCCCAAAAAGAGCTTTGAGGCGCTGAACCTACAGCAGGAGCTGGAAGGCAAGCCTCTGTTTGCAAACCCGCGAAATGCCGCCGCCGGGTCCCTTCGTCAGCTTGATCCGAAGATCGCGGCTAAGCGCGGATTGGATATTTTGATTTTTAACATTCAACTTGCCGACGGTATCTCTTTTAAGACTCACAGCCAAGCACTGGAATATTTGCGTTCTCTCCAATTCAAGGTCGTTCCCAGTCCGCTATTTACCCAGACAGAAGATATTAACCGAGAAATTATATCGATTAACGAAAATCGCGACAAGCTGACTTGCGACATTGATGGCGCTGTTGTAAAGCTCAATGATCTTGCTGATCGGGAAAAATTAGGCGCTACCGCTAAGTTTCCCCGGTGGGCAGCTGCATACAAATATCCGCCTGAGATCAAAAGCACCGTTGTTGAGGACATTATTGTGCAGGTGGGCAGAACCGGGGTGCTGACACCGAAGGCTGTTGTGCGGCCGGTGCGACTGGCAGGTACAACGGTCACTAACGCAACCCTTCACAATCAGGATTTTATTTCCCAGCGCGACATTCGCATCGGAGACACTGTGCAGATCCGTAAAGCAGGTGAGATCATCCCGGAAATTTTAGAGGTGGATTTCTCGAAGCGTCCCGAAGGTGCGGTACCGTATTATCTGCCAAATGCTTGTCCGGTTTGCGGTGCGCCGACACAGCGTGATGAAGAGGGTGCATTCCTGCGTTGTACCGGTGCCGCTTGTCCTGCGCAGCTGAGCAGAAACATTGCCCATTTTGTCAGTCGCGACGCTATGGACATTGAGGGCCTGGGCGCCTCAATTGTGGATGCTTTGATCGAAAAAGGATATTTGCATACCCCTGCTGACATTTACGGCCTGACCTTGGAGCAGCTCAAGAGCCTTTGGCAAAATGGCGAGATTGCAGCAGGAAAGCTGCTACGCGCAATCGAGGAGAGCAAAGGTAGGGATGTAAGCCGACTGATCTATGCGCTTGGTATCCGTCAGGTAGGCGCAAAGACAGGTAAAATCCTTGCAGCCACCTTTGGATCAATGGATGCACTTATCAATGCAACCTTAGATGAGCTGACGGAGGTACCGGACATTGGCTCTGTCACTGCCCAGTCCATTCGCGAATGGTTTGACCAGCCAAGGGCTATCCAAATGATCGAGAAGCTGCGCTGCGCCGGGGTAAATTTTGAGAGCACGCGGGTGGTTTCCGATGCACGGTTTGCGGGTATGACATTTGTTCTTACCGGTGCGCTGACCATGTTTACGCGAGAGGAAGCTACAGAGAAAATAGAATTGTTTGGCGGCAAAGCGTCCGGATCGGTCTCCAAAAAGACAACCTATGTGGTTGTGGGCGAAAATGCCGGATCCAAGGAGCGTAAAGCCCGTGAATTAGGGGTTCCTATCTTAACGGAAGAGGAATTTTTGAATATGATCTCATAAAAATTACCCGGATGCACAGCATCCGGGTAATTGCGTTACAGTGTGAAATCGCCATCCTTATAGGCGGCAAAATTGGGTGCTTTGGGACGGGGAGGAATTCGTTTGCAGGGGTCGTATTTGAACCGCAGGCATGGCTTTGTAACCGCTCGGTTTCTCCGTTTTGTACATAAGATTTCCTTTTTGCCACTTGCTTTTGCGTGCTGGCAGTAGACACAGTCCTTTTGAATCTTCTTTCGAAACAGCATAATAATACCTCATCTATGACGGGATTTTTCTCTATTATACTGCAATAATTCCGAAAAAGCTACTGCTATTTTACAGCGAAAGGAAAATCACACCTAATAGCAGGCTGAGAATCGTTTGAAGCGTTTTTCCAATGTAGTATTTTCGCAGCGACAGACCACCGGTGACTGAGGCAGTTTGCATACTGACGCAGATGCCGCCAAATGAAAGAAAGCCGGAGGCGCATAGAAAACGCAGCGATGTGTTTTCAATTTGAATTAGTGACAGACAACCGTTTGACAGTTCAAAAATGCCGGCAATGATACTTCGGAGGACTGGAGAAGCGAGCCACAAAAACCAGTGGCTTATGAATCCCAACATAACACGAAACATAATGACCCAGCCGCAAACTGTTGCCATATTTCTGACGGCCATTTGCATCGCCTGCGCGACGGTAAGGGTTTTTACGCAATGGGCTGAAGCAGTTTCCTTGCTGCCTCCGGGCATTGCCGTGCCAACTGCAATTGCAGATAGAATATGTATGATCCACAGCGCCCAGCACAGCTCCACTCGCCCTAATACAGGCGACAAAAGTCCAAAAATAAATGCCGGTCCTGCATTGTTACAAAAGGAAAGCATCCGCTCGCTGTCCTTTTTACTCAGTGCGCCTGATTGGTATGCCTGTGCGATGCCTGCAGCACCAACAGGGTAGCCACCGATCAGTCCAAGAAGCAGGATAGATTCTGCCCCTTGCGGGATGCGGCATAAACTGGAAATAGGACGCAGCAACGGAATCTTCGCACCTGAAAGCACGTTATTCATAACGACGGATAGGACAAAAAACGGGAACAGCGAGGGAACAACTACTGCTGTACAAAGTCCGATGGCATCTGCTGCAGAATTGAGTGCGGTTTTTGCATCCACAATCAGCAGCAGCGTACCGACTGCACAGATCGCAACGGTCAACGTTCTCTTGGTTTTCATTCGATCACCCCTATAAGAAACTATGCGGCGGTAGCAAATATCATCACCTCCTGCCATAGAATTAGAAAAAGGAGTTGATCAATTTGAAGCATAAGGGGAACCTTCTTGACAAAATGGCCTATGCAATCGATCTTCCCGGTGAACCATTGCCTGGTCAGCCAATTGTGGAGCTGGTCGGTCAGCAGCGGGTACTTATCGAGAATCATCGCGGTGTGGTGCAATATGGAGATACGGAAATATGCATTCGTGTTTCCTACGGCTGTGTCCGTGTATGCGGAAGAGACCTGCGGCTAATGCGTATGAATAAGGAGCAGTTGATTATTTCCGGGTGTGTAGAGAATGTGATTCTTTGCAAAAGGCGGTGATTGCATGTGGCGTTCATTATCCGGTTGTATTGCTTTGCGGCTCACAAGTGCAGATATTGGTGGTACACTGAATCGGCTAACAAGAGCGAATATTACGATCTCCACGCTTCGGTATATAAATGAATTAACCGTTGAATTGGACATATTAAGAGGGGATTATAGGCGCTTATGCCGCCTTTTGGAAGGTAGCGGCGCAAAGATTGAGGTAATAAAGCGAAAAGGGACATATTGGCAATTAAAAGAATTACTGCGCCGACCGTTGTTGAGCGTCGGAATTGCGCTGTATATATTATTTGTGATGGCGGTTCCCAGCCGCGTATTCTTTATACAAGTTGAGGGCAATCGTATAGTTTCTGATCGGCAGATTATAGAAGCAGCGGAGGGGTGCGGCATTCTGTTTGGTGCCAGTCGGCGGCAGGTTCGCAGTGAGCGGGTTAAAAACGGACTTCTTGAAAAGATTCCACAGTTGCAATGGGTCGGCGTGAACACAAAAGGGTGTGTTGCTGTGATCTCCGTTAGAGAACGACAGGAAGGGGAAGTAAAAGAGGAGTCTCCGAAAGGCAATATCATTGCCTCGCAAGATGCGATCATTCAGGGTATTACCGTTCTGCGCGGGACCCAATTATGCCGGGTGGGACAGGCGGTAAAAGCGGGGCAGCTCCTTGTATCCGGGTATAAGGATTACGGACTTTCACTGAAATTCACCGGCGCAGAGGCGGAAATATACGGACATACAGAGCGTTCGTTTGACACAGTTACCCTCACTACCGGCCTTAATCGCAGAAAATTTCAGCGAAGAGAGGAAAAATTTAGCCTGATTATTGGAAAAAAACAAATAAATTTCTATAAAGATAGTGGAATTTTACATACGTCATGTGTTAAAATGTATAAAAAGACGTTTATCGCTTTGCCGGGTGGTTACATACTGCCAATCGCAATAGTCAAGATAGAAGTGCTGTATTACGATACTGCTACGGTAAAGGGCGAAGATTTTGCATTTTTAGAGACAGCATCACGGCAGTATCTGAAATCACAAATGATCGCCGGATCGATATTAACTGCATCTGTTTCTTTTTCCGAACAGGATGATATTTGCTGCATTTCCGGACGGTATGGATGCTTGGAAATGATCGGCTGCACAACAAATGAGGAGCTATGGAATCCATGACAAAACAAGCAGAAAGAATTGTAAACGCGGAGCGGGTGGAGGATCTGATCAGCGTATTCGGATCGTTCGATGAAAATATACGCAGGATCGAGGAGACATTTGGTGTCACGATCGTCAACAGGGACACAGAGCTGAAAATCTCCGGTGATCCGGAAAGTGCTGACAAAGCAGCGCGCACCTTAGAGGGTCTTTTGCTACTGGCAGCAAAGGGCGAAAGCATCGATGAACAACGGGTACGCTACTTGACCACTTTAGTCAGCGAGGGCAATGACGACCAGGTTGCGCAAATGGCAAAAGATGTAGTCTGCATCACTGCGAAGGGAAAGCCAATTAAGGCAAAAACAGTCGGTCAGCAAAAATACATTAAGGCCATTATGAAAAACACGGTTACCATCGGCGTAGGTCCAGCCGGCACCGGTAAAACTTACCTTGCAGTAGCTGCTGCAGTGGCAGCATTCCGGGAGCGGACTGTTAATCGCATTATTTTGACCCGGCCAGCGGTGGAAGCAGGCGAACGTCTTGGCTTCCTGCCAGGAGATCTGCAAAATAAAGTGGACCCTTATCTTCGTCCGCTTTACGATGCGCTTTATGATATGCTCGGACCGGAAACTTTTCAAAAGTATCAGGAAAAAGGCTCTATCGAAGTTGCGCCACTGGCCTATATGCGTGGCCGAACGCTGGATGACAGCTTCATCATTCTTGATGAAGCACAGAACACAACAAAGGAGCAGATGAAGATGTTCCTGACCCGCCTCGGATTTGGCTCAAAGATCGTAATAACCGGTGACGTGACCCAGATCGACCTTCCTGCCGATAAGACTTCCGGACTGAAGGACGCCATTCGGGTACTGGAAGATGTGAAGGACATTGCGGTATGTAAATTGACAGCGGCAGACGTGGTGCGTCACGCATTGGTGCAGGAGATCATTTCCGCTTACGAGCGGGCGGACCGTAAGGCGATACCCACCGTTAACAAGAAATCTACGGAAGCGAGGAGAAAATAATGGCAAAACCGAAATTATCACTGGCGTTTTCTTGTTTTTCTTTGAAAAGACCTTTTGTTTCTGCGGTGATCAGCAGAGCAATTGAAGCTGTTATGATTGCGGAGAATATTCCGGTTACCTGCGAAATTAATGTGTTAGTGACCGATGACGAAGGCATCCGGGCGGTTAATCGCGCTAATCGGGATTTGGATAGAACCACGGATGTTTTAAGCTTTCCTATGTTCCAGTTGACCCCCGGTGAGAAAATCGATGATTGGAAACCATACTTAGATCCGGAGACCGGACTGTGCCCTTTGGGCGATATGTGCATCTCTCTCCAACGGGCAGAGGCGCAGGCAAAGGCCTATGGCCACAGCTTGCGCAGAGAGATTGGTTATTTAACCATTCATTCGATGCTTCATCTTTTGGGATACGACCATATGGATGACGGTCCGCAAAAGGCGCAAATGCGCAAAAGGGAAGAGGAGATCGCCTCCACCATTCCCGGAATGAAACGAAACTGAGACATACAGAGGAGAGAATTATGGCTACAAAAACTGCAATGATTGCCATTGCCGGCCGTCCGAACGTAGGCAAGTCCACCCTGACCAATTATTTGGTGGGCGAGAAAATTGCAATCGTATCCAATAAGCCCCAGACTACCCGCAATCGGATCTGCGGCATTGTCACAAAGGAAGACACCCAGTTTGTTTTCGTGGATACACCGGGCTTCCATAAGCCTCGTACAAAGCTGGGAGATTATATGGTAGAGGTCACAAAGGAATCTATTTCTGATGTGGACTTAACCGTTCTTGTTGTAGAGCCCATTGCATCTGTAGGCACACAGGAGGAGGTTCTTATCCAGCAGCTCAGCGGCAAAAAATGCCCCGTTGTGCTTGCGATCAATAAGATCGATACCGTAGAAAAAGAAAGTCTGCTCTCTGTGATCGATGCCTACAGCAAGGTGGCAGATTTTAAGGCGATCATTCCTATTTCTGCCCGGACGGGTGATGGTGTGGATGCACTTTTGGATATTTGCAGTGCATATGCTGAAGAAGGACCGTTCCTGTTCCCGGAGGATATTACCACCGATCAGCCGGAGCGACAGGTAATGGCGGAAATCATCCGGGAGAAGCTTCTTTGGAACCTGGACCGGGAAATTCCCCACGGAACTGCTGTGGAAATCACCCGTTTTACAGAGCGGGATAACGGCATTATCGATATAGATGCCACCATTTATTGTGAAAAAGCCAGCCACAAGGGCATTATCATCGGTAAGGGCGGCGAGATGCTGAAGAAGATTTCCGCCTCTGCCCGACAGGATTGTGAGCGCTTTATGGGTACGAAGGTATTCTTGACCACTTGGGTAAAGGTCAAAGAGAACTGGCGGGACAGCGATTTTCTCGTGCGAAATTTCGGTTACAGAGAATAATTTCCAAGGGTATCTTCCGGGAATACGGTAAATCCTATTGTCGGAGGGATGGAAATGAATTCTGCGTTTTTTTGGGACTTGTTCTTAGATACCGGGGCACCGGAAATGTATGTTTACTATCAGGAAGCGAAAAGGTCGGAGGAGCAATATGTATCTGACAGTACGGGGGCTTGTACTGCGCGTCAATCCATATAAAGAAACGGACGCGATCCTGACGCTCCTTACGGAGGATCAGGGAAAGCTGACAGTAAAGGCGCGGGGACTGCGTCGTAAGAACAGCCCGCTGATTGCGCCTTGTCAGCTTCTTGCTTATGGAGAGTACACGCTCTTTTCTTACAAAGGAATGTATACGGTTAATGAAGCCCATAGCATAGAGCTGTTCCAAGGACTGCACAAGGATATTGTTGCGCTGTCCTTGGGTACATACTTCGCACAGGTGGCAGATGTGGTATCTCTTGAGGATGCGCCTAACGGAGAGCTTCTATCACTTATTTTGAACTGTCTATATGCCGTTGCCTCCACGCATATATCCCATTTGCAGATTAAATCCGTATTTGAGCTGCGCTGCGCTTCACTTTCCGGATATGAGCCGGATCTTAGCGGCTGTGGCCATTGCGGTGCGGAGATACCACAGTATTTGGATATTTCCCAGGGAATACTGCAGTGCACTACTTGCCGGGATCCCGATTCTAAGGGTATCCGCTATCCGGTAAGTGAAAGTATGCTTGCTGCTATGCGGTATATCTGTGCCTGCCATCCCAAAAAGCTCTTTTCCTTTCAGGCCGGCGAGGAAACCCTTTCTGCTTTATCCCAATTAACTGAAAGCTATCTATGCACCCAACTGGAGCGGGGCTTTTCTGCTCTCGATTTTTATAAATCTCTACTGACAACTACCATATAGTTAGGAGTTATCATGTTAAAACTATACGAAAAATCTCTGCATAAATTAGAGCTTGATCAAATTCTCTCTCAGCTTGCCGACTGCGCAGGCAGCGAAGAGGGTAAGGAAGCTTGCAGAGCGTTACTACCAACGTCCGATTTGGAGGATGTGAATATTTTACTTGCGGAAACCACAGCAGCGGTAGACCTTTGCACACGAAAGGGAAACCCCAGCTTTTCAGGAGTTAAAAATGTTGCACCTGCGCTGGACCGCGCCCATCGGGGCGGTACGCTGCATCCTATGGAACTTTTGGCCATCGCCGAAGTATTGCGTTGCACCAGAACAGTGAAAAGCTACATATCCGACGATGAGAAGGATACGGTGCTTGACCCTATGTTCCGGATGCTGAGCCCTAATAAGTATTTAGAAGACAAGATCTTTGGCGCAATTCTCTCCGAAGAAGAGATTGCCGACAATGCAAGCTCTGCCCTCGCGGATATTCGCCGCCATATGCGCATCCAAAGCGCAAAGATCAAGGATTCACTCCAAAAAGTAATCTCCTCTCCTGCATACGCAAAGTTGCTGCGGGAACCCATCATCACGATCCGTCAGGGACGGTACGTTGTACCTGTCAAGAGCGAATGCAAAAACGATGTGCCCGGTCTTGTACATGATGTTTCTGCTACCGGTTCCACTTATTTTATTGAGCCTATGTCGGCAGTCAATGCCAACAATGCCCTTCGCGAACTGGAGCTGCAGGAGCAGAAGGAAATTGCGCGCATTCTGTCGGAAATGAGCGCGGAGGTAGCTGAAAGACAGGAGGAAATTCTGCAGAACTGCATGCTGCTCGTCCGTTTGGACGTGATCTTTGCCAAAGCCCGACTTGCCTACCGTATGCGCGCTTGGGCGCCAATTATGAACGATCAGGGCAAGGTGGATCTGCGAAAAGCCCGGCACCCGCTGATCGACCCAAAGAAGGTTGTACCCATCTCCGTTCATCTTGGCGGTGATTTCGACTCTATGATCATTACCGGTCCCAATACGGGCGGTAAGACGGTCACATTAAAAACGGTCGGCCTCCTGACGCTTATGGCTGAGTGCGGTCTGCACATCCCGGCCGGTGACGGCAGCCAGCTTTCTACCTTTGAAGCGATCCTTGCGGATATTGGTGACGAGCAGTCTATTGCCCAAAGTCTTTCGACTTTTTCCAGTCATATGCGTACCATTGTAGAAATTGTAGAATGCTGCAATGACCGGACACTGGTGCTTTTTGATGAGCTTGGTGCAGGTACTGACCCGGCTGAGGGTGCAGCGCTTGCCATTGCGCTGATCGAATACTGCCGCAAGCTGGGCAGCCACGTTATGGCCACGACGCACTACGCAGAATTAAAGCTATATGCGATGCGTACCGAGGGTGTCATCAATGCTTCTTGCGAGTTTAACGTAGAGACGCTACAACCGACCTATAAGCTGCTCATCGGCATTCCCGGCAAGTCCAACGCTTTTGCTATCTCCAGAAAGCTCGGTCTTTCTGAGGATATTTTGAAGGAAGCCAACGACTTAGTCGGTCAAAGTGACCGGGATTTTGAATCGGTACTCGGTCAGCTGGAAGAACAAAGACAGCAAATGGAGAGCGCCCGTTTGGAGGCTGAACAGCTTCGTCAGGAAACCGCCAATATCAAGGCAAAGAGCGAAGCCTACCGTCAGCAGCTTGACCGGGAACGGGAGAAGGCGCTGGAGCAAGCCCGCAGGGAAGCCCAAAGCATCATTGAAGAAGCACGTCGGGCTGCCAACGCTGCCAGCGATGAACTCAAAGCGCTTCGCAAGCAACTGACAGAAGGGGATGCCTCCAATGTCAACCAGCGTCAAACAGAGTTGCGTAAGAGCCTCAATGAAGCTGAGGAGCGCATCCGTGCCGGTCAGCAGGAAAAAGTCCGTCCAAAGCCTTCCAGAGGCATTCTGGTCGGTGACACGGTAGAACTGCTGAAGCTGGGCACAAAGGCAAGTGTGATCGCCATCAATAAGGACGGATCACTCCAGTTACAAGCAGGTATTCTAAAGATGTCCGCAAAGCAGGAGGATGTTTACCTGCTGGAATTTGAAAATCCGTATAAGCAGAAAGCCCCTCGCCCCGCCCATTCCGGACGGGAAATGAATCTGTCTGCTCCGGCATCGGAAGTGGATCTTCGGGGAATGGATTCCGTAGAGGCCATCTGTGTTTTAGAGCGTTATATGGACGAGGCAATGCGCGGCAATGCCCATAATGTCCGCATCATCCACGGTAAGGGCACCGGTACGCTTCGTGCTGCTGTTCATCAGTCCTTAAAACGGAATAAATTTGTCAAAACCTTCCGCCTTGGCGTGTATGGAGAAGGGGAAGATGGCGTTACCATAGCTGAATTTCGTTAAAATGGGTTGACTTTTTCCTTAGATTTGGTATCATATATAAAGATAATTATGCCGTTACGGCAGAATACGAGGTAAAAATACTATGTACAGCAAGGAAATTATTGTTCGCTGCGAATCCGGCCTCTATAATAAGCAGGCCACTCTCTTTGTACAAAAGGCAAACGATTATTCCAGCAGCATTCATCTCACTTCAGAAGGCAGAAGAATGAATGCAAAGAGCTTACTGGGCGTTATGTCGCTGAGTGTTGTGACCGGTAGTGTTGTGACCCTGACAGCCGAAGGTCCAGACGAGAAGGAAGCGGTAGATGCGCTGGAAGCTCTGCTGCAGCAGGACATCGCCTGATCCCAACATATTTCCGCCCCAATGCGGCTGCATTGAGGCGGATTTTTTGGAGCAAGTTATGAATGTTTTTGAGGTTTGTAAAGAGAAAGCCCTTACTCTGCCTTTATCGCCCGGTGTCTACATTATGCGGGATAAGCAGGGGACGGTCATATATGTGGGAAAAGCCAAAAAGCTGAAAAACAGAGTCTCTCAGTATTTTCAGGATACTGCCTCCCATTCGCGCAAAACAAGAGCAATGGTGGAGAAAATTGCGGATTTTGATGTGATCGTGGCAGCTTCGGAATTTGAGGCGCTCATTTTGGAGTGCTCCCTTATAAAGCGGCATATGCCCCGTTATAATATTTTATTAAAAGACGGAAAAGGCTATCCCTATATTCGGCTGGATATGAATGCGGTCTATCCGAGAATCACTATGGTTTCCGGTATCGCAGATGATGGTGCACAGTACTTTGGCCCCTTTGGAAGCCGTGGTACCACGAAAGCCTTGGTGGAGGAGCTTAACAATGCTCTTTCTCTTCCATCATGTAACCGTAAATTTCCCAGGGATATAGGCAAAGACCGTCCTTGCCTTCATTATCATATGCAGCAATGCGCTGGCTGGTGTATGCCGGGACATACGAAAGACGCGTATATGGATGCCATACGGCAGGCAAAAATGCTCTTAGAGGGCAACTACAGGCAGGTAGCTGCAGTGATCCAGCAGCAAATGCTACAGGCGGCAGAGGATCTGCAATTTGAACTCGCCGCGGCTTTGCGGGACCGGCTCAACACGGTACAGAAGCTGGGACAGAAGCAGCTTGTGACTGCCGGTCAAAACACCGACACGGATGTGATTGGTTACGGTGAAACGGAAGCGAAGGCCTGCTTTACGGTACTGCACTATAATGACGGCAGCTTAGTTCACAAAGAGTATCAGGTAATCGCCTTGCCTGAAGATCGGGAGGCTGCTGTATCTACGCTGGTCGCGCAGTACTACGCAGATCGGGAAACCGGTCCGCGAAAGGTGCTGTTGCCCTTTCCGTTGCAGGAAACCGCGCTTTTGGAACAACTCATCCTGCAGAAAACAGGGAAAAAACCGCAAATTTATGTACCCCAACGGGGGGATAATCACAAGCTTCTTCTCCTCGCCTGCGAGAATGCCCGAGAGGAAGCCCAACGGCTTACAGAAAAAGAAGCCCACTACTCCGGACGTGTCCGTCTGCTATCGAAAATGCTTGGTATTGAACACCTGCACCGCATTGAATCTTTTGATATTTCAAACTTGGGCAGCAGCGATATTGTTGCAGGTATGGTGGTCTTTGTTGACGGAAAACCGAAACCCGGTGAATATAAGAAATTCAAAATTCAGGGCCTTTCTCAGGCGGATGATTATGAATCTATGTTTCAGGCCGTAACCAGGCGGTTTTTACGGTATCGCAGCGGTGATACCGGCTTTGCTGACTTGCCGGAGCTGCTGCTCATCGACGGTGGTGCAACCCACGCTGCAACTGCCCAAAACGCGCTTATGCAGTTAGGTTTAAGCATCCCTGTATTTGGCATGGTCAAGGATGACCGACATCGTACCCGCGGGCTGATCACAGCAACAGGGGAGGAGATCCGGCTGGATAAAGAACCGTCTGTCTTTTCTTTTGTTGGAGCCATTCAGGAGGAGACACACCGCTTTGCGATTGGTTATCAAAAGAATCTCCGCAGTAAGCGGGTGCGATACTCCGAGTTGGACAATATTACCGGTGTTGGTCAAACGAGAAAGCAACAGCTTCTTCAAAAGTTTAAGTCCATCACCGCCATTCGGGAAGCCACACTTATGGAATTGGAGCAGGTGTTGCCGAAAAATGCCGCCTATGCAGTCTATTCCCATTTTCACACAGATAAGGAGGGTGCGTAATGCGTGTAATCAGTGGAAAAGCACGAGGTGTTCGGCTGAAAACGCCAGAGGGTTCCCAGACCCGTCCTACTGCCGATCGCGTAAAAGAAGCCCTGTTTAGCATTCTCCACTTCGATCTGCCCGGTGCGCGGGTGCTTGATCTTTTTGGCGGCACAGGCCAGCTTGGCATAGAAGCCATCAGCCGTGGAGCGAAAGAAGTAGTATTTGTCGATCAAAGCGAGAAGGCTTGCAAGCTCATACGGGAGAATCTTCGCCTTGCCCATATGGAGAAGGAGGGTCGGGTCATACGCAGCGATTACCTTGCTTACCTCAAAGCTGCGAAACAGAAATTCGATATTATTTTGCTTGATCCCCCATATGCAGAAGTTTTCCTGGAAAATGCACTAAATTTAATAACAGAAATTGACATTTTGCAAACTAATGGTATAATAGTTGCAGAATGCCCATTTGGGAAAGAATTACCGGCTAAATTATCCGGCATTAGCCGCCTGAAGGACTATAAGTACGGCAATACCGTCCTTACACTTTATCGCAAGGATACAGCAGGGGAGGCGTAGATTTGAAAGTCGCGATTTATCCCGGCAGTTTTGATCCGATCACAAGCGGTCACTTGAATATTATCCGCCGAGCAGCCAAGATTTTTGATCGGCTGATAGTCTGTGTGATGGTCAATGCCGGAAAACATCCGATGTTTACCCAGGAAGAACGGGTAGATATGATCCGGAGAGTCACCAATGATCTGCCCAATGTAGAGGTAGATTCTTCTGAAGAGCTTCTTGCGGAATATGCCCGAAGAAAGGGCAGCTGTGTAATCGTTAAGGGTCTGCGCGCCGGCTCTGACTTTGAAAACGAATTCCAAATGGCGCTTATTAACCATAAAATCAATCCGGGACTGGATACTATGTTCCTTACTGCAGAGCACCAATATATGTACCTCAGTTCCAGTACTGTCAAGGAACTGGGTAAATACGGTGTGGAGCTTTCGGACTTCTTACCGGAGGAAATAATCCCTGACTTTAAAAAACGAATTGCAAATGCATTTCAAGGAGGAAACAGAAATGAACGAACAGAATATTGATGAAATTATCTCCACACTATACGATATGGTCCGCGATGCACGGGCAATGCCCCTTGCCGCTGATAAGTGTATTTTGGAACGGGACAAGGTTTTAGATATGCTGGATGAAGTCATCGCACAGCTGCCCGTGGAGCTGAAGCAGGCCCGTAATATTGTTGAGTCCCGCAATGAGCTGATCAGCCAGGCGCGTCGTGAGGCAGAGACGATCGTCCGTAAGGCACAGGAAGAAGCTGCACAGAAGGTTTCCGAGGAAGCAATTTATGTAGAGGCAAAACGTCAGTGCCAGGAAATGGTTCTCAGAACGCAGGCCCGTATGTCCGAGGTTCGTAAGGCAAGTAACGACTATATGGACGATGCACTCCGTCGGACTGAGGAAGCGATCTCTGCTTCTTTGGAGGAAGTAAAGGATACCCGCGCAAAGTTTAAGGCTTTGGCAGAGGCGCAGGAAAAGCGCGCTGCCAACGATGCTGCAATGGACGAAAATGCGTAAAAAGAAAAAGCAGCTCAAATATCTTGAGCTGCTTTTTTAAGAACAAGGAGGATATTTAATGAATTATTTGGATCGCTATGCTTTTTGGTGTAATGCCGGGTTGCCTGCCGATGTTCAGGCAGAACTGGATGAGATAAAGAATAATGAGGAAGAGCTGAAGGGAAGATTCTCTTCTGATCTTCAGTTCGGTACCGCCGGTATGCGCGGTATTATGGGTATGGGCAGCAACCGATTGAACAAATATACTGTGCGGCGCGCAGCGCAGGGTATGGCCGCATGGCTTTCCGGAACAGATCTGCCAAAAATCGCTGCCATCGGTTATGACAGTCGCCATCATTCCGAGGAATTTGCTAACGTTTGCGCTGTTGCTTTTGCGGAGGCGGGCATTAAGACGTACCTCTTTGACCGTCTTGCGCCCACGCCTATGCTGTCTTTTGCGGTACGCGAGCTTGGCTGCGGATGCGGCATTGTCATCTCTGCCAGCCATAATGCCGGTGAATATAACGGTGTGAAGTGCTACGGTCCGGACGGCTGCCAAATGACAGATGCACCTGCCGCTGTTGTTACGGAAACCATCGCTAAAATTCCTTACTTTGTCCCGGAAGAAAAGTCCTTTGCAGAATTTATGCAGGAGGGACTTATCGAATATATTGCGCAGCCTCTGTGGGAGAAGTATTACGATACTGTTCTTGCTGAGGCGGTTGCACCTGAGCTAATCAAGCAGTCCGGCCTGCAGATCGTCTATACACCCCTGTGTGGCACCGGTAACGAGCCTGTCCGCGAAGTTCTTGGAAGACTTGGTGTAGGCATTACTGTTGTAGGCTGTCAGGAGAAGCCTGATGGCGACTTTAAGACCTGCGAATATCCCAATCCCGAAACGGATGCAGCCCTGAATGAAAGCTACAAGGTGGCCAACACGGTGCCTTGTGATGTAATTCTCGGCACGGATCCTGATTGTGACCGCGTTGCAATTGCTGTCCCCAGTGGGCAGGGATATGTGAAGATCTCCGGTAATGAATTGGGCTGCTTACTGCTTGACTATATTCTTAAAGCACGTAGCGAAAAGGGAGATATTCCGAAAGGCGCGATCGCTGTCCGCAGCTTAGTTTCTTCGCCACTGGCAGATCGCATTGCTGCGCACTATGGTGTAGAAATGAAGGCTGTGCTTACAGGCTTTAAGTATATCGGTGGTGAGATCCTTGCATTGGAAGAAATTGGTGAGGAAAATCGCTTCATCTTTGGCTTTGAAGAGAGCTGTGGCTACCTGAAGGGTACCTATGCCCGCGATAAGGATGCTGTTGTCGCATCCATGCTTGTGTGTGAGCTGGCCGCTTTCTGCCGTCTGCAGGGCAAATCTATTTTGGATGCTATGAACGAGCTCTATGCAACCTATGGCTTCTATCTTGCCCACGTTACCAGCGTTGAACTTACCGGTTCCGACGCAATGGAAAAGGCTGCAAAGATTATGTCTGACCTTCGCAGCAACACACCGGATGCTGTTGGCGGTTATCTCATCACTAAGATCAACGATTACGGTGCGCGTACCTCTAAAGATATGCAGACAGGCGAGACCCTTCCGATCAGTCTGCCGAAATCCAATGTTTTGGAGCTGATTCTTGGCGATAAGGGAAGTGTCATTGCGCGCCCCTCGGGTACTGAGCCGAAAGTCAAGTTCTATTATACGGCTGTCGCGGAAACAAAAGAAGCGGCAGCTGAGCAGATTCGTCAGATGCGCAAGCAGATGGAAGCATAAACTCCATAATAAATACCTGGGAGAAAATCCCAGGTATTTTTTTGCCCGTCTGACAATAAGATGAAGCGAAAGGGGAGATACCGAATGAAAAAACATCTGGTCAAACAAGGTGGACAGACTGGCAAACCGTTCATTAGTGTAGCAATCGGCGTATTTGTCAGTTTACTACTCACATTCCTATTAACAGCAGGTGCTGCTTTGTTGGTTTCGGAAGGGAAGGTAAGCGAAGAAGCAATAGGCACAGCGGTATGGGTAATACAGTTTCTGTCTGTAGCGACAGGCTGTATCATCGCAACCGTACATATAGGGAGAATACCGGCGGTCATAGCCACTGTATGCGCAGCTGCATATTTGCTGCTTATGATCGGAGGAAACATCCTGTTCCTTGACAACAGCTTAAATGGGATCGGAAGTGGTGTATTTGCATCCCTCTGTGGTGCGTTCAGTGCGATAATCCTACAGTTATTGGGCAAAAAGGGAGGGAAAAGAAGAAATAGAAGGTAATATAGGATTGTGCAATATATACAACAGCAATATATTTGGTATAACTTGACAAAATGCGGCATTTTTATATAAAGACTACATCTTGTGTTCAAAGGTGCTGATAAAACCCAAGATTTGTGCCGATAACACTACGTCTTGCTCCTCAGGTAAGGCAGTTGCGTTAGTTTACATAATGATGTTTACATAAAAATTGTCATAATATACAAAAATGGGCTTTTTGGCCCCATCCACCTTGCTTTTTTCAAAAAATTGGTGTATAGTAAACACACTGCGCGCTAAAATTACCGGCCATTTACCGTGTGTTTACTTGTGTATGCAACTATATACGAATGAATATACAGTGAATGGATATGGTGAATATTTATGCATAAGTCAGAACAAACGTCCCCTGCACTTATCGGTCTTATCTTTGTTTACACTGCGGGGTCTGCTCTCGGTATTTGGGTCGCAAGCGGGAATGTCAGTACATTGGCGGGTGCTCTGCAGGCTGCCGGTATTTCCAATCGATTCCCGTTAGCGCTTTCTGCGGTCATTCCGCTTTTTGCTGTTTACTTAGTTACGCTGCTGCATCTGCCGGGACTGATCTTTCCTATTTTGTTTCTTAAAGCTGCGACGGACAGCTTTCTGATGTTGGGCATTTGTGCGGCTTATGGAAATGCTGCTTGGTTAGCTGGTGCGTTGCTTCTGTTTTCTGACAAAATTGCGACTGTGTTTCTTATTTACTTTGCAGGAAAGTGCCTTGTAAAACCCCAGCAGTCCCATAGCGCCTGTTTTCTCTCTGTTTTAATCGCCATTGCCCTCATGATCGCAGTTGATCATTTTCACATTGCGCCTTATTTTTCTTATTTGATTCTTTAATTCCAAGGAAGGTTTCCGTTTTATGTTGGATTTGATTCACGCCTACGAGAATTACCTTACAAAGGTAAAAAAGGCATCTGCCAATACAACAGCCTCCTACACACGTGACATTCGGCAGTATGCCGATTGGCTCCGCAGTGTGAAGGTTGAGATTGTAGATGCCCAACAAGTAAATATCGAAGGCTACTTGTCCTACCTGAAACGCAGCGGACGTTCCGGCGCTACGCTTTCCCGGACATTGGCCGGTCTTCGGAATTTTTATGCCTATCTGGTTTCCTCCGGTTTCGTAGAGAAGACTCCTGTTGTAAACATTCAAGTGGATAGGGGAGAGAAGAAGCTGCCGCAGGTCCTCACCGGCCGCGAGATCGAACTTTTGCTTGCACAGCCTGTCTGTGTAGATGCTAAGGGATTTCGTGATAAGGCGATGCTGGAGCTGCTGTATGCAACCGGTATGCGTGTCACTGAGCTGATCGATCTTGATCTTGATGACTATAATCAGGATCTTGGTCTTATCAAGTGCCACGGCACAAAGAAGACCCGTGCCATTCCGCTTTATCCTACTGCGGTACGTGCGCTGAATGCTTACATTCGGGACTATCGGGATGCAATGCTTGCAGATCCTGAGGAGTCTGCGCTTTTTGTGAATATAAGCGGCAGCCGTATGAGCCGTCAGGGCTTCTGGAAGATTCTAAAGCATTATCAGGATACAGCCCATATCGAGAAGGAGATCACGCCTCACACGCTTCGTCACAGTTTTGCAGTCCATCTTTTAGAGAATGGCGCAGATCTCGGCTCCTTACAGGAGCTGATGGGGCACAGTGACATTTCTTCTACCCAGCTTTATACACAGATGGTAAATCAAAGGCTCAAATCTGTGTATTCCAAATGCCATCCGAAAGCATAAAAAGGTCTATCGTGCCATATGGCAGATAGACCTTTTCTTATTCTATTAAATACCGGTCATTGCTGCGAGCACATCCGCTTCCAGCTGCAAGGGAAGCTTTTGGCGGGAAAGACCTTCAGAAATATCAATATCCACAAAACCGCCCTGATCGGTGCAGATCACACGATTTGTTTTGCCGGCACGGAGCAGCTCCACCGCGAGATAACCCATTTTGGTAGCGTTGACACGGTCACGCGCAGTAGGCGTACCTCCGCGCTGGATATGACCGAGAACTGTCACACGGGGGTCTAAATCAAGGGCGTCGTGAATCTGATTTGCGATGTCCGAAGCAGAGCCGGCGCCTTCTGCAACCACGATCATATAGTGGGTAAAACCATTAAGCCGTGCCTGACGGATTTTTTCAACCACGTCCTTTTGCAGGTCGATAGGGGACTCCGGGACGAGAACGGCGGTCGCACCAACTGCAAGACCCACATACATTGCAAGATAGCCTGCGTTTCTGCCCATCACCTCTACCACAGAGCAGCGCTCATGGGACTGCATTGTATCGCGCAGCTTATCGATACAGTCGATTGCGGTATTGGCAGCGGTATCAAAGCCTATGGAATAATTCGTACAGCAAATATCGTTGTCAATGGTAGCGGGAATGCAGACTACGTTAACACCACACTTAGAAAGTGCCTGCGCGCCACGGAATGTACCGTCGCCGCCAATGGCAACAATGCCGTCAAGACCAAGGAATTTGCAGGTGGATGCAGCCTTTTTTTGACCTTCTTCCGTCATAAACTCCTTACTGCGGGCAGTATAGAGAACTGTTCCACCGCGATTGATAATATGAGAAACGCGTTTCTCATCCAGACGGATGACATCTGCGTTAATAAGACCGTTATAGCCGCGAAGAATGCCATAACACTCAATTCCATGATACAGTGCGGTACGCAGTACTGCGCGGACAGCCGCGTTCATACCGGGCGCGTCGCCGCCGCTGGTAAGTACACCAATTCTCTTAATACCCATAATTTCCTCCAAATCGAATAATTTAATTCATTATATCAAGAACGCATCAAAAAGTAAAGCTTAACGCTTCCGCAATTCCCAAAAAGCAACCGCGGAAGCAGCTGCTACGTTGAGAGAATCTACGTTGTGTGCCATCGGGATACAGACAGTGTAATCGGCGTTTTCGATCACATTCTGTTTCAGGCCATCGCCTTCAGTGCCAAGTATAATTGCAAGCTTTTCTTCCGCTTTTAGGGCAGGGTCGTCCATAGAGATGGCATCCTCTCTAAGTGCCATAGCGACGTTTTTGAAGCCCATTTCTTGCAAAAATGTGGTAATTTTTGCATCTTTATGGGGAAAATATGCCCACGGAATTAGAAAAACGGTGCCCATACTGACGCGAATAGCCCGTCGACACAAGGGATCGCAGCAGGAATGGGTCAGTAAAACAGCGTCCATACCGAGGGCTGCAGCACTACGAAAAATAGCACCGATGTTGGTGGAATCAACAATGCCATCCAATACGGCAATTCGGTGTGAATTTTGGCAAATTTTTGCTGCGGAAAGGGGAGTGGGGCGCTTCATCGCGCAGAGCACACCTCTTGTAAGCTGATAACCGGTCAGTTGCTCCAGTACAGCACGATCTGCTGTGTAAACCGGAATTTCCCCGCATTGCCGGATGATCGGTGCGCCATCACCGGAAATATGTTTTTGTTCCATCAGGAGGGCGATTGGTGTGCAGCCGGCAGTAAGAGCGAGGGAAATTACCTTGGGGCTTTCTGCAATGAAGATACCTTTCTCAGGCTCTAATTTATTGCGCAACTGCGCCTGCGTCAGCCGAGCGAATATATCCAGCTCCGGCGCGGTAATATCGGTGATTTCAATAATTGGCATTTGGTACCTCGAATAATAGCAATTTTCTAATAATATAGCACTATAGGCTCATATTGTCTATCATAATTTTGATTGACATTTTTAATGCTAATATATAATCGCAACAGTAGTAGATGGTCTCGCTGCCGCAACAATGTGCGGAAGCGCTGCACTTAATGCAGCCGTGACGAACAGGCAAGAGCTTGCCAGCCATCTGCTACACATAAAAGAGAGCGGTGCGTAATAACGCATAAATGGGCGGCAATCGCTTAACCCGTGGGCGCTCTTTTTCATAGTAGTAAGCAACGCAAAGTATTTTGAGGGCTCACGCTCGTGAGTATTCTTGAAGGGCGTTGCTTATTTTTTTATGCGTG
This sequence comes from Oscillospiraceae bacterium, assembly GCA_015067665.1. Lineage (GTDB taxonomy): Bacteria > Bacillota > Clostridia > Oscillospirales > Oscillospiraceae > Faecousia. Next base: position 47,404 of record SVLZ01000002.1, on the reverse strand, counting down.
TTAGCAACATCACAGCAGGTAAGTGCTTCCTTGTAAACTGCGCCGTCAAAGCTATAAAAGAACGAACGCAACAAAATAGGCAATTTTTGTTGAGTTAATCAAAACAAGTTATCTAAGAAGCGATTCCAAACGGAACGCTTCTTTTGTTTTACAGGAGTTGAAACAGAAGAAGGGGCAGAAAGCTTAACTATAGAGCCGGAACGATCACGGGTAAACCCTTTATTAAGCAATAACATATTTTCTTCATGCTTTAGAGCTTCGCGTTTGCTTAAATAATTGTGAAAAGCAGCCCAATTTGAGGCAGAAGCATGTTCATGTGCAGTTAAAAAAGAATCACCTGAACCAAAGCTGCTCATAGCCACAGCACCGGGAGCAATACCGTGTTTACGCATCTCCTTTCTTTCTTTAGCTGTTGTAATATTAGAAACATATCCTTCATAATGCGATCGGCCATCACGACCATAAACAACAACCTTACCACCACCATGATCAGGAGCCCAATCTCCTTTGCCGGTGCCAGCAAACTTCGATAAACTTTTAGAAGAAGGCATATATTTTCCTTTCCGTGCTATGCACTAATTATTTTCTTTTATTTTGTGAACATCTTTTTGGAAGAAGCTATTTTGCAAATCGCATTCTTCTATCGTGGCAAGCTCGCCGGCATATTGCTGGAAGTCATCAATATGCATTTTGTTAGGTTCAGACTTTACCCAAACGCTCTGAAGGCAGTCAGTTAAAGCACGCTTTGAATAATCTTTTTTAGAAAGCATGATCCAGCGTTCTTTAAGAACCTCGCCATCCATCCGGCCGGACTGCACCTCAAGGAGCAGCACCTGCATACCAAATAAACCGTTTATACGGTCGTAATGATTACGAATTGACGACATCGTATTCCTAACGAGGAAAATAGGTAGCGTATCATCGGAACGACGGTAGCAGTAATCTGCATAATAAGCATTCCATTTTTTATCAATCCAAGAAAAAACACCTTCAGTCAGCCAGTAAGGCGAAAAGAACGGCAACGCCGGAAGCATTTTTGATTTATCAGCGATAAATAAAACGTTGCCAAGCTCCCGACCACCGGCGCCCCAAGCTTCGGGGCGTTGGAGATCCGCGATTACACGCACAAAAGGTTTATAATCGATCATTGAGCCGTGCCGGATCATCATGAGAGCAGCATCGTGCAAATCGTTCTTTTGATTAACTTCATCATCATTGATCTTCGTTTCCTTCAGGAGCTGCATATTCTTAAATTCTTTGTCTATTTCCGTAATAACGATCACACCAACAGGCGCTCCATTGGATTTTTCAAGATGATTTTTCATCTTTTTACCAAGCCGTATGACATTAAAATCGAAAATATGTGAATACTGAGAATAAAGATGCTGAGTCCAAGGGTCGCGCCTGAAATAGTCAGAATCTCTAAGCGGAAGGTTACCTTCGTCATAGAGAATGTTATCTTCACGTATAGAATAATTCGAGAAAATAATATTACTTTCTACTGCGTAGATAAGATATGCTGCAGCATAACTTTCAAGCGCATCATACAAATGAACGACCTTTAACTCATCGGAATAAGCGCTACGGTAATGTAAGTAATCATAACCGAAAGTATAATCAAAAAGCTTCTTCCTGCGCCGAAGGCGCTGCCATTCATATGGGTTATAATTGCGGACGATACCGTCATAGTATCGCCGGCGCGAAGATACCCAATTTTTAGCCGTGCAAATATCCACGATCTCACGCTGATCTACTCTCTTTTCTATTTCGTCACGAAAACGCTGCCACGGGAAATTGGGAAATTGAGAAGCGCGTTTTTCCATAATGGAAAAAGCATCTTCATAAAGCAGGGCTTGAGAAGTTTGCGCCATTGATGTAGCAAGCATAGTTTTACCAGCGCCGGGAATGCCGCCAATTGTATTCATTATCGGCAAAGACCGCATTACAGACTTATTCGCCTTTTCAGCAGCATAGAGACGTTCAAAGGCAACCAAACGGCAAATCCAGTTATAAAGCTTGGAGAATAAGATCAACCAAATAAAGCCGGGTATAAACCGGATCACCGGTGTAAGATCCCGCTGAAGCTTAAGCAGCTGCGTATATATACTTATCAAATCCCAAGAGCTTACAAAATAGAAATAGTATGCGATCAAAGATACAGCTATAGATATGAAGTTAAAATGCAACGACCATATGACACACCAGCTCCGGACATACCGAGGATTATTCTTCAGGAATAACCGGAAGGATATTAGATAGGCGCGGAAAGGATAAAACCACTTATAAAGGAATGCCTTGAATTTAATTAGCGCAGGAGATTCGAGATCTCGATCAGTACACTTGTTACGTTTAGCCTTAATGAACAAAAGAATAACTACAGCGCCCACAGGGACAACCAGCATCATTATTCTTGAAGAATAATAGATCAAATCGACTATTGCATACCAATAGGAACGGAAATTATACCAGCTAAAAAGAAATTCAAGATACGCACTCCAAAAACTAATAAATTCCTCATATGATTCAGGAAGAAACCTGACACGCTCCCAGAGCTGCGGTATTGGTTCCCAAAGCTGCAGCTCATTGATCGATGCCTGAAACAACGTGCTATCACGAAATATGATCCTTATGAAATAGAACGCTACAGAAGTAGCGAGATCCCAAATGGACTGAATTAAACGAGGTATAGAATTAGGAAAAAGAAATCCTAAAAGAACACTAAGCAGCGTTATAATGGCGCATATCGCATGCCGGTGATCTTTTCTACCTTCTAAAGTCTTTTCTTTCATAATAAACTAAACCATGTGTAAAGTAAATATCCGATAAAAAATATAATTACAGCAGACGTAAGAATATTGCGGAGCCGCAGGAAAAACGGAATTTTATCTTGCATGCTTCTTACCAGTTTTCTTCTTAGTTTTGAAGACGTCGCTGAATAGATCTACGATAGATTCAAAACCATCGACAATGCCGCTCCAAAGCCATTTAATAAATTTAACGGCATAAGGCAAAAAGAAAATGCCGGCAATGCCTAAACAGATCACTAAAAGCGAATTACCCAATGCATCAAGCTTCACAGTAAAGTCAGTGAACCAATCAGTGCTATCCTCATTGGGTTCATCAGGAGAAAATAAATCCTGCAGCCAGTCAAAAAATCCTCCTTTGGATTCGGTAGAGCCGGAGGAGCTGCCACCAGCAGAGCCGGAGGAATCGCTCTGATCGCGATTCCATAAGTCATTCCACCAATTACCAACGGAATTATCTCCGCACAATTTACAAGTGCCGAACAGATTACGGTCGTGGTTCAGCTTAGGGACTTCCTCGTAAGAATCCTGATCTGTTGCATTACAGGAAGAACAAACGCGACCTTTAAGACCGACTGCATCGCAAGTAGGAGCAGTGATCACAATTTCTTTATAAAAATTATGACCGCGGGCCGGGAGAGCAGTGCTTTTCATGGTAGTGCAACGAGTACACTCATAACGAATAAAACCCGCATCCGTGCAGGTGGGCTCCCGCCGCAGCACCTCCTTGGTAAACGAATGAAGACCGGCAGCGCAGGGGTCTGTTGTAGCAAAAACCGAAGGCTCCAACTCGGAGATCAGGCCGTCATCGTTAAACAGATAATAAGAATCATAGGTGCTATCATCAACGAGAACAATAGAGCCATCAGAAGCAAGAGTAAAAAAACCCATCACAGCGAAAAGATCAGATTCAAAAGGAACAGAAGGATCAACGAGATCATACAAATTTAGGGACGGCACCAAGCCAGACACAGTGTGCTTAACACCGGTAGGACCACTGCTGTCATATAACTCAATTGTAAATTGATAATCTAAAAGCAGCGTGTAATGTGTACCCTCAATCTCGTCGTTCTCATCGACACGGTCACCGTCATCGTCGTAAATTCCAAACGTACCGACATTTTGAACAACAAGAGACATAGAGCCATCATCCTCGGTCATAATGTATTGCTCAAGACCGTCAAGCGGATCATCAGCAAGATCGAACCAATAAGATGCGCCCCAAACAATCCTTTGATATTCAAAATCACCAAAAGATAGAGTAATGTGATTAAATGAATAAATCGTATCAAAGGCGATGGGATCATCTGCGCACTGTACATCGAACGCAGCATCGCATACGTAATACGGACCTTCTTCCACTATATCGAATGTGTAATAATAGACACGGTTTTTACTGTCTATAAATAGACCACCGGACATATTATTGTCGTTTGCATCTACAACATCCTGCCACGTTTCACAGCCTTCCGCATTGAAAGATAAGGACAGGTCGCCATAAACAATAGAGACCGTATCATCAGTAGCAGCCGAAACGAAGAAAGCGAAACAGCCGATCAGAAGCGCCAGCAGAGCTGACAACAATATATAACGCTTAATGTATTTCATAGGTCAACTCCTTTGTAAAAAACAAGCCCCGAGCAAAGCCCGGGGCTTATGCCCAATGTATCGATTAAATTACAAATCAGGCAGCGAGTTCAGTAACGCCGCCAGAAGTGCCTCCGGAAGTAGGCTGCTCATTGGTTGCTTCTAATTCCAGCATTCCGGCGTACTGACCGCGAGTGATGTTGATAAGACCAGTAAGGTCTACATCTGTTTCACCAGGGACAATTACAAGCCGAATACCAACAGCGCCTGCAGGCATTGTCGTGACTTCATACTCCAAGTCACTGGTAACTACAGTCGCAGAGGGCAAGTAATCACCCTTCTCAGTATAATAATGAATCTCGTAGTTCGCCTTTACGGAATAATCGCGAACGATACGAAAAGCCGTACACTCGATCAGATCATCCGTATAAAGCTTGTTTTTTGCATTCAGGATCTGCCCGTCTTCATGATCAATACAACCAGTATTGTATGTCAAATGAACTTTATTGTAGCCATCCTTCGGCTCCAAGGCATTGGAGATAAGGACACCAATACCTACAATGGCAACAAACAAGGCGATAATTGCGATAACACAAAGTGTGTTAAAAAGCCAAACAGGGATATTTGCTCTCATAATTTGTTACTCCTCTATAAATGTTTTTTTGAAAAATTAGGATACGCGGTGGGCATTGGCGATCACGAAGGCGTACCACTCGACCGGGACCTTGACGGTACCGTCAAATGTCATTCTGCGTGTTTCGTCATCCGCCCAAGTCGTGTCGTACATAGTCCAGCCGCCAAGATCATTTGCATAAACAAGCGTTCCGGGATGCAATTGGAAACCTGTAAAGTAATGCTTCTTTACATAGAACGGGAAATTGAGATAATAACCATCAAGCAGCATAGAAGTGTCAATGGTAGTATTAAATTCCCACGTTCCGGAAATCTCCTTAAGAACAGGATCTGCACTGAGCATTAGCCATTCTTGCAAAACTGCAGGAGATTCAGTAGGATCAGCAATTTTGACATTGCGATACTTATCCATTAACCAGCCACTTTTGGAGGAATAAGCCTCAACCGATTCAGAACCTACAAAGGTTACGGTAAAAGAGCCATCCTCTGCAGTATCGAATTGTACTGTATGAAAATACTCTTCACCGATATATACAGAAACAGGAGCTGCATCGCCATAATTCGCTAAATCAGGACAAGAAAGCTCGTCCTTGAATCTAAACGTCAGAAAAGAAGCACTTTCTACAATGAAGGGATCCTCCGCAGGAGGTTTTGTAGAGGTTCCGAAATTATCTAAGAATCCAGTAAAGGATGCTAACGCTGATACAGCTGTAAAGCTGACCATGATGACAAGAAACACACAAATTACATTAAGGATCTTAGAAGATTTTCCGGATGAACTACCGGAAGATTGCTTGCGATAATTTCTGTACTTAGGCATACTTTCTCACCTTTCTGCGGGAATTGCGACCACTACGCGCCGAAGAGCTGCGAGCAGATCCGCGCCCGGTACTGCGGTATGTACCGCTGCGTGCGCGAGAGCGCACCTTTTTACTAAAAGCCATTTTATCACCTCTTATATGTCATTAGGTTTTTTATAACGAGGGCCTGCAGCACCCGGGTTATCAGAAGTAGGGAATATGTCGTCCATATCCATTTGACCGGTTATGATCGGGAAATTTTAATCATAGGAGCAGAGATATTGCTCACGGAATTTCTGTCTCTCTGCTTGCTCACGTTTTGCCTGAAGTAACACTTCTTCAATAGCTTTCTTATATTTTGGTTTTAGCTCTGGATGCGCCTTGCGGCACAAACTGAGCAGTTCAGACATAGAATTATGAATTGCATAAAATGCTTGGATGGCTTGCCCCCATTGGGCAATCATAAACTCTTCCGTTTTCTTGAAATTGTACTCCTCACCGGGAGCAGAGAAAAGCCGTATGCGCTGCACACCGTCGAGCAGCTTCTCCCAGTAATCCGCGATAGGCCAGCGGGACTTATTGCTGTCAATACCTTCCTCCCGGAAGCAGCAATAATTCCTAAGCACACCGCACATCACTTCACCAATGCTACCGCGATTAAGTATTTCCTGCACTGCAGCACACGCACGGTCGTGCCGGTGCACCAGCTCCACGCGGACCCAATGAACAGAAGAATCAAAACCTCTTTCTGCTCCTTTGTCATAGATCCTAAAACGGATCATAGACTTTGGCGAGCCGATATAAATAGTTAAACCGTGCAGGTGATTATCTTGATCTCCACTTTCTTGAATATTCCATTTCTTTGCAGGACCGGTCCAATAACCACACCGGGTATCTTCTGCAATGCGCCGAAGCGGCAATATACCTTTTTCACCAATAGGAGGCTTATCGTCAAAGGCAAGATCAATACGCGTAAAGTGTGCAGACACGCCTAAAGCGCAAATGTCAGATAACAATTTGTACCAAACATCAGCTTTCAGCTGACCACCAAAAGCATAGGTTTCCAAAGAACGACAGCCATTACCGGACATATCCAATTGAATGCCCATATCGGTGCGGACCTTTTGATCCGCTGTTTTAAGAGCATCAGATGTCCAGTTATCCGGATTTTCTGCTCCGTACCGGATAGCAATGTTGCAGAAGGATGCCTGTCTTGGGTAACCGTTCCGGAAGCATAGCTCATCACGCCAATCTATATCAGGCGTGTCAAGGCCTAAAAGAGACTTGATATAGTCAGGAGTGACATCAAAGAAGGTGACTGACAGCCAGTCTATAATTATCTTGTTTTCCGATTCAGTCGGCACAGTCGTTTTTCCGAGATTTTCCAACTTTTTACACTCCTTATGTAGACCCTGCCCCCCTGTTAGTGCCGGGGGGCAGGGGGAAAAGTGAACTTTTCCCCGATTTTTATTTCACGCAAGGGGTGCGTCTCACGACCAGCCCATTTTAGAGATTTTTTATCACCGGAACACCGGCGCAAGTACGCTAATCGCGCTTACGCTTGATGTTCCGCCTGCGAAATACCCGATTATACAATCGGCTATATTCTCGGCGGAGTAACCTGTTTCTATTGTTAAAGAACGAAGCAAACTCAAAGTATTGTTTTATTTTTGGGATTACGAGGGGAAGGGATCAGAGGGTTCGCGCACCTTGGTTAATTTCCGGAGATCTGGCATTTTCCTTTACGAGGGGAGAAGGGTTACATTCAAACATCCGGACAAATCAAGTGCAATAGGGGAAAGACTTGGGAGCTGGCGCTCCTAACCAACTGCAGCAACAAAAAGTGCTGAGCAAAACCACTTAAAAGCACCAGCCCACGGCCTAAGAATAAAATCAAAAATTGACTTAACGATTCTTTAACTGAGATACACTCTCGAAATACTTATACATAGTGTCGTGAATACCTTCTATGCGTTTCTCAAGTCGTGCAATTTCTGTTCTCAAATCCTCGTCACGAGCCTCCAGCCGCTTTACATCGGCAGAAGATAATAATTCAATGACTATGCGCCTTTCTTGGCGCTCCGGGCTGTCAGACACGACTAAGCCCTCTCAAAGCTTCGTCTACTCCTGCATCAAGCTTCCTTTTCCACTTGATCACAAGAAGAATGACTATAGCATTCAGGAACAGCGACAGACACAGCAACATAAGTGTTACCGTCAGGAGCAGCTCAAGGGGAATCATTCCTCTACCTCTTGCAGCAGGTCAATGTAAGTCCGATTGTTTGCGGTCACCACACTTGCATCAAATGTCTTGCCAACGGCAACGCCGAGCTTCTGAACAAGCTCAGTATCTACGCCGCAAATTGCGAGGTCTGCGTCACCCCACTGATTGACATAAGAGAAAGCAAACCGCTGGAAGTCATAGACTTCACCAGTGCCTTTCTTAGTGCCAACTACGCGCTTAGCGCATCCGATCACTTTAACGTTTGTTCTTGCCATAATTTTACACTCCTCATTTTTATTTGCTGGCGGGTCACCAGCTTATTTTTATTGCCGATTTTTCGGCTGGTGCCAGGACAAGGACTCGAACCTTGTAAGAAGCCACCGGGAAGGTAGTACCGGCCTCCTGGCATATAAATGGATATTTGTATTACGATTTTCACGCTGCAGCGAATCAGATCCGGATTGCCGGCACGATAAATCGTAATACGATAGGGGAGTTGGGAGACCGCCAAGGGAACGGTCTCCCGCGCGAAAAAGAAAAGGAGATCTACAACCACCGAAACGAGTTAAGTTATATCTGCATTCAGATCAGGCAGCAGGGGAGAGGGGAGATCTTCTTCCAGCAGCTCCGGGTGGAGCAGCTCGCAACCGTCACAACCGTCAGCTAACTGCAGGCAGGCTACACAATAGCAGCCACACAGGGAACACAGCCGCGCTTCATCCATTTCCTTCGCCCTCCTACACCATCAGAGCCGCGAGCGCCTTCGCAACTCTCGTTGCTTGGCTCTCTGCGTTCTGCAGCGTGTAGTTCAGGCTCCGGATATTTGATTCCAGCGCCGACTGCTGTTTGCGGATGTACTCAAGATTATTGCGCTCCCGGGAGATCTGCTGCTGGACAGCCTTAAGCTCCCGCTGTTTCTGGGGAAGCTCCCGGACGCATTTCTGCACGAGGTTCTCAAACTTATCAGTAAAAGAAGATCCGTCTTGCTTCTCGATGAGCGCGACCGTCTCCTCTGATAACCGGAGAGAGCGTACTTCTTTAGCCATACAAAAACTCCTCCAAAGGTTCAGCAGGAATGAACTTAGGCTCAGGATCGCTAATAGCTGGGCAAGTGTACTCAAAGACCTCACCAGGAACATCACACTTGCCATTTACAAAATACCCACACTCTTCACAAGGGGTAGGATCCGGCGTTACATAAACCCAGGGCATCAGAAGAGCACCTCCTACAACTCGATCAGATCTGCGTCACCGTACTGCTGCACAATACGCACAACGACAGATCCATCTGCTCTAACAAAGCGGTCAAGCTCTTTCCAAGCATACTCACGGCCTAAAGCCTTCAAATAGCGCTCAAGACAAGCTTCAGAGCTAAACTCAAAATCACGAACAAGACCGGCAGCAAGAATAATTTTAGCCATTATCTGCTACCTCCTTGTCTGCGCGGAGCCAAGGCAGCTCGACAATTTGAAAGAGAACGCAAGGGTTTGTCAAATTCCCATCATCATCAAATTTAGGATGATATGGCGGAAGCTCTGCTTTTATATGCTTCAGCAGGCCCTCAGCTTCCTCTCTAGCAAGAGGGAAAGCACAGCTCGGCAGCGAGCTAAAATGACAAAGGGGTCTTGTCCCACACTGGAAGAACTCTATTGCAGAAAGATAACGAGGGCCAAGAGAAGGGGAGGGAAAGACGATTGTGTAATTACGATCAGCCATCGGAGGAGACCTCCTTAGCCACAGCATCAAAATACGCTGCAGTGCCAGCTTTCGCATAACATGAAGCGTTATTGACAAATAATGCAGGATGAGCTTTTTTAACCTTTTCAAGCAATTTACTTAAATAATCCAGATCAACCTCCATCAGGATTTTGAGAGCTCGACCATACTGGTCAGTTAGCTCAACATAGCTTTCAGGTACATCATTGTATAACCTTCTACGGTTCCAAGATTCTACAACAGAATCAAGAGAACCCAAATCCGTGTGCAATCCACAATTATTACAAACAACATAACCAACAGGGATACAATCGTGGATTCGATGTGTTTCTCTGGCATAGACAAAATCAGAACCACAACACGGACACCGCTTTAAAGAATACTTTTCAATCATCGGAGGAGACCTCCTTAGCTTGCAGTTGCAGCATTCTTGATTGCGCTAACATAGATATATAAGAGTTTGCGAAACCGACCATTCTACAAATTTCAAGAGGATCATCGCTCACGCAAATACGACAAATACAACCATCTAATGAACGCAAAGTTTCATCTTTATGAAACATATCAAATGGCTCATACATCAATCTCATACGGAGGACACCTCCTCACGAGATTCAGCAGTAGACTTAGCAGCACAGACACATGCTGCAATATATGTATCGTAAGACATATGCAATCGTAATCCCTCACGCTCAATCCAATTACATAAATCAAAATCTAAACGCACGAACGCATAACAGCCAGATTCAAAAGAAACGGAATACTTACACAAACGCTTAAAGTTATCCCAGAAAAACAAAATACGATGTGATACCTTTCTACGTAACTTAGGCCCACGAGAAAAGCACAAAGAAACTTTTGGCTCTGGCTTCGGAAGAAGTTCCTTAATCTTCCGATAAGCCTTATCCTCGCCGTAGGCGTCCACCAACTGTATAAGGACATTGGTGCAATCATTTAATTGTTTTTCTTTCATTGTTTTCTACCTTCCTTTTTTAATTTAAGAGAAAGCCTTTATAGTCAATCTGCAGTTCTTCTACCTACAGTTTCTTTCCTTTGTTTGTCTAAGTGGCTTTTTGAATGAAGATAAACTCTATTTTTATTTATTCTCTGCGTTAGATTCGGAGGAAACCTCCTCAGATTCAGCCAAGGAACGCTGATATGTAGAATAACGCTTGTATTGATAAGGAATTTCCAAATCATCAAAATCAAGGAATTCTCCTAAAATACCGTATAAGCAACCATCCACTGGCACTGGATCATCACCAAGAATAAGAAGAAAACCTTCATCTGTAAACTTGGCGCCTTGAATGTACTTATTAAGACGATGCTTGGACCTATAAGCACCAAGTTCTACACTACATATGTACTTAAGGTTTTCGGTGCGCGTTTCGGCAATCAGCTCCCGAAGAGCATCTTTACCAAATTCGTCACGATATTGACGAAGCAAGGGCTTAATGACTTTCTTTAATGTTTCTTTCATAGTTTTCTACCTTCCTTTTATTTATTCAAAAGGTTTAACCTTTTGTTAAATTCAAAATATCACCAATTAGCTAAAAAGTCAAGCAAAAGGTTTAACCTTTTCACAAATTCAAAAGGTTAAATGATACAAAAATAATGAGGTGATTAAATATGATGCCTAAAAAAGACCCTGAAGTTAAACGCTCTATAATGCTTGGAGTTAAAGTCAACGAAATTACAAAAGAAAAACTTAAATATTTAGCTGATCGAGAAGGGGAATCCATAAGTACTTATATCTACAAACAACTCATTAAACATCTTGATGAAAAAGAACCATGGATTACCAGAGAAATTGAAGAACTAAAAAATAACAAATAAAACGCAGCGAGAAAATATGGGTAGGACCCACGCTGACAGAATTAACTATCAACTTCAAAGAAAGGAGGCTAATTATGAAAAAAGAAAAATATAAATTTCCATGCGAAATTGACTTAGAAACATATATATTCATTAAAATGATATCCGATACAGCAGGAGAAACAGTAAACGAAACAATTAACGAAATATGTAATGATTTTGTAGATGCAGCGAAAAAAATTTTAACCCAGCAAGAAAACTGACAACAAATCAAAAACCAAAACAGCAGCAGGGAAGACCTGCTGCTGTTTTCCTGTGTGTATTACAATTTCCGGATCCGATTCCGGGCATCGATCCCGGATGCGTAATACGACGGTGCGGAAGACATTCCGCCTTCCGGTGATCGTCACGGTGGACGAAGGAGGCGGCGGAACGGCCATCCGGCCTTACCTCCGCCGCCATCCTACGCTCCACCGTTTCCGATCGGGGAATAACGGATGCAAAGTGGAGAGCTGGCCTTTCCGCGCACCTTGGAGCCGACGGAGCGGCTCACGCGGTCGCGGCTATACCAACACTTGTACTAACTTGATAGTTCCGCCCTGCGGGTGCTATCTCATACAAGAAGAAAGGGGCGGGGTGCGTAATACAACTTTCGTTCCTGGTCGATCGGCGCAGCTGCGATGCTGTAATACAACTGTGCGTATTACAGAATAAAGATCCTGGCGCCGGCAGCTGCAGATAAACCGTAATACAAGCGGCAGTATTACGAAAGCAAGATCCAGGCGTCTGCTGCTGCAGAAAAACTGTAATACAACAAAAGTGTATTACAAAAATGTTCACCGGCAATTCAGATCGAAGATCTGCAGCACAACAAACTGTAATACAAAAGCCCCGGGGGAGCGAACCCTCGGGGCTAATTTGTACTATCTTTGGCTAAAAATCGAACGCAACAAAATAAAAATTTTGTTGCGTTAACAGTGTGTTTATGATATAATATAATCAAGATATGGATGATAGGGCTACTTCTGTGTCTAATAGGCTTTTCCGAGCCGTTATGTACCGCAGCAAATGTTGCCGCATCTGGCTTATATATGCGTTCAAAGTTTCAATACAATTATGGAGGTCTACCATATGAAGCGTTATTCTGACTGTCCGCAGATTCTCAGGGACTTTTTAACCTATCACGAAACAATCAAGGGGCAATCGCAACTTACTATTTCCGAATACTATTTGGACCTGCGTATGTTTCTGCGTTTTATGAAGCTGATGCGTTGTGATATGCCGATCCATACAAAGCTGGAAGAAATTGATATTCGTGACATTGACATCCGTTTTATCGAATCTATCCGTACGTCCGATCTGTTTGATTTCTTATCATATCTTGCAAACGACAGAACGGTAAATCCCGATTCCTCTGTGCCTGAATACGGCATTTCTCCGGCATCCCGCGCCCGAAAGTTATCCTCTATAAAGTCCTTTTTTAAGTACTTAACCGTTCGTACAAAGCAGCTGACAGAAAATCCCGCTGCGGATCTGGAATACCCAAAACTGCGGAAAAGTCTGCCGAAATACCTTACGTTGGACCAATCTGCGGCCCTTCTCAAGGCTGTTTCCGGGCAAAATCAGGAGCGTGACTACGCAATACTAATGCTGTTTCTAAGCTGTGGAATCCGTCGCAGCGAGCTGGTAGGACTGAACCTGACTGACGTTTACGAGGATCGCATCCGTGTGGTCGGCAAAGGCAACAAAGAGCGTTTTGTGTACTTTGGCACTTCCTGCCGGAGGGCCATCGATGATTATTTGCCTATTCGCAAAAAGATGGTATTATCCGATAATCGGGCGCTATTTGGATCTCGAAACGGCAATCGAATCAGTACCGATGCCGTTCACGCGCTGGTAAAAAAGGCTTTTTTGAAGGCAGGCTTAGATGCCAGCCAGTTTTCTGCCCATAAGCTGCGCCATACAGCTGCAACAATGATGCTCTCCGGCGGTGTCGATGTAAAGACCGTGCAGGAGGTATTGGGACACGAAAATCTCAACACCACCCAAATCTATACTCACATCGAAAATACAGAGCTGAAAATTGCAGCTGAAGCCAATCCCATCTCAAAGCTAAAGCTTACAAAGGATTGACTCTACCACTCCCCTGCCGGCAATCTCTTACAGCGCAGCATCGATCGCTTCCTTCAGGTTGGACACACAGCGAACCTGCAAACCATCGGGAATTGTCAACTTTTCCGGTGCTGTTTTCGGGATTATACAGTATTTTAGCCCTAATCTTGCAACTTCAGCTAATCTTTGATTGATATGGGATACACTACGGATCTCACCGGTAAGACCGACTTCCCCGATGGCAGCCAAATCACCGGGCAGAGCCTTATCCATATAGGAGGATGCAATTGCCAGCACGACGGGCAAATCTGCGCCTGGTTCGTCGATTTGCAGTCCGCCGATCACGTTAATATAGGCATCCAGCATAGAAAGCTTCATACCTGCTTTTTTCTCCGCTACCGCCAGCAGCAGCGCGGCACGGTTAAAATTAAAGCCATCCGCTGTTCTGCGCGGCACATTCGCAAAAGTCTTGGACACCAGCGCCTGTACCTCTGCGAGGACTGGACGGGAGCCTTCCATCACGCATGCAACACAGGTTCCGGAGGCTCCTGCCGGTCTCCCGGCAAGGAGCATTTGGGAGGGATTTGGTACTTCAACAAGTCCCTTTTCTACCATTTCAAAGACACCGATCTCATTTGTGGAGCCAAAGCGATTTTTTGCCGCCCGAAGAATACGATAGGAAGTATTGGCATCCCCCTCGAAATAGAGCACACAATCTACCATATGCTCCAGCACCTTCGGCCCAGCGATCGCGCCGTCTTTGTTAATGTGACCCACTACGAAAACGGTGATGCCTTGATTTTTGGCAATCTGCATCATCGCAAGAGTGCAGTCCTTTACCTGCGAAACGGAGCCGGGAGCAGAATCGTTGTTTTCATTGTAAAGGGTTTGGACTGAGTCTACGATCATAATATCCGGTGTAAGCTTTTCTGCAGCATCCATTATATCTGAAAGTCGGGTTTCGGCCAAAATGAACAAGTCATCTGCAACCACACCGAGCCGCTCAGCCCGCATTTTCAGTTGTTGCTCGCTTTCCTCACCGGAGATATACAGTACCGTGCGTCCATCACAAAGGCTGTTGCAGATCTGCAGCAACAATGTGGATTTGCCGATACCGGGTGCACCACCGATCAGCACAAGCGAGCCGCTGACAGCGCCGCCCCCAAGAACGCGGTCAAGTTCACCAAGACCGGTAGAAAAACGGGCCCTGCGCTCAGTAGTGACCGCACCGAGCCGTTTTGCCTCTGCCGGCAAAAAAGCACTGCTTCTGCTTTTGCCAATCGGTGTCGGCTTTTCTGTATGTTCACTAAGGGAATTCCATGTACCGCAAGCCGGACATTTACCGTGCCATTGAGGAAATACATTACCGCATTGGCTGCAAAAATAGATTACTTTGTTTTTTGCCATTATGCACACCTCTTTCTAAATGGCATTATAGCAAATTCCCTGCATTTTTGTCAATTACTGTTGCCGTGCAGATAGCTGCTGCATACAGCAGCGATGACTGACGCAACCTGCTTTTGGTACTGCTCATTCCGGAGCTTTGCTTCCTCCTGATAGTTCGAAAGGAAACCGCATTCCACTAAAATCGCCGGAATGCTTACTTTCTCCATTAAATAAATACCGTCTGCCTTTTTTGATTTTCGATTACTGCCGTGATTGATGGTTTGCACAAAGGATGTCTGTAGCCGGGCTGCCAGCTCGGCACTTTTTGCGTCTTTCCTGTAAAATACCTGTGCACCGCTGTAACGGCTGTCTGTAAAATGATTTTGATGGATGCTGATCAGAATACCACTATCTACTGCATTTGCGATCTTGACACGTTCCTTCAGATCTGAAACCTTGCGTGCGGCAATCGTTTCTCCCTGGGTGTGGATCGAGCGGTCTGTATCACGGGTCATCAACGTGTCAATGCCAAGCAGGTGGAGCAGGTCATTCAGACGCAGCGCAATATCCAAATTAAAACTGCTTTCTGTTTTCCCTGTGCAGGAGACAGCGCCACCGTCTTCGCCGCCGTGTCCGGGATCGATCACTACGCACTGTCGATTCGTAATCGGTGCGTTTTCAGCAATGACAGTTACTGCGCGGCTGCCACCGATGGCAGCAAAAAGAAAACAAAAGACGATCAAAGTATATACCGGCACAAGGGACAACCAGAGTTTCTTCTCTTTCATACAATCACCTCAAAAAAGCATATGCCCTCTCCCCTGCCAAATGAACACAAAACCATACTGCGTCATAGAATGACCCGGAACGACAAGTTTCAAATCATATTAGGAGGAATTGCTGTGGAAAAGAATAACCACAGGAAAGGCTGCAATGGGGTGCTGCCCGCATCTGCACCCCTTGCCAATCCCTATGTGCCTTTCCAACAGATAAATCCGCCCACTTACGCACCCGGTAAGGCTTTGGTTCGCGGTACCCTCTTCCCTGGGTTAGATCTACCCTACCTTGGGATGGTCAACAACAAGGAAAAGCCGATGACCCCGATGACGGAGCTGCAGACCATCGCTTTTGTTCTGCAGGAACTGGCGCTTTACCTTGACACACACCGTGACGACAAAGAAGCATACGCGCTTTACTGTGAGTATAAACACTTATACGAGGATGGAAAGAAACGGTATGAAGCCAAATACGGTCCCTTGGTACGGGACACATCTTGCTGCTGTACGGAATACCGCTGGTTGGATGACCCATGGCCTTGGGAATATGCAGCAAATCGGAGGGCATAAGTATGTTTATTTATGATAAAAAGCTTCAGTACCCGGTAAAAATTGACCATCCCAATCCTCGCCTCGCGTCCATTATTATCAGTCAGTACGGCGGTCCTGACGGGGAGCTGGGCGCATCGCTGCGGTATCTGTCGCAGCGCTACAGTATGCCATTTGATGAGCTCAAGGGCCTTCTTACAGACATCGGTGTGGAGGAGCTGGGGCATTTAGAGATGGTAGGTGCTATGGTCCATCAGCTGACCCGTAATCTTAAAGACAGTCAGATTCAGGATTCTGCATTTGCCCCTTACTTCGTTGACCATACAACGGGTGTCTACCCCCAATTTGCCTCCGGTACCCCGTGGACTGCGGCGACCATTGCTGTCAAAGGCGATCCCATTGCAGATCTGACTGAGGATATGGGCGCAGAGCAGAAAGCGAGAGTGACCTACGATAACATTCTCCGTTTGTCTGACGATCCGGACGTAAATAATGTTATCAAGTTCCTCCGGGAGCGGGAGGTCGTCCACTTCCAGCGCTTCGGAGAGGCGATGGAGCTCCTGCGGGAAAAGCTGAACAAAAAGAATGTCTACTATATGAATCCAGCCTTGGATATGTAAAAAACGCAGACCCGGTTGGGTCTGCGTTACATATTTCCCAGGAAATTAGTTTGTGCGGTCGGTAAGACTCTGCGCGAGAGATAGCATATATTCGTTGTTCTCAAAGAAGAAAAGGCAGTCCATAGCCGCGGCGGTTTGGGATTTTACCATTCCCTTGCAAATATCAAGCCCGTGAAGGGCAACAAAGGTATTCTTGCCGGCATCTGTACCGACCGCTTTACCCATTTCTTCTTCCGTACCGATTACATCCAGAATATCGTCCCGAATTTGGAAAGCAAGTCCTAAATGACGGGCAAATTTTCCTGCCCAGACGATTTGCTCTTCTGTTCCACCGCCGGCAAGAACACCCAAGACACAGGCAGCTTTGATCAGCGCGCCGGTCTTTCGTTCCTGAATATTCAGTACTTCTTGCTCGGTGCATTCTCTTGTTTCACTCTGAATGTCCAGCACCTGACCGCCTACCATTCCAAGGGCACCGGCACACTCTGCAAGCACTGTAACAGCACGGATTATTGTTTCAGCATCAAAAGGTGCAGAAGCCACCATTGTAAAGGCTTCCGTCAGCAGCGCATCACCGGCGAGAACGGCCATCGCCTCTCCGTAGACCTTGTGATTGGTGGGTCTACCGCGGCGGAGGTCGTCATTGTCCATACAGGGCAAATCATCGTGAATCAGGCTGTATGTATGGATCATTTCCAGCGCGGCAGCAAAGGGAGCGGCACTCTGCCAATCTCCGCCGCACATCCGGCAAAAGTCAAGAACAAGGATAGGACGCAGTCGTTTACCGCCTGCCAGCAGACTGTAACGCATAGCGTCGATCAAGGTCTTTTGGGGTATTTTGGAGTAATTTACGCAGTTTTCCTGCAAGTACTTCTCAATAAAAGCGGTATATTCCGCAGTACGGTTATTCAGCATAATCGAAATTCTCCTCCGTGGGCGTGCCGTCCGCGCTGGGGACGATCTTTTTCACGGTAAGCTCTGCTTCGTCCAGCAGTTTTCCGCAGCTTGCGACCAGTGCAGTGCCCTCCTGAAAGAGCTTCAGGGAGTCTTCAAGGGGAGCGTCGCCCTTTTCAAGCGTACGCACGATCTGCTCCAGACGCATCATATTTTCTTCAAAACTTAATTTCGCCATTTTCATTCTCCTTTACAGCCTCTATAACGGTTGAAATCTTGCCATCTGCCAAAGTAATCGTAAGGTGATCGTTCGGTTTAGCATCGGTAACGGACCGAAGCACAGTTCCATCGATCTTTTGGGTGATGGCATAGCCGCGGGACAGCACCTTGAGCGGGCTGAGTGCATCCAATTTAGCAGTACAGGCGGAAAACTGCATTCGTTTTCTGCTTGTGATCCGATCTTCCGCGGCCATCAGCCGCTGAGATAGGTGCTGCAAATTGTTACGACGGATGGTGATCGCCGCCTCCGGGCCTTTCATGGCGTTGCTGTCAGACAGTACCTGCAAATGGCGGCGGGCGGAAAGGATGCGCTTTACCATCACACTTTGCATAGAAGAGAGCATTCCGTCCAGATTCTGCTGCAACGCTTCCTTATCCGGCACAGCCAATTCTGCGCCGTTGGAGGGTGTAGCTGCCCGCAGGTCAGCAACGAAATCGGAAATGGTTATATCCGGCTCGTGACCCACAGCGGAAATCACCGGGATTTCTGAATCATAGATGGCGCGTGCTACGCGCTCATCGTTAAATGCCCAAAGATCCTCCATAGAGCCACCGCCGCGACCAACGATCAGAAGATCACCAAGCTGATAATAGTTGGCATAGCGGACAGCAGATGCGATCTCCTCGGGTGCTTCCGCACCTTGCACGCGGACAGGTAAAAGGCGCACCTTTGTCAGCGGATAGCGTTTATTCAGAACCCGGAGCATATCGTGGACCGCTGCACCGGCTTCGCTTGTAATAATACAAATAAAGCCCGGATATTTAGGAATTGGCTTCTTATGGGCGGGGTCAAAAAGTCCTTGCTCCTGCAGCCTCTTTTTCAGCTGCTCAAAGGCAACATACAAATCGCCAACGCCGTCTGGGATCATCCCGGTACAGTAAAGCTGATAGGCGCCATCCCGGGGAAAGACGGTAATGCGACCCATTGCCACAATCTTCATACCGTTTTCCGGGCGGAATTTAAGGCTGCCCGCGTAGCTGCGGAACATCACACATTTCAGCGACCCGGTCTCATCTTTCAGGGTAAAGTAATGATGTCCGGAGGGATAGACCTTATAGTTGCTGATTTCGCCACGGATTGCAAGGGATTGAAGATTAGGATCACGGTCCATAACTGTCCGCAGATATTCATTGATCTGCCCAACAGAGATCACTTGGCGGTTCATAGGCTACCCTCCATATGACGGTGGGTCAAAATAGCTACACCCATCGCATTGTCGGTGGAGTATTTTGGCTCGGCAAAAACCGGGTGCAAATCGGCTGTTTCGATGCGTAAGAGACGATTGGAAGCCACGCCGCCGGAGAAGACAACAGGCAGTTCCGGATATACCTTTTGCGCCTGACAGGTTGCCTGCACCACGGCGGAAATTACGCTGCGGAGCGCATAGGCTGCAGTATCCGCAGGCGTATTCCCTGAGGATAAATATTGCTGTACTTTATTCTGCACGCCGGAAAGGGAGAAACGCATATCCTGGCATTTGACCCGGAAAAAGTCCGTTTTTTCCGCATTATCACTAAGAGAATCTAAGCTTTTCCCAGCCGGGAACGGCAGTCCAAGCATTACTCCCGTGCGATCGATCAGCTGACCGGCGGAAATATCCGTTGTCCCGCCGATGACCTGACAGTCTACATTCCTGCCCTTTGGTGTCACCAATAAAAGCTCCGTGGTACCGCCGGACAGGTGCCAGGCAAGGTGGGGCGTATCCATCAAGTCCATTCTTCCGGCACTCCATAAAGCGGCAGCCACATGCCCCTGCTGGTGAGAGCAGGTAAAGAGCGGTACACCGAACGCGTCGGCCAGTACCGCCCCGTGAGAGTAGCCAACCATAAAGCAGGGCATATAGCTCCCTTCCACGGCACGGGGGCGCGTACTGACACCGATCGCGGAGATTTCGCGCTTTTTCAAACGCGAAAACAGCCTGTCAGACAAGTCCGGCAGGCTTTTCGTATGATGAAATACGGCATCACTTTGGCGCAGTCCCAATTCGCCCTCCTTGACAGGAAGAAGCTGGGACACATTTTCGCCATCTGTACCGTCAAAATATGCGATAGAAGTTGTGTAATTGCTGGTATCAAAACCGATGACACCCATGGTCATACCTCAGTATTTATTCCTCTGGCAAACGAGCCCAAAATGCCGTTAACAAAGGCACCGGTATCGTCACCGTCGTATTTTTTCGCGATACGGACTGCTTCGGAAATCGCAACACCGGTAGGCACGTCCTCCAGATGCAGCACTTCATAAATGGCAAGCTGCATCACAGCACGGGCCAAACGGGAAATGCGGGAGACATCCCAGCCGATGGAGTACTTTGCAATATACGCATTGAGCGCGTCCACTTCCCGGGCAACACCGGACACTACGGTGTCAATATAAGTCCGCAGGCCTTTACCGGGACGGTCCGTATAAATCTCGTTATCCTGCGACAGGCCCGTATAGTATGCGTGATCCAGCCGGGTACGGATCAGCTCCTCAGGGGTTTCACCGGTAAATTCCCGCGCGTAGATCAAATGTACAGCCAGTTCTCTGGCGTCACCTCTTGTCATCGTTTACCTCACTGACGGATAATGCCACAGATGTTGATATTGACAGCGCCAACCTTAATGTTTGCCATAGATTCCAGTGCATTGCCGATTGCATTTTGTGCAGCGGCTGCGACGGTAACCACATTCTGACCGTAACCGATCACGACGTTGCAGTCAACAGTCAGCTTATTGTCGCTGATAGAGATCTTCATACCTTTGCCCCAGTTCTTCTTGCCGATGATTTCAGCAATATCGGCACCGGGCTTGGCACTGAGACCGATCACACCGTCTACCTCGGAAATAGCCTGAGAAACGATGGTTGCAATTACGTCCTCGGAAATCATAACGACACCGTTTTCCTGTGCCTGCTCAATATACTGCTTGCTATCTGCCATAGCGGTATCCTCCTAATTGTTTGATTTAATAATATTCTGTTATATTCTACCACCATATTTCAAAAATTACAACTGTTTTCTTCATAAAAGAAGCCCCCACAACGGAAATTCGTCGTGGGAGCGGCAATTATGGAACCTCTACGACCCGAATGTCCTGCATCGTAAATGCAGATTGGGATAAAATGATGTCTGTGATAACTGCGACATCGCTCTGCTGGATGCCACCCTCCGGAGAGGCAACGGCAACCGAGATGCCATCTTCACTGATGTACGCCACACAGTCTGCATAGCCCTTGGCAATTACCAAGCTTTCAATCTGCGCTTCACAGAGCGCAGATTGCACGATCTCCTCTAATTGCTTACTGGTTTGCGCCGCTTCAACATCATCCCCGTATGCCATCGCTTCCTGTAAAAGACTTACTGCGCTGTCACGCGCCTGCTGACGGGAAAGACGGACAGCAGCGAAATAGCTACTGAGGGTAGTGTCGCTATCCCCTGCCCCATCACCCATAACAACATCTGAGTTTAATAGCTTATCGCTGTCAAGGGTGTCCGTGAGGTCTGCCACCGTCTGGTCCTCTCCATAAAGCCAATTTACGTAAATGCCTCCGCAGACCGCCAGCAGTACAGCTGCGGCGATCAGGTTTTTCTTCCAAATTTTCATACGCAATGCCTCCCCTATTTCATTTTTGCAATTGTGATCTTATCCATTCCCAAGCCGGTAAGTCCTGAAACTGCCTCTGCAATCGCAAGACGAACAGCGGCATCATCTGCGCCTTGGCAGACAACCAGCGCACCTTGATACTTTGGTGGATTTACCTGCATGATCAGTCCGCTTTGCCCACGGTCTTTGTCTGTCACTGTGACGGTGTCTTTTTGGCTGGTGCTGCCGTTTCCGTCCGTGGTTTGATTTTGATCGGACTGATAAATCGTTTCCTCTCCGCTTGCCACCGTGAGCATCACCCGGACACGGCCTGCGCCTCGAATCTGCCCCAGAATGTCCACCAATCGGTCTTCGATGGAAACAGCTTCTTTCTCCTGCGGGATCTTTTCTTGCGGCTGTGTTGTTTTCCCGCCCACAGGCAACAGCATCAGCAATATGCCGGCAAGTAAAACAATACAGGCATACTTGTATTTCTTAAGTACGTCCCCAATTTTTATCAAGCTGCGCTTTGTATCCAAATTTGCGCCTCCTCTGGTATCCCTAACTGCTCTTTGATGTAACGACTCAGCACTTTTTTCACATATGGAGATACCGCCCCCTTTATAGTGATTTTATTTGGTGCGGGCGGTGTGCTTCCGGCAAGAGAAACCTCCACAGAGACATCGGCGCCTAAGCTGACCGCTTTGTCTAAGATATATGATTCTGTCTCTTCTTTTATGCGTTCTCTTAGCTCCTTAAGTGCCACATTTTCTCCGTCAAGCACTGCTGTCTGCGCTTCCTCCATAAAACCTGTAAAATAGTCAGAATATATAGAAAAATCAACATTCCTAAGGGGGGAAACCAAAACAAAAGCCATATAAATGCCGCAGATGGTTCGAAGTAATGAAGCGGTGCTGCCTTTTTCCCCAAAGAGCGCCCGCAGACCGCTGCAAATAACGGCAGACGCAACTACACTAAGGATATATGTCCGCAGCCCTTCCATCAGCCCACTCCTTTCATAAAGCAGACAATGCTGATCAGCAGCATCAGACACACAGCCCCGGTCATAGCCAGCAGAAAGCCCATAGCGCTGCACAAATCCCGAAGCAGACTACTGCTGCCTTTACCGGAAACCACGCTTCCTGCGGCTGCTGTGAGCTTCAGCAGCACATATTGGGTCCCAATCTGTAAAAAAGGACCGATCGACACAGCCATCACCGCCAATAGGCCGTATATGCCCACTGTGTTTTTCATAACACCTGCGCTGATCAAGATGGTCTCCGAAGCATCGGAAATGATACCGCCCACCACCGGCACAAAGCCGGAGATAGCAATTTTTGCCGCTTTAACAGCTGCTGCATCTGCTGTTCCGCTGACCACACCGGTAATTCCAATATAGCCGGTAAAGACATAGAGTATGATCTTCAGCACCCAAGTCATCAGCCATTTTACAAAGGCCTTCCCTTCCTTTAGGGCATCGCTGTCAAATCCCCCGCCTGCAACAGACAGCGCAATAAAGATATAAACCATTGGAATGAGGAGTTTTGTGATCGCTGAGGTCAGCACCGTGTCGAACAGCAGCGTCCCCCCATAGATACCCGCTGCTCCGGTGACACCGCCTTGTGCCGCCAAGGAAGCTGCCATAACGGGCAGCAGTAATTTTCCGTAGTTGCTGATTTCGTAGATGACCTCTCGGCTTAACTGAATGAAGGTCTCACCGCTCTGCAGAAAAAGACAGGTGATCATCAGCGTTTCTACCAATCGAATGGTATTTTCCTGTCCTGCCGAGATACCGCGCACCAGTCCGGACAGCAGCATAACAGCCATAATCGAAAGACAGGTACCGCAGGCGACCTTGAAGCTGGGCTGCAGGATGCTCAGGGCTGTTCTGATCACATACCAAAGCCCTTCCCCAAAGCTATCGTAAGATGACGGCATCATGTCTTCTCCAATTTGCGGCACTTCCGGTGCGTTAAATTCCATGGCAGATACCGGGATAGCCACAAATAGCATAATAATAAGCAAAATAATGAGTTTTCTCATATTCCAGTCAGCAATTCCTCGATTGTGTCCAGCATTTGTGTGTACAGCGGCAAGGCGATCCATAAAATAGCGGCAGCCGTTAATATTTGTACCGACTTTCCGAGGGCAGTTTGTCCTGCATCGTTACAGATCACCCCGGCGATTTCCCCAATAAGCCCTATGCCAACCGCCTTTAGAAGGATCTCAAGCAGGTTGTTATTAAGACCAATGGTTTCTTGTAGCCGCGTAAAGAATTTAACCACTGTACCGAGGTAGGACATACCCACACCGATCACCATCGCACAGACAAGAAGTGATAAAAGTAAACTCGTCTCTTTTCCGCGATTTCCTAATATAAGGCACAGCAGCAGGGCGATCAGCGCCCCGCAAATTGCTTTTATGTACAGCTCCATCAGAAATGAAATAGGCTTTTAACCAAGTCGAACAGCTCTGCAATTTCCCGCGCCACCATCATCAGCACTACGACAAGGCCGGCAAGGGTCGTCATAGTTGCCTGCTCGTCCCGCCCGGATCTGCTGAGCACCTGATTGAGTACCGAGACGATGATACCAATGGCAGCGATTTTGAAAATTAAGTCAATATCCATATTAAAGCAGCAAAATTGCAAGGGCGATCCCGGCACAGACACCTAATGTCCGATAACTGCGAAGGCGTTCTGCCTTATCCTTTTGCAGCTTATTTAGGTTCTCCCTGCAAGCATCCTTTACAAAATTGATTCCTGAAATTTGACCCGCGAGATCAAATTTCCCAAGGCTTCTTCCTAACATACGCAGTACACGTCCCGTTAAGGTCGGGATCCCATCTGTGTTTTCCAGCGCTGCGCGCAGACAGGCTTCTGCGTTAGGGGCAATTTGTGTCGCAAGCTCTCGATCCAGTGCCGAAAACACTTGCCAAAGCGTGCCGGAGGTATGGCAGGCAGCGCGATCGATCAGCTCAGGCAGTGGTGTCATACGATACTGGAGCTCGGAAGTCATAAACTCCATTGCCTCCAATAGTTCTCTTAAGTACCGCTCTTCCCGTTTGACACCGGCTGCGATCAAAAAGCCAAAACCGCCGCAGCCTACTATGACAAGTACGGCACCGATCCACTTCCAGGTCATTTTGGTAACCTCTCTTCCTTCCATCGCTTATCCGGCTGCATTACAAGGACCGTTTCAAATACGTGGCTGTCTATTAACGGCCTGTACACCGGACGTTTCATAAATTCCGTGATGCTGCCGGCATGGGCGGTTGCAATGAGATCCACACCGCACCAAAGTGCGTGCAGTAGCCCTATCGTGTCCTCCTCAGCGGTAATTTCATCCACTGCGATGGTTGTAGGTCCCATAGCCCGCAACAGCAGTTCTATTCCCTGTCGCTTATGGCAGCCTGAGAGAACATCCGTTCTTGCACCGGGCAGAAAACAAGGGTTTCCTTGATAATCGGGAAACAGCTCCCCACGCTCGTCCACAACAGCTACACTTCCTTTGCCGCAATCAGAGCGCATACGGATAAGATCACGCAAAAGTGTGGTCTTTCCGCTGCCGGGACGGCCGATGATCAGCACCGATCCGCTTTTAGGCGCACCGGCAGCAATTCCGGGAAAATCCCGTGCTACGCGGATGCACAGTGACGTGACACGGTTTACCTCAGCCATTGTGCCTCCTTTTATCGTTACTTCACCGCACAGGCCAATGCGATGTCCCCCTTTTGCCGTTATGTAGCCATCGGCGGCAGTCGTAGCTGTCCAAGGAGAATACCGGCAGGCTGCATTGACCACGAATTGCAGCACCTCTTGATTAACGATGCCAGATAAACATTTATTTCCGTCCTGCATCACCATTTCAGGCTGCATTCCCAGCCTCAGGCGAAGCTCCTGCAGCTTGTCCCGCCCAACCGTATCGACCGCACCTCTTAGCTGAGGAGGCAATACCTGCAGCAATGGCTGCCACGCACAAGTCATCATCCATCCCTCCCAGTTAAGATTATGTGCACCGAAATTAATTATGCATAGAAAAAGAGCCGCCAGCTTTCGCTGACGACTCAAAACAAGATTTAGTTTTTCTTAATGGCGCGGAGGATCCGCTGACCTGCAGGACTAAAGGCAATGTTGATCCCAAGCTCCGGAAGAAAATTGATCAGGATCAGCCCTGACAGAACATAACCAAGCACATCACTGCCGCCGGCCCAGAATTTCAGTACGTCCATAAAGAAGAGGAACATACCTGTAAGGAACACACTGGTATTCACTACGGGGCAGATAATTGCAGCGCATAGCATTGCAACGTAGCCGTTCTTCTTATGCAGAACTTTGTACACTGCACCGGAAGCCATACCGCAAAGAATTCCCTTCGCCATGACGACAAAGAAGCACATAATGGGGCTTGCCTGAAAGACCATATGTCCGCCGCCATCCATACCGTTGACACAGAAGATGTAAGTCATTACACCAAATGCGCCGCCCAAAATACCACCGGCTGCCACACCGTAGGTTGCGGCGCCCAGTACAATGGGGATCAGCACCAGCGAAAGAGACACCGGGCCGATTTTGATGGGAAATACCGATGCCAAAAACTGCAGCACAAGCATAACTGCAATCAGCAGCGAAATACCTACCATCCGTTCGATTTTTTTGTTTTTCATAAGAATCCTCCTTGCTGTCGCTCCGAAAACCGGATGCGATGCATATTTATATCCAGCCGTAAGCGGCTAAATAACGGTTACATAAAGGAATCGTCCTCTTCTTCGGCGATATCCTCCTCGGCTTCCAAATCATCAAATTCCATTTGGGCGTTACCGCCGGCACGCATTGCCTCCCACTGCTCTTTTGTAATGAGAATGGTGCGTGGTTTACTGCCGCTAAAGGGACCAACGATACCGCGCTCCTCCATCTCGTCCACAATTCGTGCCGCACGGGCATAGCCCAATTTCAGCCGTCTTTGCAGCATCGAGACAGATGCCTGACCGGTCTCCAAAATCACATCTACAGCAGCCGGGAGCATCTCATCTCCGTCCATTTCCTCTGCAGCAGGCTCCGGCTCAGGTGCAGGAGCGGATTTACTATTGCCGGTTTGGGCTGCTTTCTTTTCAATCTCATCCATAATGCCTTCGTCATAGCTGGGATTGAAATTGTCTTTTACAAAGGTCGCAACAGCTTCCACTTCTCCATCACTGACAAAACAGCCTTGCACACGGCGAGGCTTGCCGCTGCCGATGGGAGAATACAGCATATCGCCGCGACCGACCAGCTTTTCAGCACCCACGTTATCCAAAATGATACGCGATTCCATTGCGGAGGAAACCGCAAAAGCAATACGGGACGGGATATTTGCTTTCATAAGACCGGTGATGACCTCGGCAGAGGGACGCTGGGTAGCTATAATAAGATGGATGCCGGAAGCACGACCCATCTGTGCAATGCGGCAAATGGATTCTTCCACTTCCTTGGCTGCCGCGATCATCAGGTCCGCAAGCTCGTCTATGATAACAACGATCTGGGGCATCTTCTGCGGACCGTTCTCCTGCTTTTCAACAATTGCGTTGTAGGACTCCAAATCACGGACACCGGCTTCGCTCATCGCTTTATACCGGCGCATCATTTCGGTCACTGCCCATTGTAGAGAGCCAGCCGCCTTTTTGGGGTCGGTGACAACGGGAATAAGCAGATGCGGAATGCCGTTATAGATGCCAAGCTCCACCATCTTCGGGTCGATCATAATGAGTTTGACTTCCTCAGGGCTTGCTTTATAGAGAAGCGAGATGATGATGGAGTTCATACATACAGACTTACCGGAACCGGTAGTACCTGCGATCAGCATATGGGGCAGCTTTGCAATATTGCCGACGATGGACGCGCCACCGATGTCCTTACCCACTGCAAAAGAGGATTTACTCTTGGCAGCGTTGAAGGTATTGGACTCAATGACCTCACGAAGAGATACGGTATTGACCGTTTGGTTGGGAACTTCAATGCCTACAATGGAAATCTTGCCGGGAACAGCTGCAATACGGACACCGCTGACACCCAAGCTCAGAGCAATATCCACCGCGCAGTTTGTCAGCTTGCTCAGCCTGACACCCTTTTCCAGCTCCACCTCGTAACGGGTGACACTGGGACCGCGGGTGACGTTAATAATGTGCGCTTCAATGCGGAAGCTTGCCAGCGTCTCGTTGAGCCGCAGAGTATTTTCCCGCATTTCGCTGATACCGTCACCGGCAGTATCTGTCGCACGGTTTAGCAGATCGATAGGCGGGAACACATAGGCAGGCTTTTCTTCTTCCGCTGCTTCAACGATCTCAGAGGCGACTTTCGCAGCAGCTGCAGATGCTTCCTTAGCACTCACTTTTTCCTTGGCTGCTGTCACTTTAACAGGTCGCACCTTTTTCGCTGTTGGGGGCGGTAATTCCTGCACAGCCTCCTCATTTTCTTCGTTATCCAGCTCCAAGAAGGGCATCCGGGAAACCGGGTCGATCTTGCTTTCTTCATAGCTGCCGGCAGCAGCTACGGGACTTTCAACGTCTGCTTCGATCTGCCGCATAATGTCATTTGCGCGGCTGACCGTCTCCTTCGGGTAAACAGGGGGAGCTGCTACCGGTGCCTCCTTGGCGCGGGTCTGCTGTGCCACGTGGCGCTCCGCTTCCCTTCTCTCCTCTTCCTCAGCTTCCTGTTCTGCCGCAATACGGCGGTTCTTAATATGTTCAATCCGCTTATTGGCAATGTGATTTACCACAATGGCAGCAGGCTCCGGCTTCATCTCTTCCTCGTCCTCCCAGTCAGCTCTGGGGCGTTCACGAACAGCACGGACGATACTGGGTATGGTAATTTGCATACCGGCAAGAAGGGTCAGCAGCGCTGCAGGAATGAGAAATACCAGTGTCGCCTTAGCGAAGAAGAAGGCGATCAGCTGCGTGATAATGCCGCAGATCATACCGCCGGAAGCACCCAAAAGACCGTTTTCATAGAGCTTGCCGAAGCTCTCAAAGCTATAGACTTGTTCTATTTCACCGGCAAATACGTGCCCGATACAGCCGCAGATGATGGTAAAGACAAAAAGGCACACAGTGCGCATCCGAACAGGGCGCTTTGCAGAAAAGGCATGGATAAAGAATAGGTACAGTGATACCGGGATCGATACCAAGAAGCCTACCTTGCCGAAAAGGCCAAGAAAAACATTCTCTAGTGCTACAAAGAACGCACCGCCCGGTGCTAAAAAGGTAATGAGCAATAATACAAAGCTGATAAGGAAGAAAGATGCACTAAGGAATCGTGGAGGGATTCCCCAGCGGTCCAGCAATGCAGTAACTGGGTTCTTGGAAACATTCTGTACCTTCTTTTCTGTCTTGGAAGACTGCTTAGTGGTCTTCTTTTTCTGATTGGAAGATGGGGTCTTACGACCCGCAGACTTTGTTTTTTTATTCGCCATATGTCCTCCTATGTGATCAAATACAGAATAAACGTAAGAATCGCTGCGCCCCATACGTAGTAGGAAAATCCGGAAAGTCCGGAGCGGTTAATGATAAAACGGACAAACCGAATAGAGATGCGACCACCGATAAAGGCAAAAACCGCACCGCCCAAGCAGCACAGAAAGCCCGTAATGGACAGCGCTGTACCGCCAATGATCATAAGCAGCAGATCAATTGCCATCCGGATCAGCAGTGCAGGTGCACTGATCACTAACGCCCAGTTAAGCGCAGATTGCCGATTCGCACCGCGGGCAACTGCCGTAGAGGAGACAGTGCCGATCAGAGAAATACCGGCAATGGCAGATATACCGCCGAACGCGCCCATCAGCGTGCTATCCAAAACGGTCATACGGTGGGAGTCCTTATTGCCCTGCCGCATATTTCCTATGACAAAAAGCACAATGCCGTTTATCAAAAAAGCCAGAGCTAATCCGGGGAGGCTTATGGAAGATTGGAACAGGAAGCAAATCGCATACACGATTACAAGCGGAAGAATCGCGCCCTTAACGATGCGGTAATCGTAATATCGCTGGCCATATGTCCGGTGCCTTCTCTTCATTTGGGCAATGGCGCGCTCCGCAAGATAGCGTCGAAACAGGCCATTACAGGAGGTTAAAACCGCAAGAAGCACACCAGCCGTTAAAACAAGGTGACAAAGCGGATCCATTTGGGTCATTCCGAACAGATGGAGCACCAGCCTTTGGTGACCGCCGGAGGAAATGGGGACGAACTCAGAAAGGCCTAAAACAAGACCCATAAGGAATATTTCTAACCAATTCACTTCGCTCCCCTCCTCCAGCGCATATTTTTAATATTATATCACAGTTATCCGAAAATTTCCAGTAGAGAAATCATTTTTTATTCTTGTGACTTTTTGTCACGCTTTTTGTTCTTATCGATCATTTTATGCAAGGCCGAAAGGGCGTCGCTCAAACTGCCCAAGCGATCGATCAGCCCTGAAGCGACTGCCTCTTTACCGTAGAGAATGGTGCCAACGTCTGATGCCATCTCCCCTGTTGCCATCATATAGCCCTCAAATTGTTCTCTGGAAATGCCGGAATTGGCAGTGACAAAGTCGGCGATCTGTTCCTGAATCCGCTGAAAATAACGAAATGTCTGCGGTGCACCGATCACAAGTCCTGTCATACGCACCGGGTGAACGGTCATACTGGCAGTTGGCGTGATAAAGGATTTTTTGGTGCAAACTGCAAGTGGGATACCAATCGAGTGTCCACCACCCAAAACTAAGGATACGGTAGGCTTTTTCATGCCGGAAATCATTTCCGCAATGGCAAGGCCTGCCTCAATGTCACCGCCTACGGTATTGAGCAGCAGCAAAAGGCCGTCAATTTCATCACTTTCTTCGATCCCCGCAAGAAGAGGCAGCACGTGCTCATATTTTGTGGTTTTTACATTTTCAGGCAGAACCTGATGTCCCTCTACCTGTCCTATAATGGTTAGTGTGTAGATGTTGCCTTTGCTTGTTTTGGAAATGTCCGCGCCCAAGTCTGTCAGTTCATTCTGCTGGTTTTCGTCTTTTTGATTCTGATTTGTGTCCATATCGGTATCTCCTCCGTTTTTTACATAGGATAACCAAATCAAAACGAATAAATTCCTACTTGAAACTTTTGCGCCGCTATCGTATAATCAAAGAAAAAACGAAAGGAAATCAATTATGCAGTTCGAATATAAATGCAGCGGCACTTGCTCCCAGTACATTCACTTTACCATTGAGGACGGCAAGGTCCATAGCGTCCAGTACCTCGGTGGCTGCAATGGCAATCTTAAAGGCATCAGCGCCCTCGTTGAGGGTATGGACGTAGACGAGGTCATCTCCCGCTTAGAGGGCACCACCTGCGGTTCCAAGAATACCTCCTGCCCCGATCAGCTGTCCCGTGCCTTAAAGGAAGCAAAGAAATCTATGTAATGACAGCGCAGCACCCTTTGAATGAAGGGCGCTGCGCTTATTCTATGCTTTTTTGTATTCATAAAGGCGGTACAGCTTCTTTGCAAAACCGCCTGCGTAAAGCTTACAAAAGATGTGTTTTTCTATCCCCTGCAGGGCATCAATATAGGCTGGCGGTGTCATATCGCGGGCACAAACAAAGGTAAAATCCTGCTTCTGCAGTGATAACGGATCGTCCATACTGTAAACGGTGGTCACACCCACATCATTGATCGGGTTTTTATATTTCGACATAGATGCCGCAAGGGCGCTGTAGCAGTCCATAAGCAAGGCTATATGCTTAAAATGACCGCATAAGCCCCCAATGAGCGTGTGTAGCTGCGCCGGACTTAAGTACATACTGATGCCTTCCATAACGATGATCGCACATTCGTTCTCAGGAATCCGTTCCAGCCACGTTGGCTCTGCGGCATTGCCAGCAAGCATACGATAATCGTCAGATTCCGCAAAATAGCGTTTTCTCTCCTGGATTACGGCCGGAAAATCCAAGTCGTACCACTTATGTCCCTTCTGCCCGACCCGGAGGACACGGCTGTCCATCCCGCAGCCGATGTGCAGTACCACAGCTCCGGGATTATGTGCCATTTGCGCCCGCGTCCAATCATCAAAGACCGAGCTGCGGATGCCCATATAGTAGGCAAGCCATTTGGATCTGGACTTTCCTTTAAGGGGAAAACCTTCCGCTGCCCATATTTCTTCTGCCTTTTTATCCTGAAGAAACAGACCTTTCTTGCTTACATAGGATTTGCCGTACAAAGGAATATACAATGTCTTATTGACTGCATTCATAGCGATTCACCGTCTTACTTGATGCAAGCCTTAATAAAGGCCTCCATAATTTTTGCAGATGGGGTGTTTATGTCCCAAATTCTTTCGGGGTGCCACTGGATCCCCCAGCAGAAGGCTTCATTTGGATTCCAAATTGCCTCGATGATTCCATCTGTGCAGCGGCCTGCCACGCGGAAACCGGGTGCCACGGTCTTCACTGCCTGATGGTGGTGGCTGTTTACCGCAATCACCTTTTCATCGATCATTGCGCGCAGCGGAAAGTCGTCCTCCAAAATGCAATCGTGGCAGGTACGATGACTGGGCGGCGCCATTCTATGGGATACAGAGGTGTTATATTGGGACGCAATATCCTGATATAGGGAGCCTCCAAAATAGACGTTCATAAACTGCATTCCGCGGCAAATGCCAAGGATAGGTAAATGCCGCGCAGATGCCATAGCACAAAGCTTTGCTTCCATCTTGTCCCGCTCGGGCGCAAGTTCCACGCTATCATTAAGTATGGTTTCCCCGTAAAGCGTGGGATCGATGTCATCACCGCCGGTAAGGAGCAGACCGTCACATTGGTCTAAGAGATATGTAAGCTCTGCGCCCTCTGCCTTTGTTGGGATCAGCAACGGAATCGCCCCAAAGCTACGCAGAAAATCAAAGTAATTGCACAGTAAAAAGACCTTATCCGTCTCATCGACCCATTCATAGGAGCTGGGCAGGCCAATGACGGGTTTCCCGCAATACATTCTCTCTTTACTCCTTTACCAAATCCAAAATATACCGCACAAGGTCGTCCCGTCCCGTACCCTTTTCTGCTGAGAATGGGATAATCGGGCATTCCTCCGGCAGCTCCAAATCCTCTCGGATCGTTTCAAGATTCGGGAGGATTTCGCTTTTTTTCAGCTTATCGAGCTTATTGGCGACCACCACAAAGGGACAGCCGCTGCCCATAAACCAATTTGCCATGGTAATGTCGTTGTTGGTAGGTGCGTGACGGGCATCAACGATGAGAACACCCAAATCAATACGACCGGAAGCAAAATAGTCCTCCATAAGCTTGCCCCAGCGCTCTTTTTCCTTTTGTGAAACCTGGGCAAAGCCGTAGCCGGGCAGATCAACAAGATAACATTTTTTATCCAGTACAAAATAGTTAACGTGGATGGTTTTTCCCGGTTTATCTCCTACACGGGCGAAATTCTTTCGCATCAGTAGGCGGTTGATCACCGAGGATTTACCCACATTGGATTTGCCTGCAAAAGCAATCTCCGGCAGGCGTTCCTTGGGAAAGCCTGTGGGATTGGCTGCTGAGGTCAAAAATTCAACATTATGAAAATTCATAGGATACCTCACTGACGGATGCCGGGCTTGTGTGCCTTGTTTTTTGCATCACCGGGAAGCTCCGGGAGCATCGCGGGGGTCAGGGTCGCTTTACGGTTCAGAGCAGTTTCCAAGACAGTCTCAATGGTCTCTGCCGTCACAAAATTAAGTGCGGAGCGGACTGTCTGGTCGATTTCCTGAAGATCTCGTTCGTTGTCCTTGGGAATAATTACCGTGCGGATCCCCTGCCGATGGGCAGCCATCGTCTTTTCCTTTAGTCCACCAATAGGCAGAACGCGACCGCGGATGGAAATTTCACCGGTCATTGCCACGTCACTGCGGACGGATACACCGGTCAGCGCAGAAACCATTGCGCTGCACACAGCAATACCGGCAGAAGGACCATCCTTTGGCACAGCACCCTCCGGGAAATGCACGTGGATGTCTTTTGTTTTATAAAAGTCAGCGGAAATACCAAGTTTTCCGGCATTGGCGCGAATATAGCTTAGTGCAGCGTGGGCAGATTCCTTCATTACATCGCCTAAGTTACCAGTCAGCTCCAGCTTTCCTGTACCGTCCATCACATTGACTTCAACGCTCAGTGTTTCACCGCCGACGGAGGTCCATGCAAGACCGGTTACGAGACCAACCTGATCTTTTGCAGGAATGCGGTCAGGAAGATACTTACGGACACCCAGTAAGCTTTCCACGTTGCTGCCACGGACCACATTGCGGACATTCTCTTGGGAGGATGTGATCTGCATTGCGGTTTTGCGGCAGATTTCCGTAATGGAACGCTCCAAATTACGGACACCGGATTCCTTCGTATAGCAGGTGATGATTTCACGGATGCCATCATCGGCAAAACGGAGCTGACTGCGGCTGAGACCGTGCTTACTGCGCTGTTTGGGAATCAGGTGATTCTTAGCGATCATCAGCTTTTCTTCGTCCGTATAGGAGGAAAGCTGAATGATCTCCATACGGTCAAGGAGGGGTCTGGGGATAGTATCGAGAGTATTGGCGGTAGTAATGAACATTACATTCCGCAAATCAACAGGAACTTCAAGGAAATGATCCCGGTAGGCTTTATTTTGCTCTCCGTCCAGCACTTCAAGCAGAGCTGCTGCAGGATCGCCACGGTGGTCAGCGCCCATCTTGTCGATCTCGTCCAGCAGAAGCACCGGGTTCATACTGCCAGCCTGGATGATACCGGAAATAATACGGCCGGGCATTGCACCCACGTAAGTCTTTCTATGACCGCGGATGTCCGCCTCATCGCGGACACCGCCCAAGGAAATACGGGCCAGCTTCCGATTAAGACAGTGGGCAATCGAATAGGCAATGGAGGTTTTGCCAACGCCGGGAGGGCCGACCAAGCAAAGGATCTGAGGCGGCATCTCCGGCGCGACTTGCCGAACGGCAATGGTTTCCAGAATCCGTTCCTTTACCTTCTCAAGGCCATAGTGATCCTTTTCCAAGATCTTCCGTGCAGCATCCACCTGCACGCGCTCTTTGGTGGTCTTGTGCCAAGGCAGCTCCAGCACGGTGTCAAGGTAATTACGAAGGACAGAAGCTTCTGCGGAGCCGAAATGCTGCTTTTTCAGCCTTGCAACGTCCTTAAGAAGCTTTTCTTCCGTGTCTTTTGCAAGGTGGAGAGCAAGGATACTGCGGGTATATTCCTCAAATTCCTCAGCCTCATCCCCTTCCCCAAGCTCCTCACGGATAACCTTCATCTGCTCACGCAGGTAGTAGTCACGCTGTTCCTGATCAAGGTATGCCCGGGTCTTTTCCTGTATTTCATTTTCCAGCTGCAGCATCTGCATTTCCTGCTGCAGCAGCCGTAACGTATTTTCCAGCCGCTTTACGGGGTTAAACTGGCAAAGCAGCTTTGCTTTATCCGGGTAGTCGATCCCGGAATTTTGGGCGATGGTGTCAGCCACAAAGCCTGTGTCCTCAGAAGCGATCATACGAAGCTGCACGGTCTGTGCAGGCCGTTCGGCAAGCTCCATATAAGCCCCGTAGGCGCCCTTCGCCTCACGGCGAAGAGCCCGGGTGTGAAGGTTTTCTGCGGTAGTTACGTCCTCTGCGCGCGCAACTGTGGCAGACATATAGGGATCGCTTTGCAGTATATTTGTGATCCGCGCCCGGCAGATACCGGTGACCAAAACACGGATATTATTGTCCTGAGATTTGAGGATTTGCTTTACGTGGACGACCGTACCAACGGGGTAAAGACCGCCAAAGCCCGGATCATCATCCACAATACTCTTTTGGGGCACAAGGAGAAGCTGCTGATTGTGATGCATCGCCTCTTCCAGTGCAAGGGCAGATTTCACACGGCCAATGTCAAAATGCAGGGTCTGCTCAGGGAAAACCACAAGACCGCGCAGTGCCAAAACCGGCAGGTCGCCGGAAATAAATTCTTTGTGCATAAAAACACCTCTTTTCTGGGTAATTGCGAAAAAAGGGGTAGTTACCTACCCCTCTTATGTGTTATTTCGCGCCCGGTTTCTGTCTGGGATTTTCTGCATCCCGAATGATCTCCGGGTCGCCGCCGCTTACACAGGCGGCTGTGATCCGTACCTTCCGGATGGTAAGATCAGAGGGGATTTCAAACATAATACGCAGCATTGTCTCCTCCATAACAGCGCGGAGACCTCTTGCGCCGATCTGCCGGGCAATCGCTTTTTCTGCCACTGCGTTTAGCGCATCGTCTGTCATTTCAAAAGCAACATTGTCCATTTCCAAGAGCTTTGCATATTGGCGGGTCAGGGCATTTTTAGGCTCTGTGAGGATACGGACAAGGTCCTCTTTTTTCAGGTCCTGCAGGCAGGTGATCACCGGCATACGACCAACCAGTTCCGGAATGATGCCAAATTTCAGCAGGTCGTGGGGCTGGACCTTTGCAAGAATGCTACCGAGGTCTCGCTTTTTCTTGCTCTCCACCGGCGCATCAAAGCCGATGGCAGACTTGTCGGTACGTGCTTCGATGATCTTATCCAAACCGTCAAAGGCACCGCCGCAGATAAAGAGAATGTTCGCGGTGTTAACGGGAATAGTCTCCTGCTGGGGGTGCTTCCGTCCACCCTGGGGCGGAACGTTGGCAACCGTGCCCTCCAGGATCTTCAGCAGGGCCTGCTGCACACCTTCACCGGAAACATCTCTTGTAATCGAAGTATTTTCGCTCTTACGGGCGATCTTATCCATCTCATCGATGTATATGATGCCACGCTCTGCACGCTCCAAGTCAAAATCCGCAGCTTGCAGCAAGCGAACGAGGATATTTTCCACGTCGTCGCCTACGTAGCCGGCTTCTGTCAGGGTCGTTGCATCCGCAATGGCAAAGGGGACGTCCAAGAATTTTGCAAGCGTCTGGGCAAAGAGTGTCTTGCCGGAGCCGGTTGGACCGATCAGCAAAATATTGCTCTTTTGCAGCTCCACATCGGAATCGCCAGCCAAGAAAATCCGCTTATAATGGTTATACACTGCAACGGACAGGGCGATTTTTGCATCGTCCTGACCGATGATGTAATGATCCATATATGCTTTCATTTCCGCAGGAGTAGGCAGTACCTCCGGCGCATCGGGCACTTCCAGCTCATCACGGAGAAGCTGGGCGCAGGCCTGCACGCAGTCACTGCAAATATAGACATTGGGGCCAGCGATCAGCTGGGTGCGGGCTTCGCCCTTGCCGCAGAAGGAACAGCAAACCTGCTTTTCCTCTGTTTTTGCCATAACTGCTACCGCCTTTCGTTAAACTTAGTGTTTTTCAATTACACGGTCAATGAGACCAAATTGGAGTGCCTCTTGGCTTGTCATAAAGTTATCCCGCTCGCAGGCATCGGTAATAACATCCACAGACTTACCCGTATTTTCAGCAAGGATCCGGTTGAGGCGCTCCTTGATGGTCTCCAAGCGACGCAGATGGATGGCCATATCGGTGATCTGACCTTGGGTACCGGCAGAAGGCTGGTGGATCATGATTTCCGCATTAGGCAGCGCCATGCGCTTACCCTTGGTGCCGGCGGACAGAAGGAATGCGCCCATAGAAGCAGCCATACCGACACAGATCGTAGCCACATCGCATTTAATGTACTGCATCGTATCATAAATAGCCATACCTGCGGTCACACTGCCACCGGGGCTGTTGATATAGAACTGAATGTCCTTATCGGGGTCCTGGGCTTCCAGATAGAGAAGCTGGGCTACGATCAGGCTGGCTGTGGTGTCGTTGACTTCCTCGGACAGGAAAATGATACGGTCATTGAGTAGTCTTGAGAAAATGTCGTAGCTGCGCTCGCCGCGACTGGTCTGCTCTACTACAACAGGTACTAAGCTCATAGAAGCACTCCTTTCAGGGATTTGAAACATTGTAACCAATCTTTGGGAATTTTATTCCAAAATTATTCAGCCTTGGGCGCAACAGCCTTGGCAGAGTCTACGATAATCGCAACGGCCTTGCGGTTTTCGATGTTTGCCTTCAGCTCGTCCGCAGGAACCATTTCCTTGATCTTCTCGATCTCCAGGCTGTACTGCTCAGCAAGCTTTGCAACCTCTGCCTCCATCTCCTCCTCGGAAACGGTAATGCCTTCAGTTTCGATGATCTTCTGCAGGGTGACGTTGATCTTCGCCTGCTTCTCAGCCGCGGGACGGAAAGCGTTACGCATCGTATTTACGTCGCCGCCCATCATCTTGGCATAGGCTTCCATAGAGTAGCCGCTCATCTGCAGCTGGTAGGCAAAGCGCTCCATCTGATTGTCCAGCTCAGCTTCAATCAGGCCAGCGGGCAGGTCAACGGTGGTGTTCTCAGCAGCCTTTTCAACGCAAGCCTGCTCGAAAGCATTGTCGATCTGCTTTTGGGCATTTTCCAGCGCCTTGGCGCGGATGTCATTCTTCAGCTCATCCAAAGTCTCGAACTCAGAAACGTCCTTAGCGAACTCATCGTCCAGCGCGGGCGTATTGGTCACGGTGACCTTGTTGCACTTAACGTGGAATACAACTGCCTTACCAGCCAGTTCCTTATGGTAATCCTCAGGGAAGGTGATGTCGATGTCCTTCTCCTCACCGGCGGACATACCAACAACCTGCTCCTCAAAGCCGGGAACAAAGGAGCCGGAGCCCAGCTTCAGGTCAAAGTTGTCGCCCTTACCGCCATCAAAAGGTACACCGTTTTCAAAGCCCTCGAAATCGATGTTGGCAGTATCGCCCATTTCTGCAGCACGCTCAACAGTTTCAGTAGAAGCAACGTTCTGTGCCATACGATCCAGCTCAGATTGAACCTGCTCGTCGGTAACGGTAGCCTCTGCCTTCTCGACCTCCAGGCCCTTATAATCGCCCAGAGTGACCTCGGGGTAAACATCAGTGGTGATGGTGAGCGTTACGATGCCATCGTCGCTGATGTCCATATTTGTAAGGCTGGGGCGGCCGACAGCCTTGATCTCCTGATCGATAACTGCAGCCTTGTAGACCTCGGGGAAGATCTCCTCGATGCCATCTTCATAGAAAACATATGCGCCATAGATGCTCTCGATCAGCTTACGGGGTGCCTTGCCCTTACGCCAGCCGGGAAGCTGAATGCTTTTGCGCGCCTTCAGGTATGCCTTGTTGGCACCGCTTTCCATCAGTTCCTTGTCGATCTCTACAACGATGGTAGTCAAATTGCCGTTTCTTTCAGTACTCTTAATATTCATAATTGTCCTCCAATATGGCCTTACGGCCTTTTATTCTTTTTTCAAACTTAGATATTTTAGCAGAAAAAGTAGCGATTGTCCACACTTTTTCAAAATTTTTTATCAAAATTATGAAATTACTTTCACAGGTGTAAAATTCACACGATCAGCGGCCACAAGACGAAAATCAATATCCTCCCAAAGACCTTCCATTGCCAGTGCGTGGCTTGCGCCGTGGAGATGGCCGTAATAGCATCTGCGGACGCTGTATTTATGGAGAAGATCCATAATTTCATCGCAGCGATAGCCCTTATACAGCGGTGGATAGTGCAGAAAAACGACCCTCTCTTTCTCCCCTGCGGATTTCAGCGAGGCTTCCAAGCGAATCAGCTCCCGCAGGAAGACTCGTTCATCCTCCTTGCCGCTGCGGGTTTCTTCGTAAAACCAGCCACGTGTGCCGCAGATTGCAAAATTATCGTACTCAAAATGGTTGTTATTTAGGATCTGCATATCCGAAAAGCCGTATCTTTCACAGAACTCACCGAATTTTTTGGCTGTACTCCACCAATAGTCGTGATTTCCCTTGAGAATGATCTTCTTTCCGGGTATGTCGTTTATAAAAGCAAAATCAGCCTTCGCGCCATCAAGGGACAGCGCCCAGGAAAGGTCTCCCAAAAGTACAGTGGTGTCTTCGGAGGTCAATTGAGAAAATCCCTGACGGAGCTTATCCATATATCCGACCCAAGCGCCTCCGAATATATCCATTGGCTTTTCTGCGCCCAGGCAAAGATGCAGATCACCGATTGCGTACAGTGCCATAATTACACCTCAAAATAGTGAGCTTAGCTTAAATCCCGGAACACCCAACGCCTCTGCAACCGCTTCTTTATGGACAATGGGCGAATAGGAAGAGAGAATGAGCGTAGGGCGGATCTCGCCGGAGGTGGCGCGGTAGTCCTGCAAGCCGCCAAAGGTAAGCGCACTGTAGGTATCGAGAATGTAGCGATTGGTGCTATAGACCTTATGGATGACAGAGCCGACGCGCTGGCAGCTGACAACCGATACGGCAAAGCCGTCGGAAAGCTGCTCCGGTACCAAGGTTTTATAGAGTCCGCCCCGTTCCATACATTCAGCAAAGCACTTTGCTTCCTTAAGGCCGTAAAGACCAAACAGAAGTCTTTCCAGCTGATGGGGCAGCGCCACATCCAGCTCCGGCAGCACTGTCTTTCGTACCGATGCGCCGCAGCCTGCCTGCCCGTAAGTAAACAGTTCCCAAAGGCCGCCGTTTTCATTGGTGGTGCATAAGATTTTACCCACAGGAAGTCCCATACGCCGGCAATACCAAGCCGCAACGGGGTCTGTAAAATCCCCTGCATTGACAGCAATATCCAAGGTGTCCTTATCTGCCAGCTCCACAGTCAGTGCAGCAAGGACCGCTATGCGGATGGCGATTTTGGGCCATGCGGTGGTATGCTCGCAAGGGGCAACATCCTGACAGAGCTTTCGATAAATGGCATATTCCACCTGCGCAAAGGCAGGGTTTGCCTTGCTCCAAAGCTGGGCAACTGACACCTTTCGGTCTGCTGCAGCAAGAGAAAAACCGGGGGTACCAATGCAGCGGGTAATATCCTCACCGGTTAGATCCACACGGAAAAACAGTGTAAGAACATAGGCAATGATGTCCACCTGACGCATACCTTGCAGTTCCTTTGCAGAAATAGCCGGCATCCGGAAAGGCACGAAAAGACCGCCATCTGCTGCAGTGTCCACTGTCAGCGTTTTTGCGGCGGTATAAGTATCACAGCTGCTTCTTGTGGTTATGTACAGCATTTTCTCATTACCTCCAAAGCATTGTTCCAAAAGATATTGCGGATCATCTTATCTTCGAGGCCTCGTTTTTGCAGTGCCACAGCAATCATAGGATAATCATCAATACCGCCCATTCCCTCCGGAATGGTTTCACAGCCATCCAGATCGCCGCCAAGGGCGATGTGCGTCCCGGTGGGGTCGAGTTCTAAAAAGTGGCAAATATGATCACAAACCGTCTCAATATTTGCCTTTTCACCGAGAAATTCGGTATACATATTGATACCGGTAAGACCACCGGTTTGACACAGTGCAAGGAACATTTCATCCGTTAAATTCCGACTGTGGTTATGTACGGCGCGGCTATTGGAATGGGAGGCGATCACCGGCTTTTCGGCACAGTCCATAATGCCCCAAAAGCCCTCATCGCTGATATGGCTTACGTCCACGATCATTTTGTTTTTCTGCGCTTCTTTTACGTATTCCCTGCCCTGATCCGTAAGACCTCCTCCGGTGACATTGGAGCCGGTCAGAACATTCTTTTCATTCCAGCCGAGGCTGGTCATCCGAAAACCAACTTGGGAGAGGTCCTGAAGGAGCGCCGGGTCGAAATCGAAGCCTGCAGGGCCTTCGATTGTCAAAATCCCGGACATCAGACCATTTTGCAGATTCCGCTCCACATCGTCAGCAGAGTATGCCATAGCAATGGCTTGGGGATCATTATTCATCTCCCGCTGGAACTGCACGATTTGCCGCTCAAATGCCTGCACAGGAGAAACAGGGCTTTTGTCTTTCCACAGGTCCGTGGTAAAGACTGCAAAGCATTGGGCATACCCCTCTAACTTTTGCGCACGGGAAAGGCTGATGTGACCATCGCTTTCCTTGAGAGAGCCGTAGCTCTCCATATTCCGGCCAAGGAGATGGCTCAGTGTATCACAATGTAAGTCAAATACGGGAAAGTTCATTCAAAAGCACCTTCTATATGGTTGATTTGCGGATCCGTTGTTTCGATCCCTTGGGGCGCGTAAACTTCAATTACGTCAAAGCGGGGCTGCAGCTTGGTGGGATAGCGGGATAAATACATTTCCGCAGTTGCGCGAAGTCTCGCCTGCTTATGAAAGTCCACAAACTCCCGCGCCTCGGCAAAGACATCGCTTTTGCGCAGCTTTACCTCCACAAAAATCAGGTATTTACGGTTAGAGGCGATCAGGTCGATCTCCCCAAGTCGTGTTCGGTAACCGGCTGCCAGCAGCTTATACTTCTTTTTTCGCAAATATTCAGCAGCAACGGTTTCTCCCCATGCGCCGAGCAAATTACTTCGTCCCATAAAGCTTTTTCAAAAATGTCATTCTGTGGATCGGGCTGGGTCCAAACTGCGCCAGCTTTTCATAGTGCAGCCGGGTGCCGTAGCCCTTATGTATTTCAAAACCGTACTGAGGATAGGTCTTTGCTATTTCCTCCATATAATCGTCCCGGGTGACCTTTGCAAGGATAGAAGCAGCCGCAATGTTGGCGCTGAGACTATCCCCTTTTACGACCGTCTGTACGGGCAGGCCAAAGTCCTTTGCCCGATTGCCGTCAATGAGCGCCAGCGCAGGACGGACAGAAAGGCCACTGATCGCCCGCTCCATTGCAAGATATGTCGCCTGCAGAATGTTGATCTCATCAATTTCCTCGTGGGTAGCAAAGGCAATGCCGTAGGCGATGGCTTGCTCCTTGATAATCGGAAATAGCTCCCGTCTGCGCTTGTCGGTCAGCTTTTTGCTGTCGTCAAGGCCGGGGATGTGCAAACCGGCAGGCAGAATGACTGCAGCCGCACAAACCGGACCTGCAAGGGGTCCGCGTCCTGCTTCATCCACACCGCATATACAGGTAATTCCCTGCATAAAGTGGCTATTCTCAATCTGCCACATATCTTTCTTTTCCATCACAGCGCCTCCGGAAGCTCAAAGGTAAGTCTCCCTAATTTACCGCTGCGGTAATCGTCCAAAAGTACCCTTGCCATCCGCTCGGTGTTGATCTCACCCCGGGCCATCAAAAAGCCCCGCTTTTTGCCGGTCAGCTCCAAAAGCTCGTAGCCGGTGGCATTTTCGGGAATGGTAATGCCATAGCGGTCGATAAGCGTTTGTGGATAATGCGCCGCAAGAAGGGTCATTAGCCGGCAGGACAATTCTTCAATATCGATAATATCCTCTTTCACAGCGCCGGTATAGGCAAGCATCATACCCACCTCAGGGTCTTCGAATTTTGGCCACAGGATACCGGGTGTGTCCAGAAGCAGCAGACCGCTGTCCACAGTCACCCATTGCTTACCCCGGGTCACACCGGGACGGTTTTCCGCTTTGGCACCCTTTCTGCCGGAAATTTGGTTGATCAGCGTGGATTTTCCTACGTTTGGGATGCCAACGATCATGACCCGCAGGGGTTTATTCATACCGCGGGCAGCGTTGCGCTCCAGCTTTTCCTTCAGAACAGAGCGAACGGCAGGCTGGAAATCTGCAATACCGCGACGGGTCTTGCAGTCAGTTGCCACCGCTGCCATTCCACGGCTGCGGAAATAGGCCATCCACTTTTTGGTCGCTTCGGGATCTGCCAGATCCATACGGTTTAGAATGATGATACGAGGCTTATTTCCGCAGATCGCATCAATATCCGGGTTTCGGCTGGACATGGGGATGCGCGCATCCACAATTTCACAAATGGCATCTACCAGCTTCAGATCTGCCTCGATCTGCCGGCGGGTCTTAGTCATATGACCGGGATACCACTGAATATGCATTTTATCCTGCTCCATTAGTGGATCACCCCTATTCTGCCAAAGTCCTGATCGCCGGGTACGCCTCCGGGAATGAGCAACAGGACCGCCTTCCCCAGCACTTCGCGGATGTCGATCTGTCCGATCTCTGCGGAGCGGCTGTCCTTAGAGTTATTACGGTTGTCACCCATAACAAAAATATGGCCCGGCTGTACGACCTGCGGGAATTTGATACCCTCGTATAAATTGGTAGGCGTACTGATATAAGGCTCACGCAGCACAACGCCGTCAACGGAAACCGTGCCCGTGCTAAAATCGATGTCTACCGTCTGCCCCTCGACAGCTATGACGCGCTTTACTATCGGCTCGCCATCATGAAAGCTGTCCTTACTTGCAACGATAATATCCCCGTGCTTATATTCATTAAAAAAGACACCGTTGAGAAGAAGCAGATAGTCGCCATCCAATAAGGTATTGTTCATAGACGGGCCGGAAACGACAACAACACGGAGAAACAGCAAAAACAGGATCAGCACCACTGCCAGCAGATACACCAGATCGTGCAGGTAAGTCATAACGGTCTTCTTCGCAATATTCTTCGATTTATACGCTTTGGAAACTACAAGCTCCGGGGCGGTTTCGTCCGTTTCATGACGGTTGGATTCCGCTTCCTGCTGCAGATCATTTTCTTCCATTGCCAGCATCCCCCTTTCTAAGTTCATAAGGTCATCTTGTTTATTATAAACGATTTTTGCAAATAAAAAAAGAGGGTTTCCCCTCTTTTTTTATACTTTTTTGTCTTAGACCTGCTCCTTGACCTTAGCGGACTTGCCGAAGCGCTCACGCAGGTAGTACAGCTTGGCGCGACGAACCTTGCCCTTGCGAACGGTCTCGATGCTTGCGATCCGGGGAGAGTGCACGGGGAAAACCTTCTCACAGCCAACGCCATAGCTGATACGGCGAACAGTGATGGTCTCACCAATACCGCCGTGCTTACGGGCAATGATGGTGCCTTCGAACACCTGGATACGCTCACGGGAGCCTTCCTTGATCTTTACGTGTACACGAACAGTGTCGCCGACCCGCATTTCGGGCAGCTCTTCCTTCATGTACTGGTTAGACAGAGTCTTTACCAAATCCATATCTTTGTCCTCCTTAAATATTAGGCGTTCATTCCAGCGATGGACCCGGCGATATGGCTGCCGGCACTGCAGAGGACCCACCTTGTTTTCAGACCGCGAGATAATATCACGTATTTTTCTAAAATGCAAGTAGAATTTTACATTTTTTCAGGAAATTTTCGGGGAATTTTTCCATTATTCCGGA
Source organism: Oscillospiraceae bacterium (assembly GCA_015067665.1). Lineage (GTDB taxonomy): Bacteria > Bacillota > Clostridia > Oscillospirales > Oscillospiraceae > Faecousia. The sequence goes on along the minus strand of SVLZ01000002.1, from coordinate 2,541 downwards.
ATATCTGCAGAATCGATATGAATTTCATTGAAGGTGGTGATGTTGATTGCCTTTTCGCCGCTTCCAACTGTATACTTGTTGTCACTGACCTTGACTGTATTTTCAAAGCCGATCTCTATAAGATCACTGACAAGCTCCTTATCGCTGTCTAAAACCTTCTCCTTTGTCTTATTCAGCGTAAATTCGCAGTCAGAAGGTAATGTGATATATACCGGCTTTTCCCGCATCTCCAAATCCATACCGTTAAATTCCTGCACATTGATATAAGTAACACCTTTTGTACAGGAGAGTTTTACAATATCTGCCTTTTGGGCGGTAAAGCGTGTTTCCTCAAAGACAGAGCCCACAGATTCCATAGTGCCCACCTCATTTACATCGATGATCACCTTTGCATAGCTGGAATTCATACCGAGGGTATAGATATTTCCGGTTGCGTGGAGCTCGTAAACCCGGTTTTCAGTCCCTCCCCTATTATCTGTATAGCCGGCGATATGTACCACATCCGCGCTGGACAGATTTGTGCGGATCGCGCCGGTGTTGGAGTTCACGGTCAGCTCCTCCAGCATATTCTCGTAGTCGTCAAGGTCAAGGCTTATATTGGCGCTGTCGGAGGTGATACCCATATATTCGTAAGCATTTGCAGGCAGGGTCAGGGTAAGATCCTTTTGCATACCGTCATAGTCACTGACACCGCTTTTGCCAAATTGAATGAACAAAACGCTGTCACCGGAATCTCCATAGGGGCCATAATGATAATGCACCTTATGTGCATCGTCTGTGACGCCGGCGGTGGTTTCTTCCACCAATATAGAGGGCTTGTCGTGGGTTTTGATCGTCACATTACCGGCAAACCAATACACATGGATCCTTGTCAGACTGGAAGCATCTGCAATTTCGGTATTGCCGGACTTATACCTGTCTGCGGAGACATAGGAAAATTCATAAGCATCAGAAAAAAGGAAGCATCCGCAAACAGAGAAAGCAAGTGCGATGATCATTATCAAGGCCATTCGCTTTTTCATAATATTGTCTCCTTTCTATGCTGTATAATCATTATACACAACGTGTTATATTTCGTCAATGCCGAAGAGCAAGCGCATCTATCGGGTTTTTCTTTATTTTTCCCGGAATTTCTCCTCTTGACAGACAATAAGGGCTTCCGAAACAAATTTTTCCGCAATCGGTGATAATACGGCGTCCTTTTTCTTTAGCAGATACAGTGTTCTGTGCGCGTGCGGACTTTTCGGCACGATATAGAGCAAATCCCCTGCATCCTCAGGTGCGTTTCTGACCAGATAATCGGATACGAACACAGCACCTACACCGGCGCGCATAAAGTTATAAAGGATCTCGAATTGCCGCAGATTGATCACCACGTGAGATACAAGATTATATTCTCCCAGGATCTTGCTCATCCGCATTGCCATATTGGAGGTTTCTCGGTTTCTTATAAATTGTACATTCTGGAAGAGCGAAAAGTCGTCCAACTCCTTTTCGGGCGGATAAGTCTTATTAAGGACCTGCTCACGTGAGACTGCGTAATTTTGCAGAGCAGTGGCACCCTTTGTATCTTTATGTATAATAAAGAGCAGTCTCTCTTCGTGTAACGGGATGCCCTCAAATTCATCCGGGTCATAATCATAGCCGAGAACAAGATCAAGGGTTCCTTTCTTTAACTTTTCCAGCAGGTTATCCAAACCGCCCGTATGCCCGATGTCCACCGTAACACAGACCTCAGGATGCTCTTTGTAAAAGCGTCCGCAAATTTCCGGTATGAGGTGCAGCGCCGCATAGGCTTGCCCACCTACTGAAAGCGTGCCATGCTGCATATCGCCCATGGCAAGGATCCGCTGCCGCATATTACTCTCGCTGACCATCATTTCCTCAAGGAAATCCATATAGATCCTTCCTTGGGCTGTCAGGGAAAGGGGTATTGTAGAACGGTTAAAGATCCGAAAGCCAAGGCTTTTCTCAAGCCTCGCCACCGTTGCACTCAGACTTGGCTGTGTGATGTAAAGCTCCTTTGCCGCCTCGGAAAAGCTTTGTTTTTCCCATATCTTATATACGTATCTTTCGACAAGCTCCATATGTACCTCCCATTTATATAGATTAAATTCTATGTCAGACATAAACATATATATATTTGATTATACATAAAAGAAATGCTATAATCAAGATAGACTTCAAAAAAAGGAGAGGAAATTATGAATATCAAAAAGCTTCTTTGCCTGCTTCTTGCAGGGGCAATGCTGTTACCTGCTTTATCAGCTTGCGTTCCTACCACCCCGCCGCTCGACGGTCCTACTGAGCCGCCAACCGAACCCCCTACTGAACCTGCTGAACCTACAGAGCCTCCTGTGGAGCCTCTTCCTAAGGATAAGAAGTACAATATCCTTTTTATCGGCAACAGCTACACAAAGCGCTATAATATGGCCACTGAGATCTTCGAGCCTATGGCAAAAGCTGCCGGCTACGATGTAGAGGTCACAGCAATCGTTAATGGCGGACATACCCTTGAAGCCTTTAATAACCCCAATGACA
>SVLZ01000051.1 GCA_015067665.1 Oscillospiraceae bacterium | reverse complement strand
TGCTCGTGGTGGTCGTGGTCGTGACCGCAGCAGCAGCCGTCCTCGTGGTGGTGATGCTCGTGATGGTCGTGGTCGTGACCGCAGCAGCAGCCGTCCTCGTGGTGGTGATGATGCTCGTGATGGTCGTGGTCGTGACCGCAGCAGCAGCCGTCCTCGTGGTGGTGATGCTCGTGATGGTCGTGGTCGTGACCGCAGCAGCAACCGTCCTCGTGATGGTGGTGGTCATCCTGAAGCTTTTGCATAAAAGCGGCAATGGTGTCTGCCCCTTCTATCGCATCGGCAATTTGCTTTCCCGTCAGTTCCTCCCAAGGGGTGGTGATGACGGTGCAGGTGGGGTTCTGCTCACGGATCAGATCGGCAGCAGCCTTCAGCTTTTCCGGGGCAATACCGGCAGTCCGAGAGAGGATGATCGCATTGGCGGACTGGATCTGGTTATTGTAAAACTCGCCAAAGTTTCGCATATAGCTCTTTACCTTGGTAGCATCTGCAACGGTGACTTTATATGCCACCTCTACCCCCTCTACCTTTTCCACTGCACCGATCACATCAGAGAGCTTGCCCACACCGGAGGGCTCGATAATGATGCGGTCTGGCGCATAGTCCGCCAGTACTTGCTCCATTGCCTTTCCGAAATCGCCAACAAGAGAGCAGCAGATACAGCCGGAATTCATCTCCCGGATCTCCACACCTGCCTCCTGCAAAAAGCCGCCGTCAATGCCGATCTCGCCAAATTCGTTCTCGATCAGCACGATTTTCTGCCCGGCATAAAATTCCCGGAGCATTTTCTTAATAAGAGTTGTCTTGCCGGCACCTAAAAAGCCGGAATATACGTCAACTTTTGTCATAAGGGCATACCTTCCTTTATCGTTTTGTATTTCCCATTATAGCACTTTCTTTCGAAAAAAACAACCAAAAATTACATAGTTGTTCGACAGCTTTCCCTTGAAAAGGCGCCCTTTTTCGGGTTAGCATAGCCATAGGCGGTCATTCTTCCCCGAATGCGACAAACCGCCCAAAAAAGGGACTTGCTACTTTGCGTAACAAGTCCCGTTTTTTATGCCCGTAGGGGCGACCATCGTATCGTCCGTACCGCAAAAACAACATTGTACAAATCTGCAATCTTTGCGGACGGGCAATGCCCGCCCCTACAATTTGTAATTCTTACCCGATCGGTATGATGAGCATCTTATCCGGAGCGGGGTCTGTGTCTATGCCGTTGGCTGCCACAATGGCGGAGACGGTGGTGCCGCTGCGCTTTGCAATATCCCAAAGACGGGCATCCCCGCAGCGACGGAGAATTATGCTGGGGCGGTCCGGGTCCTTTTCCTTTTCATCCCCGTAGGTGATGCCGGAAAGGACAGGCAGTGCCCAGTCAGATACCGTCATTTCCCGTGCGGCAAGCTGTCCGCTGAGTGCCACCGCCGTGCCATCCGGAACGGCCTGCCCTTTTTCCGCTTCCCACAAAAGGGTGGGTGCGACAGATTCCGCGACAGGCATTGGGATGCTGCTCTCGAACCGTTCCTGTTCGCCCCGCAGATTCCCCTCCGGGTCTAAATAGAGAATTTGACACCAGCCGTTTTGGATATAGGCCTGCTCTGCCCGGTCTAACATTCCCTGACCGGGGCAAATTGCCACATCCAGCACAGTCATTGCCTCGCAGGAAAGGCTGCTTTCCACCTCGGCATAATGGACTGCCTTTTGCAGCACCGTGGGCACGATGGCTTCCTCCCGGTGGAGGGTCACCTCACGTTGCAGGCTGTAGCCGTCCTCCGGCACGGTCACAAGCTGCTGCTTACATACCTGATACTGCCCGGTCAGCGCGCACAAAAACCGCCATTTTCCCTCCTCGTCCCGGCTTACCTCCATGGAGGTGGGCATTACTGCAAGGAAGGCATCTGCGTTATCCTCATAGCTTTGATCCAGCTGTGCAAACTGAGAAAAAGGCAGCTCCCCGTCCCAAGCCTCTATTCTCTCCTCCTGCATACCCAGCATATGCAGATGCAGATTACCCCGGAAAACCAATTTGTCCCCCATTACCCGCTGCTCGGTAATCTCCGGCTTCACCTCATAACGGATCCACCGGTCAAAGGGCGGCAGGGTCTGCCCCTCCTCTACCCCAAAGGTATGCTCTCCGACTTCCCCAATTAAGGTCAGCGGATATGTATTTGTCAGCAGCTCTATGCTATTTTCCTCCCGTGGCATAGGCAAATCCACAAGCTGCTTTGCGTAGGCTTGGGCGCTGACGCAGACATTTGCCCGAACCATCAGCTTCCGATCGGAGATGAGCCGGGCTTCCATATCTGTAAGACTTCCCCAAGCGCAGATCTTTCCCTCACGGCCGGGGTCAGGGAAGTCCCATTTTATCTTGAAGGGAATCCACTCCTCAATGCAGTGCTTTTCGCCCGTTTCTGCCACACTGTAGAGGATAAATGCCAGCACACCGCCGCTGACGGTCATTCCCCCGCCCCGCCATTCCTTACTGCGAAGAAGCACCTGTCCCCAAGCTGCGATGATGCCGGCAGCGTCCGGCGCGCTCTCCCCCAGGCGGATTTCCTTCGTTTCCTCGCAGCATTTGCTTTCCGAGAGGACACACCCCATCAGCTGCAGCGGCTTTTTTTCAAATTGCAGATCCATATCGGCACACTCCTTATCCGGTTATCTACTATAGGATATTCACTTTATGAAAGGATATGCCATTATTTTCTCCCAAGGCCGCAGATCCCCGCAAGGATCATCCCGATGCCGAGACACCAGCAAAGAAAGCCCCCCTCCAGTCCAAGACCGATGAGGATCCCCAAACCGAAGGACATTAAGCAGTAGCCCAGTATTTGATTTTGCCGACACATATATACCACCTCAGGAAAGGGTATGCGTCAATTGGGAGAGATATGAGAGGAGTTGATAATGAATAATTGAGAATTGACATTATCGAAAAAGCGTGTCATTCTGAGCGGAGGGACGAGGGTGCGGTTTGCGGGACGGGAGACCCGTCCCCTACGAGGGGAACGAGGGTGCCTACCGGGAGATTGCCACGTCGCTGTGCTCCTCGCAATGACAACGAAAATTGTCAATTGTCAATTGTCAATTATCCATTGTCCATTGCAAAAGAGCTGACGGGCAATGGGGAGGCAGATCTCTGCACCGGAGCCGGAAGACTCTACGATGATGAGAAAAGCAACAGGACAGTCTTTATCTAAGGCAAAGCCGCAAAGAAGGGCGTTTGGCTTTTCTGCGCTCACCTCTGCCGTGCCGGTTTTGGCGCAGACGGTGAGACCCCCGAAATATTCGTCTCCGTACTTCTTTTCCACATTGCCGCGGAGGTAGGTTTTGAGAATTTCTGCAGTTTCCGGAGATAGCATTGGGAGATGAAAGGTAGGCTTTGCCTTGTAGTGTATTTTATAGCCCTCCCGGACAGATGCCATCAGGTAAGGCTGCATACCTTGTCCATTCCCAGCAATTGCGGATAAAAATGTGAGGAAGGTGCAGGGGTTTATCTTGGTATCCCCCTGCCCGGCACCGCTCCAAGGAAGGGAGACAGAAGCATCATAGCGTCCGGACGCGGCTGTAAGACCATCAAAGGACAACGGTCCGGTGAGACCGAATTTTTCTGCATAGGCGGTCATCTTTTCTTCCCCTAATTGGACAGCAAGCGCAGAAAAGGCACAGTTGCAGGAATTGCGAAAGGCCTCTTGCAGGGTCTGCCTGCCGTGGGATATGGGGCAGGTGACCCGGTTTGTGCCGAAATGCACTGCGCCATGGCAGGTAAATGTCCGGTTCTCGATGTCCGGTATTTCTTCAAGCGCTGCCGCAAGGGTCACGATCTTATAGACGGAACCGGGGGTATAAAGGCCGTGCAGAAAGCGGTTTACATACATCGTATCCACCACCTCCTCCTTCTTTTCCGGGTCGAAGGTGGGACTTGTGACGGCGCAGAGCACCTCCCCCGTTTGGTAGTTCATTACCGCCACCGTGCCCCATCGCCCATCCAAGGCTGTCAGGGCTGCCTTTTGAAGAGGTGCGCAGAGAGTCAGCTTTGCTTTCCGGTTTCCGCCGCCATAGGAATAAAGACCGTTTAAGAGTGTATAGGAAAGGGTCTTTTTTTCATAGTAAGAAACCATTGTATCGGGGATATTTCCCGCTTTATCTCCCAAAAGGTGGACTGTGGCTTTTCGCAGCATCCTGTCCGTGGAGAGGTCTGTTCCGGCCCGGTCTGTCATCGCAGCGATTTGCGGAGCGGTGGCCCAGCGGTAGGCGCAGAAGCCGTACTCCATAAAAAACACGCCAAAAAGCAGTAAAAACAGGAAAATCAGGTATTTAATTTTCATCCTCTGCCTCCAAAAATTCCAAAAGTCCCCACGCGCAGACCATCGCCGAGCCGCCATTGGAGAGAAACGGAAAAGTCACCCCGGTAAAGGGCAAAATATCCACCATACCGAAAAAGTTTAGGGCGGTCTGTGTCAGCAGAAGAACAGCTGCGCCTATGGCGCAGGCATTTTTCTTTTTCGTATCCGCGATGGATAAAATCGCCGCCACCGCTGCAGTGACAGAAAACAGACCCCATTGCTCCCCCAAGGTTGCCGTCGCCAGATCAGAGGCGGCGGAAAAGATTTTCGGCAGCTGTCCCCTATTCGCGCCCAATCCCAAGAGACCGCCGGATGCCAAAGCGGACAGCGCGCGGGTCTGCTGGTAGCCGCTGCCGATGGGATCCTCCCAAATATGTCGCCAAGCGGCAAAACGGCCTTTGATCCGTGGCACAAGCTGACTTACCCCTATGCCGGCTATACCGCCGCCCAGCAGCGAGGCTACACCCAAAGGACGGGAAGCAAGAAACAGAAGTGTGCAAAATACGGCAAAATAAATGAGTGCCGTGCCGAAATCCCCCATAAGACCTAAAAAGGCACAGCAGGCGATGCCATAGAGAAAAAAGAAAGCGCCCTTTCCTTTCTCCACCGCGATACTTCCTGCGAAGAGCAGGGACAGCTTTGCGATCTCCGACGGCTGAAAGGCGTAGCTTCCCAAAGAGAGCCAGCTTTTTGCTCCATTTACCTCCGTTCCGATAAGCAGTGTTACCCATAATAGCCACATACCGCCAAACAGGAACCCATATCCGACCATTTTCCTCCACTTTTGCCCACGAAATGCCAAACGAATCAGAAAAAACAGTCCGACACCCAAAAAGACAGCGAAAACCTGCTTTGGCGCTTCCTCCGGACAGACAGAGCAGATCACGCACATACCCAGCGTGCACAGATAGAGAGCAAGAAGGGTCTTTCTATGCAGGCTGTGGAAAAGATACAGTGCCACAGCCGCTGCCATCAGTCCACCGAAGCCAAAAAGAACAAAAAATGCGATCTTCCAGGGCTGCCCGAACGCATATGAAAGGCCGAAGAGGACTTGCATAGAGCTAAGCAACGCGAAAGATCGCAAGGGATATGTGTATTTACTTGTTTTTTGCAGGAACAAAACGGTTATCAGCGGTGCTGCGTACCGCCCAATGGCGGTAAGCACCGACAAATATATGGTTATGGGCAGTAGGGACACCTCCCCTTTGGAGTTATAAATTACAAATTACAAATTATAAATGCGTAATCGAAAGAATTTGTAGGAGCGGATATCATCCACCCCTACAATCTGCGCGCCAAAGATGGCCGTAGGGGTCGAAAAAATCCCTTCCCCCGGGGGGAAGGTGCCCCGGAGGGGCGGATGAGGAACGCGGGAAGAAATCTTCTGTAACTGCATTTGTGCAGACCTATTGTGCACGCCATTCCTCACCCGACCTCGCTTTCGCTCGGCCACCCTCCCCCCGGGGGAGGGGATAGAGTGCCACCCCTACAACTATCATCCATTATTTGCAAGATTTCGGAGCAGGGCAATTTCTTTTGCGTAGCCGGGCAACTCGTTGGGTGTCTCTAAAATCATGGGTTTGCCCCGAAGGAGGGGGTGACACACGATATTTCGGAAGGTGGAAAGACCCAGCGAGCCGTCACCGATACATTCGTGGCGGTCCTTATGGCTGGCAAAGGGATTCTTGGAATCGTTAATGTGGATCGCTTTTAGTTTGTCCAGTCCTACCACGCGGTCAAATTCTTTGAGTACACCGTCCAAATCGTTTACGATGTCATAGCCCGCATCGTAAACGTGGCAGGAGTCCAGACATACACCGACATTCGGACTTCCTACACCATCTATGATTGCCCGAAGTTCCTCAAATTTTCCACCGATCTCGCTGCCTTTTCCTGCCATTCCTTCCAAAAGAACGGTAACGGGATAGTCCGGCGCAAGGGCGGCCTTCAGCGCATCCACAATTTGCGAAATGCCCGTATCGGTTCCCTGCCCTACGTGGCTGCCGGGGTGGAAATTATAAAAGTTTCCGGGCAGCGCCGCCATCCGCCGCAGATCGTCTGCCAAAACCGATGCGGTAAAGGCACGGGCGGAAGCCTCCGCAGTACACAGATTCATTGTGTACGCGCCGTGGGCGACCAAGGGCGCAAACTGCAGCTCCTCCATGAGTTTTACCGCCGCGGCGGCATCTGCCGGGTCTTCCGGTCTTGCTTGGGAGCCGCGGGGATTGCGGGTAAAGAAAGCGAATGTATTTGCGCCGATAGAGTGGGCGGTGCGGACAGTGTCCGCATAACCCTTGGATATGGATAAATGACAGCCAAGTGCGAGCATAGATAATTTTCTCCTTAGGTACAAATTGACAATTGACAATTGATAGTTGACAATTAAGGTGTCTGCACTGCAGACGAAATTGAAATCATCGCGAAGCGATACCATAATTGTCCATTGTCCATTCTCAATTGTCCATTTTATTTTACCACATTTTTAAGAGAATTGCAATTTGTATTTCCTTGTGGTAAAATAGAAAAAAAAGGAGTGATCTGTGTGCCAAAGTCGGACAATCAGAAGCTGAAAATTCTTTATATATACGACTATCTCTTAAAAAACTCCCACGAAAATCATCCCGTAAAAGCTGCTGCGCTGATTGCTATGCTGGAAAAAAAGGGCATCTCCTGTGACCGCAAGACCGTATATTCCGACATCTCTGCGCTGCAGGACTACGGTCTGGACATTGAAACGGTGCCCGGCAGAAACGGCGGCTATTATGTGGCCTCCCGGATCTTCGAGCTGCCGGAATTAAAGCTGCTGATCGATGCAGTCCAGTCCAGCCGGTACCTAACGGAAAAGAAATCCCGGGAGCTGATCGGAAAGCTCTGCGCCCAATGCAACGAGGAAGATGCCCGGTTTGTGCGGCGGAGTGTCTTTGTCTCCGGACGGGTCAAGAGTATGAACGAATCCATTTACTATAACGTGGATGCCATTCAGGAGGCCATCAGCGAAAACAGGCAGATCACCTTCCGTTACTTTGACTGGGATATAAAGGGACAGCGGAAGTATCGGGAAAAATTATATGCCGCCAGTCCCTACGGGCTTTTGCAGGATAACGAAAACTGCTATCTGCTCGCCTTCTCGGAGCGCCACGGAGTGACCCCCTACCGGGTGGACCGAATGGCAAATATCACCCTGCTGCCCGAAAAGCGGCTGCCTTGCCCGGAGCTGGCAGAGACGAATCTCCAGCAGCACGCAAACCGGATGTTCCAGATGTTCGTGGGCGATATGCTGGATGTGAAAATGCGGTTCCATAAGACGCTGCTCAATGTGGTCATCGACCGCTTTGGGAAGGAAACGATGCTGATTCCCGATGGGGATGACCATTTTATTTTCACCGTAAAGGTGGCAGTGTCCCCTATGTTTTTAAGCTGGGTCATCGGCTTTGGCAGTATGGCAAAAATCCTCCATCCTCAGTCGGTAGCGGAGGAATGCAGAAAGCTGTGCAAGGAAACACTTGGGCAGTATTGATGGTGTGTAGGGGCGGCCATTGGCCGTCCGCTACCGCAGGCAATCATCCTACAAGCGGACGAGCGATGCTCGCCCCTACTGTCAATTAACAAGCTTAACGGACCGGAAGATCTCCTGCCAGGTGTTGGAAAGTGCTGCCGCTTTTTCGCTGGGTGCCATTGCTGTCACTGCATAGTGGAAATTGCCGTCATTCAAAATGAGCGTTTGGGCGATCTGGTCGCCCCCCTCCCCAGCAGAGGTCCATACACAGCGGCAGAGGCGAAGCCCCTCCTTTTCCGTTTCCAAAAGGGTCAGTCGCTGGGGTGAGAAGCCGGTGACTTCCTCTATGGTTTTTTCCAGATCTCCCCCTATCAGGGTCTGTACCGTGACACTGTAGCCGTCGCACAGGTAGAGCCTGCCGCCCTCCCCTGTGATGGTCTGCACCGATGCCTCTGCCGGCAGCGTCAGCGTCACGTCACAGGGTGTCAGGTTTTCCGGCGCATACACATCCCCCACAGTCTCAAAGTTCGCTTTCGGTGTGCAGCCGGTAAGCAGCAGAAGTATCATCACAACGATCCATTTTTTCAAAATATTCAGCCTCCCGGAAAGGTAATTTATGAAGCTTTTTTTCCTCTTCCTGTTTATAATAAATGCAGCCGCCTTTTTCCTTATGCTTATAGACAAGCATCGGGCCCAAAAGAATCTTTGGCGGATCCCGGAGCGGGCCCTCCTGTCTGTCGCTCTCCTTGGGGGCAGCTTCGGGGTCCTTTTGGGGATGAAGCTGGCGCGTCACAAGACGAAAAAGCCAAAATTCGCTTTGGGTGTGCCCATTATTTTCGCCTTGCAGCTGCTTTTGGCAGGATTTCTCTTTTTTTCACAAAGAATGATTTGACATTTTGAAAAAAATGTGCTTAAATAGATCATAGAAAATTATGTAATTGGAGGAATGTTCTCTATGCCCGGTCAAATTGACGGCGTTGCTGCCGATATTGTATTTCTTGTAGTTGCCATTGGTGCTGCCTGCTTGCAGTTCTTCTTTAGCTGGAAGTGGGACAATGTTTTTGCTAAGCTCGCCCCTACCCTCACCCTTGGTATCGCTTTGGTTTTCAGCTTCATAATGATTTTCCTGTTCCCGGCGCTGCTCGCTGTTTGGGGTCAGTGGTGTCTCATTTTCGTGGCAATGCTGGTTGCAGACGGTGCCGGCTGGCTGGCTTATGCGATCTACCGTATGCTGGAAGATGGCAATCCCAATATTCCCGAAGGTATGTAAGTACATAAAAAGACCGCCTTTGGCGGTCTTTTTTATTCTATACAGGAGATTGCCACGGCTCTGCCAGCCTCCCAATGACAACGAAAATTGTCAATTATCCATTGTCAGCATTGCTTCCGCACTCAGGATGCCGTCAATGGCGGCGGACATAATCCCGCCGGCATAGCCTGCGCCCTCACCGGCAGGGTAAAGTCCGGGAAGGCCCACGCTGGCCCTATCCTCCCCCCGGAGGATCCGCACAGGTGAAGAGGAACGGGTTTCCGGTGCTGTGAGGATCGCATCAGGACTGCAAAAGCCGGGCAGCTGCCGATCAAGCAGAACCATTGCCTCCTTCAGCGCATCGGTAATGACAGGCGGGAGCACCTGATGCAGATCGCAATAGTGGACACCGGGACGGTAGGTAGGAGAAATGTCTCCTGCCTTTTTTGTTGGCCTTCCGGAAAGGAAATCCTCCAAACGCTGGGCAGGGGCGCAGTAGGAATTTGTAAGACTATAGGCTTTTCTTTCAATTTCCCTCTGCCAGTACATACCGGCAAGAGGTCCGTCTTTGGGGAAATCCCCGGGACTGACACCTACCAAAATGGCTGCGTTGGCATTGTCACCTTCCCGGTTGGCATTGCTCATACCGTTTGTGACGATGCCGCCCTCTTCGCTGGCTGCCGCCACCACATATCCGCCGGGACACATACAGAAGCTGTAGACCGTTCTGCCGTCCAAATGCTGCACCAGCTTATAGGATGCCGGGGGCAGTACAGGGCTGTTGCAACCATATTGGGATAGATTTACCGTTTCCTGCTTATGCTCGATCCGGACACCCATAGAAAAGGGCTTGGCTTCCATGGGGATATTCCGGGAAAAGAGTTTTTCAAAGGTATCTCTTGCGCTGTGACCAATGGAAAGAACTGCCTTTTGGCAAGGGAGCTTTTCCGCTTTATTGATCTCCAGCGCGGAGAGTCTGCCATTTTCCGTAAACAGATCGGTGACTTGGGCATGAAAGCGCACCTCGCCGCCCAGCTCGATGATCCGTTTGCGGATATTCTGCACCACGGTCAGCAGCACATCCGTGCCCACGTGGGGCTTGGCATCGAAAAGAATGTCCTCTCCGGCACCGGCTTTTACCATCTGCTCCAAAACCCAATCTAACCGCGGGTTATTGACACCGGTATTTAATTTGCCGTCGGAGAATGTGCCTGCGCCGCCTTCGCCGAACTGGACGTTGCTTCTTGTATCCAATTTGCCGCCTGCAAAAAAGGCATCTACCTTTTCTTTTCGGGTAATTGCATCATCGCCCCGTTCCAAAACAAGGGGCTTTTGTCCTGCCAGTGCCAAAATAAGGGCCGCAAACATACCTGCCGGGCCAAAGCCGATGACCACCGGGCGAACAGAGGGGGCAGGGAGATTTTTAGGCGGCTTGTAGCGCGGCACAGAGGTCAGCTCCGCCTGCTTACAGCGGCTTTCCTTGAGAATTTTCTTCTCGCTGCCATCCACCGCTACGTCTACGGTGTAGACGATCTTTACATCCGGCTTTTTCCGGGCATCGATGCTGCGACGGACGATGGATAGCTTTCGGATCTTCGAGGGAGAGATGCGCAGCAGCTTCGCCGCTTCAAAGGAGAGCTGCGCAGCATTATGCTCCGGAGGAAATGGGATTTGCTTAATGCGGATCATTTGTCTTCCCTCCCTGCGTTTTCGCCTGCCAGATAACCGGAGCTCCAAGCCCATTGGAGATTATAGCCGCCACACTTACCGTCAATGTCCAAAACCTCACCGCAGGCATAAAGTCCGGGCACAAGGCGGCTTTCCATGGTCTCCGGGTGAAAATCCTTGGTCAGTACACCGCCGGCGGTGACTTGGGCGCTGTCCATTCCCAACGTGCCGGTCAGCTCCGCACAGAAAGCCTTAGCGCAATGGATCGCCCGACCCAGCTCCTCTGCCGATAGATAGGAGATCGGGCAAAGGCCGATACCGGCTTCTTTGGTAATGATCCGACCTAAGCGGTTATGGAGTATGCCGGTAAAGAGCTCGTCGCTATAAAGAGAGGTATTTCTGCGGACGGACAGCATTGTAAAAAGCTGCGCTTCCGTCAGGTCCGGCAGCAGGTCCAAGCGGGCAGTCCACTTCCCTCTGCCCTCGCAGGCATCCCGGGAAACCTCAAAGATCACCGGGCCGGAAAGTCCCTTTTCCGTAAATTGAAGCTCTCCCGTACTCTCGGCAAAGCAGGTGTTTTCCCGATAGATCTTCACATTCGCATTGGCGCGGACACCCTTCAGCGACGGAAGTGCCGGGTGGTTGCTGGTCAGCTGCACCAAGGACGGGCGCAGGCGGGTGGATCTGTGACCAAAGGCGGACAGCAGGCGATAGCCGGACATGGTGCCGCCCAATTTGCTGCCGGCAATGCCGCCGCAGGCGATAATGAGTTTGTCGCAAAAATAGGTGTTTTCCGGGGAAAACAGCCGGAAACCCCCTTCGGTTTTTTCGGCCTTTTCAATTTCACAGCCGGTTTCTACGGTGATATTTTCCCTCTGCAGCTGCAGGCGCAAAACGTCCACCACGGAATTGGCTTGGTCACTGTAGGGATAGACCCGTCCGCTGTCCTCGGTGACGGTATAAAGGCCCAAATCTTCAAAAAGACGGACGGTCGTCTCCGCACCGTACCGCTTCAGGGCAAAATCTGCAAAAGTGGGATCTTCACCGCCATAGGGTGCGGGATTTCTGTTTGTTAAATTACAGCGCCCGTTGCCGGTGGCAGAGAGCTTTTTGCCTACCCGTGCCTGTCGCTCAAAGAGGATCACCGTCGCATTTTCATTTTTCGCGGCGGCAAGCGCTGCCATCATACCCGATGCGCCGCCACCGATAATACCGATTACCATACATTTACCTGCTTTCTAAAGGCCCCCTTGTGTAAAGGGTAAGCGAAGCGCAGTCGCGGTAGTGAATGACAATCCGGTGGATTGTCAGAGCCGCGACCGGGCTCGCCACAGCGAGCTGTCATTTGCAAGGAACGCGCAAATGACTGGGGGATTGTCAACCCCTCCGTCTGCCCTTGCGGGCAGCCACCTTCCCTTACACAGGGGAGGCTTTGGGGGAATATATCTTCTTCATTATAGCGGAAAATATTGTTCTTTACAAGAAAAACTTGCATTGAGGGAAAGATATGGTATAATTGATGATTGATAATGGATAATGGATAATTGAGGTATGGCTTTGGATCGGAAGAATATTGACAAAATCGCAAGGACGGACGAAGACCGCTTGCTGCTTGCCCGGCTGTGGGATAAGATAAATACAGGTATGCAGAAAAACCGATTGTCAAGCGGCGGCTTCCTCTCTCCCCGGGAGCAGGAGATGGCACGGTTTCTTTTCGGAAATACGGAAGGTCTTCAGTTTTGGGGCGGCTATGAAAATGCCCAGCGCAAATGCCTTGTGTTTCTCCCGGACTATCTTTATGAAATTCCCGAGGATGACCCGATTCTTTGTCTGAGAGCCACTTTTTATAAGGATGACCATCCCAGCCATCGGGATTTTTTGGGAGCGCTGATGGGCTTTGGGATAGACCGGAGCTGTGTAGGCGACATCTGTGTAGACAATGGCGTTTGCGATTTCTTTGTAACGAAGGAAGTCGCAGAGCATCTGCTGCGGGAATTCAGAGAGGTCGGACGGACGAAGGTAAAATTGGAAATACTTCCCCTTTCTGCCTTTTCACCGCCAGAGGAACGGACAGAAGAGATTTCCGACACGCTCCCCTCTTTGCGGCTGGACTCGGTGGTGTCCTCCGGGTTTCGAATCTCACGAAGCCGGGCTGTGGAATATATTGCCGCCGGACGGGCCGCCATCGACGGTCTGCCCTGCGAAAAGGCAGATCGCCCCGTTTCCGAGGGTATGACGGTTTCCGTCCGGGGTTTGGGAAAGATCCGCCTGAAGGAAGTGGGGAATCGGTCAAGGAAGGACCGTATTTTTGTGAAAATAGAAAAATTTGTGTGAGGTAGATTTTTATGAATATGAACGAAGTGATCGCACGGATCAACGAGCTGGCCGCTATCGCCAAGACCCGGGAATTAACGGCAGAGGAACTGACCGAGCGGGATAAGCTGCGCAGGATTTACATCGATTCCGTAAAGCAGAATCTGGTTGGACAGCTGGAAAACACCTACATTGTCCGCCCCGACGGCAGCAAGGAGAAGGTAAAGCACAAGGGCAGTTGAGAATTGAGAATTGTAGGGGCGATTCACGAATCGCCCGCTATAACGGCTCTTGACATTTTTCCTATAAAATGGTATAGTCTGCCCATACGGAGAGTTGTCCGAGCGGTTTAAGGAGCTAGTCTTGAAAACTAGTGATACCGAAAGGTACCGTGAGTTCGAATCTCACACTCTCCGCCAACAAAAAAGTCTCTTTTGTCTACCGACAAAAGAGACTTTTTTGAGTGATGCGTTCCTTGCGGAACGTGATGCGCACTTCGTGCGTGATGTCGTCCTTCGGTCTGTGATGCACGCCTGC
>SVLZ01000050.1 GCA_015067665.1 Oscillospiraceae bacterium | reverse complement strand
CAAGGATCAGTCCGGCAAAGCCAAGGACCATAATTCTTGGTGCGCTGATGGGCTTTTTGCGGGGAATGGGCCTTGCCATAGAAAAAGCTCCTTTTTGGTGAATTTCCCTTATTATATCACATATATTAGGAAAATCCACTATATTTTGAAAAATAAAAAGGAAGCGGGTCTCCCGCTTCCTTTTTGATTGCTATTTCATTAAATTCGTGCAACGCCGGTAGCCTTGGCGGCTTCGGCAACGGCCTTGGCCACGGCGGGACCTACGCGCTTATCAAAAGCAGCGGGGATGATGTAGTCCTCGTTAAGCTCCTCGTCGGAAATGAGATTAGCAATAGCCATAGCGGCAGCCATCTTCATTTCCTCATTAATATCGGAGGCGCGGACATCGAAGGTGCCGCGGAAAATACCGGGGAAGGCCAGCACATTGTTGACCTGGTTGGGATAGTCGGAGCGGCCGGTGGAGATCACGCGGGCACCGCCTGCTTTGGCATCCTCGGGGAAGATCTCGGGCGTGGGGTTGGCGCAGGCAAAGACGATGGCGTCCTTGTTCATCGTCTTGACCATCTCGGTGGTCAGGGTGCCGGGGGCGGAAACACCGATGAATACATCAGCGCCCACAATGACATCCGCCAGAGAACCCTGTACCTTATCCTGATTGGTGACTTGCGCCATTTCTTCCTTGATCCAGTTCATATTGTCGCGGCCGGCATAGATCGCACCGGTACGGTCAGTCATAATCACATTCTTAAAGCCGGCAGACAGCAGCAGCTTTACGATGGAGATCGCAGCAGCGCCTGCACCGGAGGTAACGATCTTTACGTCCTCTTTCTTCTTGCCGACCACCTTCAGTGCGTTCAGAAGACCGGCAAGGGTGACGATGGCGGTACCGTGCTGGTCATCGTGGAAGATGGGAATGTCGCACTTTTCCTTCAGCTTGCGCTCGATCTCAAAGCAGCGGGGCGCAGAGATGTCTTCCAAGTTGACACCGCCGAAGGAGCCGGAGATCATATAGATGGTGTTGACGATCTCATCAACATCCTTGCTCTTGACACAGAGCGGGAAAGCGTCTACATCGCCAAAGGCCTTAAACAGAACGCACTTACCCTCCATAACGGGCATACCCGCTTCCGGGCCAATGTCACCCAAACCCAAAACGGCAGTACCGTCGGTAACCACGGCGCAGATGTTGTGGCGGCGGGTCAGGTCGTAGGACTTATTGACGTCCTTCTGAATTTCCAAGCAGGGCTGGGCAACACCGGGGGTGTATGCCAAGGACAGATCCTCTTTAGAAGCAACAGGAACGGTAGCGACAACTTCGATCTTACCCTTCCACTCGCCATGCAGGCGCAGAGATTCTTTTGCGTAATCCATAATTATATTCTCCTTATGATTCGTTTTTGATTAGAACTGGATCTGATCGATGACAGCGCGCAGCTTCTGTGCGCTGAGCTGCATTTTCTCGGTTTCTTCCGGGGTCAGGGGGTTCATAATCTTGCCGCGAACACCGCTGCGGTCAACCAGTACCAAGGTAGAAAGGCACACGTCCTCTACACCGTACTCACCGTGCATCATCGTAGATACGGTCAGGGCAGTGCCGGCGCCGGAATAGATGCACTTGCAGATGTGGCAGACGGACATAGCAACAGCGTAGAAGGTAGCGCCCTTATTCTCAATAATTTGGGCGCCGGACTTCTTAACGAATTCCTCAACCTCGGTGTAGTTCTGATCCCAATGGATGCGTTCGCGGTCAGGAGAGTAGGTCTTGTAATTATCTACGTGGTTGTTGGCAATGTGCGCCAAGGACCAAGGAACAAACTGGCTGTCGCCGTGCTCACCGTAAACGTGGGCATGGACGTTCTTGGGGCTGATGTGGAAGCGCTTAGCCAGCGCAGACTGCAGACGGCTGGTATCGAGGATCGTACCGGAACCGATGATTTGGTTTTCAGGAATGCCGGAGATCTTGTGGAACACGTAAGTCAGCACGTCAACGGGGTTAGAGACAATGATATAGACAGCGTCCGGTGCGTACTGGGTCACATTTCCTGCTACGTCCTTCAAAATATTCACATTGACCTGTGCCAGATCCAGACGGGTCATACCGGGCTTACGTGCCATACCGCAGGTGATAATGACAATGTCGGAATTCTGGGTGTCGGAATACTCGCCGGCGCGGACAACGGCAGGAGAGCAAAAAGGCGCGCCCTGATAGATATCCAAAGCCTCGCCAAGGGCCTTTTTCTTGTTGACATCGACCAAAATGATTTCAGAGGCAACACCCTGGATCATCAGGTCATTTGCGATGGTGGCGCCGACAGAACCGGCACCGATCACACTAATTTTACTCATAGAAGCATCCTCCTAAAAGGCTTAATTCAATGCATTTTTACCGATAAAAATATATCACTATTTTATGAAAAAGTCAATTAAAGATGTCTTATTTGCTATTAAATGATGATTATGCACGAAAAGTGCATCGAAGTAGGCGGTGATATTATGCTATTTTTCAAAGAAGAACGGTCATAAATCGCAAAAGGCGTGTTGCTTTGTTTTGCAACACGCCCTTTATTGCTTACTTTTGCAGGGAAATGAATTTTTTGATTGCGCCGGCGCCGGTGTAAAGCTGATCGCCGGAGACCAGAGTAGGTGCCTGATGGATGCCCAGTTTTGCGGCAAGCTCGGGAGTATCCTCTGCCAAAACCTTCTCGTAAGGGATGCCGGCGTCGTCCAGCATCTTAATGGCAATGCGGCAGTTGGGGCAGGTGGCAGTGGTAAAGAGCAGGGTCTTATCGCAGTCGATGCATTCCTTTTCTTCCGCCTTGTCTTCCGGCTTTACAGGATTGGGAGTGGTGCTCTTGCCGAGGTCGTATTCTTTGCGCTCCTTATATTCCTGAGATTTGCCTACATTCCAGTTCTGCACGGGGCGGTAGTAGCCGGTAATGCGACTGTATACCTCAGAGGGCTGACCGCAATGGGGGCAGGTAAAATGCTCACCGTCTAAGTAGCCGTGGCTCTTGCAAATGGAATAAGTGGGAGACAGGGTATAGTAAGGCAGGCGGTAGTTCTCTGCGATCTTCCGTACCAATGCAGCGGCAGATTCCCAAGAGGGCAGCTTCTCGCCCAAGAAGGCGTGGAAGACTGTGCCGGAGGTGTAGAGGGTCTGAAGGTTATCCTGAATATCCAGCGCAGCGAAGATGTCCTCAGTAAAGCTGACGGGCAGGTGGCTGGAGTTGGTGTAATAGGGACTGCCGCTGTCCTCAGATGCGGTGATGATGTCGGGATAGCGCTCGGTGTCGTGCTTGGCAAGGCGGTAGGAGGTAGACTCGGCGGGGGTGGCCTCCAAGTTATACAGGTCACCGTACTGCTCCTGATAGTCACTCAGGCGTTCGCGCATATGGTTCAGCACATCCTGCGTGAATTTCTGGCACTTTTCGGTGGTCATATCGGCGCGGATCCACTTGGCATTCAGACCGCACTCGTTCATACCCACAAGACCGATGGTGGAGAAGTGGTTGTTGAAGGTGCCGAGATAATGCTTGGTGTAGGGGTACAGCCCGCTGTCCAAGAGCTTGGTGATCACTTTGCGCTTCACATTCAGACTGCGGGCGGCAACATCCATAATGTGGTCCAACCGCTTATAGAAGTCCTCCTCGTTTTCCGCAAGGTAGCCGATCCGGGGCATATTGATGGTGACAACACCGATAGAACCGGTGGACTCACCGGAGCCGAAGAAGCCACCGGACTTTTTCCGCAGCTCACGCAGATCCAGACGGAGACGGCAGCACATGGAGCGGACATCGGAGGGCTCCATATCGGAGTTGATGTAGTTGGAGAAATAGGGGGTGCCGTATTTTGCGGTCATCTCAAAGAGGAGCTTATTGTTTTCTGTGGGAGACCAGTCAAAGTCACGGGTAATGGAGTAGGTGGGAATGGGATACTGGAAGCCACGGCCGTTGGCATCGCCCTCGATCATGATCTCGATGAAGGCACGGTTTACCATATCCATTTCCTTCTTACAGTCACCGTAGGTAAAGTCCATTTCCTTACCGGCTACGATGGCGGGCATATTCTCTAAGTCTCTGGGAACGGTCCAGTCCAGCGTAATGTTGGTAAAGGGTGCCTGGGTGCCCCAGCGGGAGGGGGTGTTGACACCGTAGATAAAGGACTGGATGCACTGCTTGACTTCCTTCTGAGAGAGGTTATCTACCTTAACAAAGGGCGCAAGGAAGGTATCAAAAGAGGAAAACGCCTGTGCGCCTGCCCACTCGTTTTGCATAATGCCGAGGAAGTTGACCATCTGATTGCAGAGGGTGGAAAGGTGGGCGGCGGGAGAAGAGGTGATCTTGCCGGGAATGCCGCCAAGACCCTGCTGAATGAGCTGCTTTAAGCTCCAGCCGGCGCAGTAGCCGGTGAGCATAGAAAGGTCGTGAATATGGACATCGCAGTTGCGGTGGGCAGCGGCAATCTCTTCGTCGTAGATCTCGGAGAGCCAGTAGTTGGCGGTGATGGCACCGGAGTTAGAGAGGATCAGACCACCGACAGAGTAGGTGACGGTGGAGTTCTCCTTGACACGCCAGTCAAGGGCTTTTAAGTACTGGTCGACGGTGTCCTTATAGTTAAGGAGCGTAGAGCCGATATTACGCAGCTTTTCTCTCTGCTTGCGATACAGAATGTAAGCCTTGGCAACGGCCTCGTAGCCGCCCTGAGACAGCACGGTTTCTACGCTGTCCTGAATGTCTTCCACGGAAATGAGACCGTCCTTGATCTTGGGAATGAAATCGCTGGTGACCTTGATCGCCAAAAAGTCGATAACGCTCTCTGTGTAGGGTGTGTTTGTGGCATCAAATGCCTTCTGGATGGCGCTGGCGATCTTTACCATATCAAAGGATACCACCGCACCGTCTCTCTTTGTTACCTGATACATTTCTCTTTACCTCCATTAGATTCCACGCAATGCTGCGTTGGGAATATAGACTTTTGTGATTTCCAGAAACTTCTGCATCTCTTCGTCGGAAAAGGCACTTAAATTATCCGGGGATAACAGGTCGCCGCTGTCTTTGAAGCATTGCAAATAATAGCGCTTTGCACCGGCGATCCAGCAAGCAAGCTCTTTTATGCTTTCCCTTGTGTGCAGTCCTTGGACGACGGTAGTGCGAAATTCGTAGTCCACCACGTCGGACATTAAAAACTCCCGACTTTGGTCAATGGCGCCGATCGGCGCTTTGGGAAGCCCGCAGGTGGCACTGTAAAAAGCGGGACTGTTTTTTATGTCCATCGCCACATAATCTGCAAGATTTTCACTCACCAGCTGTTTCAGCAATTCGGGATTTGTGCCGTTGGTGTCCACCTTGATGGCATAGCCCAAATTTCTCACCTTTTGTAAAAAGGGAAGCAGGTCGGGATACATAAGAGGCTCACCGCCGGAAATAACAATGCCGTCCAAAAGTTTTTGCCGCTTCTTCAAAAATGAGAGGACATCGGCGTCAACAATTGCGTTTTCTGCCCCGGGACGGACAAGGGATGCGTTATGGCAAAAGGGGCAGCGCAGATTACAGCCGCGGACAAAAAGGATACAAGCGACCTTTCCGGGGAAATCCAGCAGACTGAGGTTTTGCATACCGGCAAACTCCATAGAAAACGCTCCTTCCTGTGCGACGCGGTGCCCTCATAGAATAGCACATATTGTGTCACAAGTCAATGATAAATACAATATTTAGTGGTGAAAATGTAAAATTCTGCTTTTGTGGAAAAAAGCAAAAAAAGCCCCCGATACAAGTTCTTGTATCGGGGGAAAAAGGGTTATTTCAGCAACAATTCTGCGATTTGGATGGTGTTGGTGGCAGCACCCTTGCGGACCTGATCACCGCAGCACCAAAGGCAGATGCCGTTTTCATCGGTAAGATCGGGCCGGATACGGCCAACGAACACAATATCCTGACCGGAGGTGTCGAGGGGCATAGGATACTGCTTTGCGTTCAGGTCATCCACAAGACGGCAGCCGGGTGCATTGGCAAGAACCGCCCGTACTTCCTCAACGGTGACCTTGCGGTCAAAGTGAAGACTGACGGAGATGGAATGGCTGCGGACAACGGGAACACGGACACAGGTGCAGGAGACCTTCAGGTCAGGCAGGTGCATGATCTTTCTGCCCTCGTTCTGCATCTTCATTTCCTCACTGGTGTAGCCGTCTACCTGCTCGCCGCCGATCTGGGGAATCAGATTAAAGGCGATCTGATAGGGGAATACGGTGGGGGTGTAGCTTTCACCCTTCGAAAGGGCTTCCACCTCGGCCATCAGCTCGATAGGACCACCGGCGCCTGCACCGGAAACAGCCTGATAGGTAGACGCGGTCATGGAGCGGATGGGGGAGAGGGAATTGAGCGCATTGACTGCGGTGACGGTGATGATGGTGGAGCAGTTGGGGTTAGAAATGATGCCATTGTGCCAAGCAATGTCCTCGGGGTTGACCTCAGGAACGATCAGAGGCACCTTGGGGTCCATCCGGAAAGCAGAGGAGTTATCCACAAAGACTGCACCGGCCTTTACGATGGCGGGAGCGAATTTCTTGGCAATGTCATTTTCAGCAGCACCCAGTACGATGTCTACACCTTCAAAAGCGGAATCGCAGGCCTCCTGAATAACCACATCTTCGCCACGGAATTTCATTGTCTTGCCTGCACTGCGGGCAGATGCCAACGGGATCAGCTTCCCTACGGGGAAATTCCGCTCCTGCAGAATGGAGATCATTTCCTGTCCTACGGCGCCGGTAGCGCCCAAGACAGCAACGGTATAAGTTTTCATCATTCAAACTCCTTATTTTACAAAGCTGTTATACAGAACACGGATGGCTTCGGCAAAATCCCGATTGTCCACACCAAGGATAATGTTCAGTTCGTCAGGTCCTTGGTTGATCATACGGATGTTGATGCCTGCATCACCCAGCGCGGCAAAGACTTTACCGGAAATACCGGGGCGGAATGCCATTCGGCGGCCGACGGCGGCAACCACGGCGATCTTGTCGTGGACCTCCAAAGAGTCGGGGTGGACCTCCTGCTGAATTTCGCCCAAAATGGTGTATAGCTTGGGGGCAACAGAAGCGGTGGGCATTACCACAGAGACATTATCAATGCCGTTGGGGGCATAGTCGATGGAAATATTATGGCGCTCCAATACGGAAAGCATTTTCCGCAGAACACCGACTTCGTTGCCCATACCGCGCTTGGACATGGAGATGATGGTGAAGTCCTTCTTGCCGGTGATGCCGGTAATGAAACGGTTGGGATCGGCGTCGGTAGAGAAGGCCTCACGGATCATCGTGCCGGGGTCTTCGGGCGCGTTGGTGTTGCGGATGTTCAGCGGGATGTTCTTTTCCCGGACGGGGAAGATGGTGCCTTCATGAAGCACTTGTGCGCCGGAATAGCTCAGCTCACGAAGCTCATCATAAGTAACCTCGGGGATGGGCTGGGGATTCTCCACGATTCGGGGATCGGCCATTAAAATACCGGAAACGTCTGTCCAGTTTTCGTATACATCAGCATCCAACGCAGCGGCTGCAAGTGCACCGGTAATGTCACTGCCGCCACGGGAGAAGGTACGGATGTGTCCGTCGGGCATCAGACCGTAGAAGCCGGGGGTGACGATGCCCTTGCCGGTGGAAAATGAGCGAAGCGCCTTGTAGGAGGCCTCCTGATCCACAGAACCGTCCATTTTGAACTTGACCCAGTCCACGGCATCGATAAACTTAAAGTCTAAAAACTTTGCCATCAGCTTGGCGGAGAAGTACTCACCGCGGCTGACCAGCTCATCCTGGGAAATGGCATTGTTATCCAGACGCTTTTTGATGGCGGCAAATTCCGCTTCCAGATCTAAAGTAAGACCCAGTTCATCCCGGATTTCCAAATAACGGGAGGTGATACGCGCAAAGACGGGATCGCAGTCCACACCGTACTGGGCATGGGCATGGCACAGATACAGAAGATCGGTGATCTTATGATCGCCACTGCAGCGCTTACCGGCGGCAGAGACGATGACAACACGGCGCTCCGGGTCTGCCAGCAAAATATCCCGGACTTTCCGGTACTGACCGGCATCGGCCATAGAAGAGCCACCGAATTTGGTTACTTTCAGCATTTTCTATTTCCTCATTTCTCAAAGGCGGCAATAAACACATCGGGGTGTGCTTTGCGCCAAGTATGCATTTTTTCCGTTTCCACGGGCAGGGTGATGACGGCATCGCCCCAGTTTTCGCGGGTGTTTTCTTCCAGCCATGCATCGGATGCTCCGCGAACGTAATAGGTGCGCTTATCGTCATTGACTGCTTGCACCTTCTCACCGTAGGGACTGTAGAAGCCCTTGCCGCTGAGAATGTCTGCGCAGTCCTGCAGTACATTATACGCAGTGGGATAGCGGCCTGCGCCTTGTCCGTAGAAGCTCATACGCTCGGAAGCACTGCCGATCAGAGTGATCAGGTTAAAGTTGGTGGGAACGGAAGCTTCTGTGGAAATGGCAGGGTAGAGAACAGGCTGAACGCAGGCGCTGAGCTTGCCGTTTTCCATTTTTGCCATACCGATGAGCTTACATACAAGACCCCGAGCGCGGAAGGAAGCAATATCCTCTGCCAAAATGTTCTGGATACCGGCAGCGGGAACGCTTGCCATATCCAAGCTGATACCAAAGGCAATATTTGCAGAGAGAATGGTCTTATGCCAAGTGTCGATGCCTTCCACATCGGTGGAGGGATTGGCTTCCGCATAGCCAAGCTTCTGGGCCTGCGCCAGTGCATCAGCGTAAGTCATACCGCCGCGGGTCATCGCATCTAAAATATAGTTACAGGTGCCGTTCATAATGCCGCCGACCTGACGAAGGGTCTGGACACGTCGGGCGCGCTCCAGCTCACTGAGCCAGCCAATACCGCCGCCTACCGCTGCGGTGCAGCGAAGCAGAACGCCCTTTTGCTTTGCGAGGGGGATCAGCTCGTCATAAAAGGTAGCCATCAGTGCCTTGTTGGAGGTGATTACGTTCTTGCCGGATAAGATGCAGTCCCGGACAAATTCAAAAGCAGGATGGAGGCCGCCCATCGCTTCTACCACGGTGTCAATGGAGCTGTCCTCTAAGACAGACTTAAAATCCTTTGTGACCTCCGCGTTCGGAAGGGTAACCTCTTCCAAGCATACAACCTTTGCAACTTCTATATCGGAACGGTCCTGAACAAGGTCGTATACACCTCTGCCTACAACACCAAAACCAAGCAAACCTAAACGCATTGGGAAAACCTCCAAAATGTATCGAATACGAAAAGAAATGTCTCTCCTACGGGGTGCTGCCTGTTAGAAACACTTGCTTTTTTGCCGAAAACAGTATATCATATAGCTTATAAAAATGCAATAGTGCCGATATACAAGTATTTTCGTGAAATTGGTGAAAATTTTGTGCAGTTGGTGCAGATTTTTGGAGGTTTTTATGCTTTATCATTCTACCCGGTCCTTGGAGCCGCGGGTTGACAGTGCGCAGGCGGTTTTAGAGGGCCTTGCGCCCGATGGCGGACTGTTTGTCCCTGAGGAGATACCTTATATAAATATAAATACTTGTTTGCGCGAAAGCACAATGGGAATGGCCAATCGGATTATTTCCGCTATGCTGCCGGAAATTTTGGATATGCCGACCCTTGTAGAGAAGGCTTATCGGGGTAAATTTCAAACAGAAGAACTGACCCCTACGGTAAAGGCCGGGGATTTTACGGTGTTGGAGCTGTTTCGGGGTCCGACCTCTGCGTTTAAGGACGTTGCCCTTTGTATGCTGCCCCAATTGCTGACGAAGGCAAGGGAGCAAAAAGGGATGACCGATGAGGTCTTGATCCTGACTGCTACCTCCGGTGATACCGGCAAGGCCGCGCTTGCAGGATTTGCCGATGTACCGGGTGTGGGGATCTGTGTATTTTACCCCGATGGCGGTGTCAGTGCGGTGCAGAGGGCGCAGATGGTGACCCAAGAGGGCAGCAATGTAGCGGTTTGTGCCGTCCGCGGCAACTTTGACGACGCGCAGACCGGCGTGAAGAACTTGTTTGCTGCCGCAGAAAACGGAAAGCTGCCGGGAGATAGCCGTAGCCTTTCTACCGCCAATTCTATCAATATCGGTCGTTTAGCACCGCAAATCACGTACTATTTTAAGGCTTACAGCGATCTTTTACGCCGTGGCGAAATCCAAATGGGGGACAAGGTCAATTTCTCTGTGCCTACCGGCAATTTCGGTGATATTTTGGCAGGTTATTTGGCAAAGCGCTTAGGACTCCCTGTGGGAATGCTGATTTGTGCCTCCAATGCCAATAATGTGCTGACAGACTTTATTCGCACCGGCACCTATGACCGTCGCAGACCGCTGCATAAGACGATTTCTCCCTCTATGGACATTTTGGTGTCCTCCAATTTGGAGCGGCTTTTGTACTTTATGTCCGACGGCGATACTGCGCTTGTGGCAGAGCTTATGAAAAAGCTGAGTACTGAAGGCAGCTATCAGGTGCCTGCACAGCTGCACCAAAAGATCCAAAACGAATTCTGGGCTGGCTACTGTGACGATGAAAAGGCATCGGCTACCATTCGGTCCGCCTGGGAAAAGACCGGCTATCTCTGCGATCCCCATACGGCTGCGGGCTGGGCAGTGGCAGAGCAATACCGTGCAGAAACCGGCGATATGGCACCTATGGTGGTGCTCTCTACGGCATCGCCCTATAAATTCCCTGGTGCGGTACTAAAGGCGCTGGCTGAGCCGGAGAGTGCAGACGAATTTTTGCAGATGGAACAGCTTTCCAAGCTGACCGGTGTTCCCGTTCCGGAAAACCTGTCCGGTTTGCAAGAAAAGACAGAAAGACATACGGACGTGATTGAGAAAACCCAAATGCTGTCCTACGTAAAGGAGAAAAAATGAAAAGAGTAACGGTACGCGTGCCTGCTACAACGGCAAACTTAGGTCCGGGCTTTGATGCTTTCGGCTGCGCATTGAGTTTATATACAGATGTGACCTTTGAGGAGACGGACGGCGGTCTGGAGATCACCGGCTGTGAGGAAGCCTATACCGGCCCGGATAATATGGCATATACCTCTTTCTGCGCGGTTCTCGCCTCTATGAGCGAGGAGGTGCGAGGCGTGAAGATCCATATCGAGTCCCAGATCCCTATCTGCCGTGGCCTTGGTTCCTCTGCGGCACTCTTGGTCGCCGGTGCTATCGGCGCTAACGTGCTCCGGGGAAACCGGCTGTCCACGCAGGGCCTGCTGAACATCACCAATGCAATGGAAGGCCACCCCGATAACCTTGCACCTGCATTTTACGGCGGTCTGACTGCGTCTATGGTAGATAACGGACTGCCGGTCACCGTCAATTTCCCCCTCCATCCGGACTGGGAGATCTTGGCGCTGGTACCGGACTTTACGCTGCCTACCAGCAAAGCCCGTGCAGCGCTGCCGGCCCAGCTTCCCAGGGAAGATGCGGTCTATAATATCGCCCACGGCGCCATGGTGCTGAAAGCTTTGGAGCTGGGTGACGAAAAACTTTTGCGGAATGCAATGCAGGACCGACTGCACCAGCCTTACCGCAAGAGCATGATCGCGGATTATGAGAAGATCGAGGCTTTGGTACGCACGATGGGCGCGGCATTTTGCCTCAGCGGCGCGGGCCCGACCCTGCTTTGCATCACCCGGGACAAAACCCTCAAAACCCGCTTGGAGTCTAAGCTTTCGGGCATTACGGGCGCCAATTGGGAGGTCCTGAAGCTCCATGTGGAGTTCCAAGGCGCAAGAGTTGTTGAAACTGCATAAAAAATCTGCTCCTGATAAGTCGGGAGCAGTGCTATTTTTGTACAAATAAACGGAAAAATGCGGTTTACACCCGGGTCAGTGGGGACGAAATTCAACGGCTGAAAACGGCCATAAGTTGACAAAATAAGATTTTTGTGCTAAAATCAGCCGAAACTAAGATGGATGCGTATGTACAGCATAGCATTTTAGTGTGTAAGAACGTATGGAAACTCTTATTTGGAAAGGCAAAATTATAGGAGGAAACAGCCGATGAATAAGCGTGCAAATAATAACTCTTTCCTGCCGAGAATTATGATCGCCATCGCACTGATCGCCATTTTTGGTGTTGTGCTGTGGGGTTACTTCGGTCAGGACACCGTGGCGGTGAAAAATGCGAAGGAGGCATACGAGCAGTATCTGCTGGAGAATCCTTCTTCCAAAGAAACCGACTTTATCTACATAGAAACGGAGGGAACGATCGTTGCAATCCGTAACGGCTCTGTACTCAATCGAGAATTCAGCACAGAAGCGGCAGCGGTAAAGGCGGCGACCAACAACGCAAGTGTTCTGAACTACACCTTGTTTGGAACCAGCAACGACAAGTTGTACAGCGTCAAGCTCTTTGACCCGGGCAGCAACATCTTCGCAGTTGGTGCGCAGAAGCTGGCTGCCAATGCCATTTCTATGAATGTTAAGGTCGTTTCCGGCGGTATGATCTTCGCGAATTTCGACATTCCTGCGGAGGCAATTGCCAATAAGCAGGAGCCGGTGGAGATCACCATCCGTAAGATTGACCCCAAGGCCAATGTAACTTTGGGTAAGAATCAGGACGGCTTTGCTTACGACATTGACGTGAACAACCTGGTGGAAAACAACACTGCCGAGATCGGCGTGACCATCAATGGTCCCAAGGGTCTTGCTCAGGGCGAGCAGGCAATCACTGTTTACCACAACAGCAGCCGAATCTCCTCTGTCTACAACCCCACCTCCGGTCAGGTCTCCTTCAAGACCACCCATTTCAGCCCCTACACCTTCACCTATGAGGTCGTTGAGGTCGATTCCCTTGCTGCACTGCGTGAGCAGCTGGCAAAGAAGGGCGGCGTTAATATCCGCTTGACCGGCCCCATCACCATTACTATGGATGATGCTGAAGATAGTACCCACAGTGGCGAGTACGGCAGCGATACGCTCTATTTTGTCGCTCTGGTATTTGGTGATAAGACCATCGACCTGAACGGTCAGACCATTACCTATAGCGGCAGCAGAGAAGATAACCACAGCGCGCTGTTCTGCGTCAATAAGAATTCTTCTCTCACCATTACAGACAGCTCCAACAGCGGCAACGGTGGCAATGGCCGTGTCGAGATCAAGTTCGATACCTATGCCGTTTGGAGCGTTAACCCCACAGCGACCGTCAATATCCACGACGGTATCTTCGTCAGTGATAAGTATGCAGGCGTTACTGCAGATACCAATGCAGCGCTTCTGTACTCCTCCGGCGGTAAGATCAATGTCTATGGCGGCTACTATTTGTTCGACAGCGCAGACGGCGGCGAGCGCAACGGCTTCAATGTCATCGATCAGGCCGGCGCAGAGACCTATATCTGGGTCTACGAGGGTGTCCACCTGAGCAGCGCAGATTTCTGCGATGCAGGCGATAAGAGCAACGGCAGAGTTGTTCTGGTCGGCGAAGCAGATTTGGCCACCGGCGCAGATAGCGGCGCATCTACCCGTGAAATCGGCACCGATGCAGGCGCTTTCTCCGCTTGGCACACCGTTAAGGGTGAGAAAATCGAACTGAAGCAAAGTCTGCATACCGATAAGTATATCTACCGCGTCGGTAACCGCAGTCCTCTTCCATTGGGCGCGTTCTTTAATCAGGTAAACGCACCCACCGGCAAGGTCAGCATTCGTTTGGTTGACATTCTGGCAACTAAAGCCC
>SVLZ01000049.1 GCA_015067665.1 Oscillospiraceae bacterium | reverse complement strand
CTACGGGGGCAGCTCCGGCAGTATCCGGAGCTGCAAAGAAATGAGTTGCGGTAAAACCAACCCAGCAACTATTGAAAGCGGAGCACTTCGGGTCTGCGCGCTTTCAAAAAGATTATAAAACTGTACAAAGATATATCCGATTAAAAATTTTTAATGACAAGAGACCGCTTTTGTGTTATACTATATACTACATTATTATGACCCTTAAAGGAGGTATGTCCTTTGAAATATTGGCGTGGTTTTTTGACCGCCGGCATTATCGGTGCCTGCACATTGGCCCTTACGCAATTTGCCAAAACCCACCCCACCCTTGTGGATATGATCTTCCCCTATATTTCCCGTATGATCTCCGGCAGTATGGCCGAGTGGAGCAGCGGTGTCAGCTTTTGTTTGTGGCAGGTCTTTTTGGTGCTGTGTGTCTTGGCGGTATGTACGCTTTTGGTGCTTGCCATCGTATTGCGCTGGAATGTACTGCAGGTCACCGGTTGGATCACCGCAGCAGCCAGTGTGATCCTGTTTTTACAGTTCGGTGTCTTTGGCATTAACCGCTATGCCGGCCCTTTGGCAGATGATATTCAAATGTCTGTTTCCAATTACGATATTGCCGAATTGGAAGAGGCTGCAAAGCACTTTCTGGAAGAAGCAAAAAAAGCAGATGACCGTCTCCCCGGCGACGGAAAGCCCAAAGCCCCCGATTTTGATACGCTGGCGGCGCAGGCGCCCGATGGCTTCCATTCCTTGGTTTATGATCGGAAATACTCCATTTTCGCCAACAGCACCGTTCCTGTAAAGAAGCTTAGCTGGAGTGGCTACTATACCGGAACCGGCACTACCGGTATGACGGTCAGTCTCACCGGTGAGGCTGCTGTGAATCCCGAGGTTCCCGGTGTTTTGATGCCCTACGCTATGTGTCACGAAATGGCCCACCGCATCAGCATTTACGCAGACCGGGATGCCAACTTTGCCGCGTTTTTGGCTTGTACCCACAATTCTGACCCCTATTTCGTATATTCCGGCTATCTGAACGCCTACCGTTACTGCCTGAAGGCGCTCCAATCCTTCAACTCGGAAAATGCACGCGCTGCCTGTCAGCGGCTGATGGCTGAGGAACGTGCCCACTTCGGTGCCGAAATCAAAGCCATTGACAGCTTCTACAAAAACACAGAAGATGTCAACGATTTCCGCAATAACGTCCAGCTTCTGGTCTCTTGGTATATCCAGGATGTCTACCTTCCCAACCACGTGGAGGACGATGACTCCCCCTCCTTCGATCCGATGGACGAGGAGCAGGTGGACCTGTCCGGCCTCATCAAGAATCCGGCATAAAAATGAAAGAGACACTGCTTGCAGGACTACCTGCCTTAAAACTCACATTACCGGAAGATCGCATCGATCGGCTGACCGCGTTCGGTGAGGCCGTGATCCGGCAAAATGCGGTGATGAATCTCACCGCCATTACCGAGCCGAAGCAAGTAGCGCGGCTGCATTTATTGGACAGCTTATCGCTTCTATCCTTGGAGGACCTCTCCGGCAAGAAAATGATCGACGTAGGCTGTGGCGCAGGTTTTCCCGGTGTGCCGGTAAAAATCGCCTGTCCGGAGGTCCAATTGACCTTACTGGATTCCTTAGGAAAGCGGATGAACTGGCTTTCCGAGGTCTTACCTACCGTTCGTGTGGAAGCAGAATGTGTCACCGCCCGTGCTGAGGAATTCGTGACCCAGCGCCGGGAGAGCTATGACATTGCCACCAGCCGGGCTGTGGCAAGACTCCATATTCTTTTGGAGCTGACCGCGCCCTATGTAAAGGTAGGCGGCAAGGTCTTGGCAATGAAAGGCTCTGCCGCAAGGGAGGAGCTGGAGGAAGCCAAAAACGCCGTAAAGAAATTAGGGCTGACCTTAGAGAAAATCGTAGATTTCCCCGTAGAGGAGGGCGCACATACGGTTTTGGTTTTCAAAAAAACCGGCCATACGCCCCCCCAGTACCCCCGCCGGTACGCAAAAATCAAACAATCCCCGCTATAAAAACGACGCTTTTTGGCGTCGTTTTTTTAATTGACAATTTGTAGGGGCAGGCATTGCCTGTCCGCTTTGTTTCAAAATTGTACAATGTCGATTATGCGATACGGACGACCAATGGTCGCCCCTACCCCTGCTTACGATAACGCGCCGTAGGGAACGGATTTATCCGTTCCATTTGTGGAATGCATAAATGCATTCCCTACACCCGTTTTCGATGGCGCATATTACAATCCGTCCGCTTGCGGACACCGCAATTGAAAATTGATAATTACGCGCCATCGTTAGAAATCGTAGGGGCGAGCATCGCTCGTCCGTGCCGCAGAAGTAAAATATTACAAACCCGTAACCTTATCGGACGACCAACGGTCGCCCCTACCCCTGCTTACGATAATGCGCCGTAGGGAACGGATTTATCCGTTCCATTTGTGGAATGCATAAATGCATTCCCTACACCCGTTTTTGATGGCGCATATTACAATCCGTCCGCTTGCGGACACCGCAATTGTCAATTTTCAATTATCCATTGTTTTAAGTGTAAAATTATAGTAGACAATTCCATTTTTATGTGATATGATGTATGCGGTGGAGGATGGAGCAAATTTGATTTTGCTGCTATTTTCCGCTGAAAAATGTCAAAATTAGGGGCGAAAATACTGTTTTCGCAACCCGTTATAGGAGGAACATATATGAACATCAAAGATCTGGAAAAGTATGGTATTACCGGTACTACCGAGATCGTCTACAACCCCACCTACGAGCAGCTGTTCGAGGCAGAGATGGACCCCACTCTGGAGGGTTACGACAAGGGTCAGCTCACTGAACTGGGCGCTGTCAACGTTATGACCGGCATCTACACCGGCCGCTCCCCCAAAGACAAGTTCATTGTTATGGACGACACTTCCAAGGACACCGTGTGGTGGACCTCCAAGGAGTTCGCTAACGACAATAAGCCCGCTTCCGTAGAAGCCTGGAATGCCTGCAAGGCGCTGGCTCTGAAGCAGCTGAGTGGCAAGAAGCTCTATGTTATGGACCTGTTCTGCGGCACCAACCCCGACTCCCGTATGGCCATCCGCTTCATCGTAGAGGTAGCATGGCAGGCACACTTCGTAAAGAATATGTTCATCACCCCCACTGAAGAAGAGCTCAAGAACTTCGAGCCCAACTTCGTGATTTACAATGCTTCCAAGGCTAAGGTCGAAAACTACAAGGAGCTGGGCCTCAACTCTGAGACTGCCGTTCTGTTTAACCTGACCTCCCGTGAGCAGGTCATCCTCAACACCTGGTACGGCGGCGAGATGAAGAAGGGTATGTTCTCCATGATGAACTACTACCTGCCGCTGAACGGTATGGCTTCTATGCACTGCTCCGCCAACACCGACAAGAACGGCCAGAACACTGCTCTGTTCTTCGGCCTCTCCGGCACCGGCAAGACTACGCTCTCCACCGACCCCAAGAGACTGCTGATCGGTGACGACGAGCACGGCTGGGACGACAACGGTGTCTTCAACTTCGAGGGTGGCTGCTATGCGAAGGTCATTAACCTGGATCCCGAAAGCGAGCCCGACATCTACAACGCCATCCGCCGCAACGCTCTGCTGGAGAACGTTACTGTTGACGAAAACGGTAAGTGTGATTTCGCTGACGGCTCCGTCACCGAGAACACCCGTGTTTCCTATCCCATTAACCACATTGAGAACATCGTTCGCCCTGTTTCCGCAGGCCCCGACGCAAAGAACGTCATCTTCCTGTCCGCGGACGCTTTCGGCGTTCTGCCTCCCGTTTCCATCCTGACCCCTGAGCAGACCCAGTACTACTTCCTCTCCGGCTTTACTTCCAAGCTGGCCGGCACCGAGCGTGGCATCACTGAGCCCACTCCCACCTTCTCCGCTTGCTTCGGCGCAGCCTTCCTGGAGCTGCACCCCACCAAGTACGGCGAAGAGCTGGTCAAGAAGATGGAGAAATCCGGCGCAAAGGCATACCTGGTCAACACCGGCTGGAACGGCACCGGCAAGCGTATCTCCATTAAGGATACCCGTGGCATCATCGATGCCATTCTGGATGGCTCCATCCTGAAAGCTGAGACCAAGACCATTCCTTACTTCGGCTTCGAGGTTCCCACCGCACTTCCCGGCGTGGACAGCGGCATTCTGGATCCCAGAGACACCTATGCTGATCCCGCTGTTTGGGAGGAGAAGGCACTGGATCTGGCTGCCCGCTTTGAGAAGAACTTCGTCAAGTACACCGGCAACGAGGCCGGCAAGGCTTTGGTAGCCGCAGGCCCCAAGACCACGAAGTAATTCTATCTTCATATTCTCCCCGGCCCCCTCGCTGAGGGGGCTGGCAAAATCTTTGATTTTTGACTGGGGGAGTGTCGCTTTACGATAGGACACTCCCTCCGTCAGCCTGATCGGCTGACACCTCCCTCAAAGAGGGAGGCAAGGCTTTAACCCGTTTCATCGCAGGGCGGGGGATTGCCCCCGTCAAAGAAACAGATCTTCACGAGAGCAGACCCCTGCCCTGTGATCAATTTTATAAATGGAGGAATCATTAACTATGGCAAGAAAAGTCCAGTTTGTGGAAACCGTATTGCGGGACGCCAATCAGTCCCTGATCGCTACCCGTCTGCCCTTTGAAAAATTCGAACCTATGCTCGCCACCATCGACAAGGCCGGCTATTATGCCGCTGAGTGCTGGGGCGGCGCTACCTTTGACGTCTGCCTGCGCTACCTGAACGAAGATCCCTGGGAGCGCCTGCGCAAGATCCGCAAGGCTATGCCCAATACCAAGCTGCAGATGTTGCTGCGCGGTCAGAACGTGCTGGGCTACTCCCACTATCCCGACGATTTCGTAAAGCTTTTTGTCAAGAAGGCTGTAGAAAACGGCATCGACGTCATCCGTATTTTCGATGCTCTGAACGATGTAAAGAATATGAAGGTCGCTATGGAGACCACCGTAAATTCCGGTGCCATTGCTTCCGGCACCATTTCCTATACCACCTCTCCCGTGCATACCCAGGAAAAGTATGTCAAGATGGTCAAGGAGCTGAAGGAAATGGGCGCTTCCACCATCTGCATTAAGGATATGGCCGGTATTATGGGCCCCAAGGAAGCCTATGATCTGGTTTCCGCTATCAAGGACGCTGTGGATCTGCCCATCGATCTGCACACCCACTCCACCACCGGTCTTGCCTTTATGACCTATTTGAAGGCTGTGGAAGCAGGCGTTGACATCATCGACACCGCTATTTCTCCCTTCTCCGGCGGTACCTCCCAGCCCGCTACCGAGACTATGGCTTACGCACTGCGTCAGCTGGGCTACGAGGTAGAGCTGGACGATTCCTGCACCAAGGCTATGGCTGACTACTTTAAGACCGTTCGTGACGCGTTTATTGCCGACGGCACGCTGATGCCCAAGGCGCTGGCCACCGATACCCAGTGCCTGACTTATCAGGTTCCCGGCGGTATGCTCTCTAATCTGCTGAGCCAGCTCAAGCAGATGAATGCGCTGGATAAGTTCGAGGAAGCTTTGGCTGAGACCCCCAAGGTCCGCGCCGATATGGGTTATCCTCCGCTGGTTACTCCCACCTCTCAGATGGTCGGTGTACAGGCTGTTCGGAACGTCCTGGACGGTCAGCGCTACAAAACCGTTTCCAAGGAGATCAAGGCTTACTGCCGCGGTGAGTACGGCACCACCCCCGCTCCCATCGATCCCGCTATCCGTGAGAGCATTCTGGCCGGCGAGAGCGTAGTAGAAGGTCGCTATGCGGACACCCTGGCTCCCGTTGTAGAAGAGACCCGCGCAAAGCTTGGCGATATGGCAAGATGTGACGAGGATGTGCTCAGCTACATCGCATTCCCCAACTTAGCTGAAAAGTTCTTTGAAGACCGCAAGGCAAAGGAAGAGAATATTTGCACCTACTCCATCGTCGAAGCATAAGGGGGAAACGGTATGCTGATTTTATCATCTGCTGCCCCCTCCACATTTGACAACATTCTTACCATCGGTTTAGTGGCTTTATTGGCGCTGGCGGTCATCATTGCCGCCATCCGCAAGGCAACACAGAACAAAAACGCGACTGAAACGCCTGTTGTTGCCGAGAAGGCAGCCCCTGTGGAAGCTCCCAAAGCACCCGGTTCTGCCGGTCATGTGAAGCTTAATAATGTAGAGCCCAAAACCGCTGCTATGCTTATGGCCATCGTTGCCGATAAGCTGCAAAAGCCCATTAATGAATTGCGCTTTATTTCCATTAAGGAGGTTCAGTAATTATGAAATACAAAGTAACTCTCAATGGCCGTACCTATGAGGTCGAGGTAGAAGCCGGTCAGGCTATGCTCCTTAACGAGTACGAAGCCATCGTTCCTTCCGCTCCCGCAGCTGCACCTGTTGCAGCGCCTGCTGCTCCCGCTGCAGCCGCACCCGCCGCTCCCGCTGCAGCACCTGCTGTTACCGGTGCAGGCGAGGTCGTTGCCGCTCCTATGCCCGGTACCATCATCAAGGTCAATGTGGCAGCCGGTCAGGCTGTAAAGGCCGGTGATGTGCTGGTGGTTTTGGAAGCTATGAAGATGGAAAACGACATCACCGCCCCCAAGGACGGCACTGTCACACAGGTTGTCACCTCTAAGGGTGCTTCCGTATCCTCCGGTGATCCCCTGGTCGTTATCGGCTAAGGAGGATCATAATGGAGATTCTGTACGAAAACCTGCTGGCCTTCCAATGGCAGGACATCGTAATGATCCTGCTGGGCTGCCTGCTGATCTATATGGCAATCAAGAAGGAAATGGAACCCTCGCTCCTGCTGCCTATGGGTCTTGGCACCATTTTGGTCAATATACCTGGCTCTACCGCACTGACCGGCCCCATCGAGGAGCTGTATAATGCCGGTATTGCCAACGAGCTGTTCCCGCTGCTTCTGTTTATCGGCATCGGCGCCATGATCGACTTTGGCCCCCTGCTCAGTAACCCCAAGCTGATGCTCTTCGGTGCAGCTGCCCAGTTCGGTATCTTCTTTACCCTCTCTATGGCAAGCATCTTCTTCCCCGATGCAATGGACGCCGCCTCTATCGCGATCATTGGCGCAGCGGACGGTCCTACCTCCATTGCCGTTGCAAATGCTTTGGGCTCCAATTATGTGGGCGCCATTACCGTTGCGGCCTACTCCTATATGGCCCTTGTGCCTGTCATTCAGCCTCCGGTCATCAAGGCGCTCACCACCAAGAAAGAGCGTATGATCCGGATGCCCTACGAGCAGAAGGCCGTTTCTAAGACCACCCGCATTATGTTCCCCATCATTATCACTGTCGTTGCCTCTGCCATCGTTCCCGATGCCACTGCGCTGATCGGCTTTTTGATGTTCGGTAACCTGATCCGGGAGTGCGGCGTTTTGGACAGCCTCTCCGGCACGGCGCAGAATGTGCTGGCAAACCTCATTACCATCTTCCTCGGCATCTCCGTCGCCCGGAATATGGTGGCGGCTAAATTCCTGCGCATCGACACCCTGCTCATTATGGGCTTAGGTCTTGTTGCCTTCATCGTGGATACTGCCGGCGGTGTGCTGTTTGCCAAGCTCATTAACATTTTCTCCAAGAAGAAGATCAATCCTATGATCGGTGCTGCCGGTATTTCCGCATTCCCCATGTCCGGCCGTATCGTTCACAAGATGGGTCTTGCAGAAGATCCCCAAAACCACCTGCTGATGCACTCCATCGGCGTCAACGTTTCCGGACAGATCGCCTCCGTCATTGCCGGTGGCATCATCCTGAGTATGTTTGGAGGTTAAAATATGGGCGATTTAGTATTTAACCCTATGGGTTTTGTAGAGCAGCTGCCCAGAATGGGCATCGGTATGCTGGTTATTTTCGTGGTCATCGGAATGATCATCCTCACCACCATGCTGATTAACTGGCTGTTCTCTGATAAGTAATTCACTCCGGGGCATCGACCCAGAGGTCGATGCCCCGTTACTCTACCCTAAGGAGGGACTCCTATGCCTGATATTACCATTGGTCAGGCCGGTATTTACGCCATCCTTGGTTATGCCATCGTATTTATCGGACTGATTGCACTTATGCTTGTTATCACCCTTTTGGGTAAGCTTTTCACTCGGAAAAAAGAAGAAAAAGCTCCCGTTCCTGACGCTGAGGTCGCTGCACCTGCGCCCGTGGCTGCTCCCGGTACTGCCGGTCAACTGAAGCTTTATAATGTAGACCCCAAGACTGCCGCTATGCTGATGGCGATCGTTGCCGATAAAATGGGCAAACCCATCAATGAGCTGCGCTTTCTTTCCATTAAGGAGGTGGCAGAATGAATATCGGTGAAATTCTCTTAAAGCTGTGGAACAACAGCGGTTTTGCTTACATCATCGCCCAATTTGGTGAAGGTGGCTGGCAGAATTTTGTAATGATTCTCATCGGCTGTGTTCTGCTGTACTTAGCCATCGTCAAGAAATTTGAACCTCTGCTCCTTTGCGGTATCGCATTTGGCTGTATTCTTACCAACCTGCCCGGCGCAGGTCTCTATAACCAAGAGCTTTGGACCAACTTTATGACCGAAGGTCATCCCGCTTATCACAGCTACGGTACCATTTTAAAAGAAGGCGGTCTACTCGACTTCTTCTACATTGGTGTCAAGACCAGCATCTACCCCTGCCTGATCTTTATGGGCGTTGGCGCTATGACCGATTTCGGTCCTCTGCTCTCTAACCCCAAGAGCCTGCTTCTGGGTGCTGCTGCTCAGCTGGGCGTATTCGTGGCATTCTTTGCCGCCAGAGCTTCCGGTATGTTTACTGCATTGGAAGCTGCCGCCATTGGCATCATCGGTGGTGCAGACGGTCCGACCGCTATCTTCCTGACTACAAAGCTTGCTCCCCATCTGCTGGGCGCGATCGCGGTTGCTGCATACTCTTATATGGCGCTGATCCCCATGATCCAGCCTCCCTTCATGAAGCTGCTGACCACACCGGAACAGCGTAAGATCAAGATGGAGCAGACCCGTACCGTCTCCAAGACCGAGAAGATCATCTTCCCCATCTTGGTTGCTCTCTTTGTCTCTCTGCTGATTCCTGACACTGCGCCCCTGATCGGCTGTCTGATGCTGGGTAACCTCTTAAAGGAGACCGGTGTCACCGAAAGACTGTCCGACACCGTGCAGAACGCACTGATGAACATTGTTACCATTCTGCTGAGCACCTCCGTCGGTGCGACCATGGTCGGTAGCAACTTCCTCACCGGTCAGACCTTGCTGATCATCGTGCTGGGTGTTGTAGCATTCATTTTGTCCACCTGCGGTGGTCTGTTGGGCGGTGTCGTCATGTGCAAGCTGACAAAGGGTAAAGTCAATCCGCTGATCGGCTCTGCCGGTGTTTCTGCTGTGCCTATGGCAGCCCGCGTTGCCAACAAGGAAGGCCAGAAGGCTAACCCCTCCAACTTCCTGCTTATGCACGCAATGGGCCCCAATGTGGCCGGTGTTATCGGCTCCGCCATCGCGGCCGGTTTCCTGCTGCTGGTCTTCGGCGGCTAATATCAATTGATAATTGATAATTGACAGTTGACAATTCTTGTTGTCATTGCGAGGCTCGCAGAGCCGTGGCAATCTCCCGTATGGAATAAAAAAGACCGCCATTGGCGGTCTTTTTTATTAATTTACTGCAAGGGGTGTGTAAAATACGCATTGACCAAATCTTCATAATAGCGTAATGCACTAAAACTACCCCAAAAGGATAACACCTCTCCATCAGGTGTATATTCTCCAATATATCCCGCGTAGGAATCTTCCGCATAATTCGCCCAAACAATCAAAAAATTACCCTTTGCATAATTTAGGCGCAGACAAATATCCTTAGGGGAGTTGTACGCGTAATATGTATGTAGTATATCCGTTTTTGAAAAGGCATCCAAAAACGCGGCATTCTTTTCTTCAGGCAAGGTTTCTATGACCGTCGCCTTTGTGGGATCAAACGGAACAAGCTGGTCAAATTGATCAGGAACCCATGAAGTAAAATGTTTTTGATTAGGATTCTCATATTGAATCAGTTCAATGCTGACAACATCCTCCAGCATAGTCCGATCAATAATAAATGATCCGGGATCGCAAGCAACAAGGCAACAGCAAAAAACTACCAAGGTAATCAAACAAATTGTTTTCTTCATAAATAACTCCTTTCTGCCTTTCTATCGCAGCCGTTTCTCTAATGTAGAGGAAGACAGCTCTGTCAGGCGGACGCGGTGGAAGCCGTATTCTGTGGTCAAAAGAAAAGCTTTCGGGAGACCGTCGCAGGAGATCACCTGACCGTTTTCTTCTGCTTTCTTCAGAAAATCCCGCGTCCGGTGGGAAGTGGATGTATTATCCATATCAAAAATTCCGATTATGGAGGTATCCCGCACCGCCATATCATTGCCGATTGATAAGTACATTCCATCCCCCCGCTATCATTGTATTTCGTAGTGGCGACCCTTGGCCCCCTCTATGAGGGGGCAGTCAGAAATCCTTGATTTCTGACTGGGGGAGTGTCCTATCTTAAGAACGACACTCCCTCCGTCAGCCTGATCGGCTGACACCTCCCTCAAAGAGGGAGGCAAGGCATAACCCCTACAATCTAAATCCGTCTGCGTAGCAGACACCACAATTGTCAATTGTCCATTGTCAACTGTCAATTAAATTTCTTACTTTCCGCAACCGCTAATTCGTCGCACCGGTTATTATAGGGATTTTCCGCGTGGCCTTTTACCCAATGGTAGCGCATTTGGTGCTTTTCGGTAAGCGAGAGCAATCTTTCCCAGAGGTCGGGATTCAGCGCCGGCTTTTTGTCTGCCTTTTTCCAGCCGTTTTTCCGCCAGGATACCGCCCAGCCCTTGGATAGACCGTCGATCACATACTTACTGTCGGAATACAGCTCCACAATACAGCTTTCTTTCAGCGCAGACAAGCCTTCAATGACGGCTGTCAGCTCCATCCGGTTGTTGGTGGTGCCATTTTCCCCGCCGGACAGCTCTTTTTCCGTGCCTTTATAAATAAGGATGGCACCCCAGCCGCCGGGGCCGGGGTTACCGGAGCAGGCACCGTCTGTATAAAGCTCTACCTGCTTCAATTTTCGCTCTCCTCTTCCTGAGGCACGCGCTCGATAGATACGAGGGAATTGCCCTCCTCGATACGCATAATGATGACACCCTGCACATCCCGCTTGTAGATGTTGATGGTGTTGGCAGGTACACGGATGATGACACCGCCGTTTTCGATCAGCATCACATCATCGGTATCCTGCACCACACGACAACCGGCAACCTTACCGGTTTTTGCAGTAATATTATAGTTCTTAAGACCCTTACCGCCACGGCTCTGAGGTGCTTTTTCGCCATCAGGACCGGTACGGAGGTATTCAGAGAGCTCTGTCCGCTTGCCGTAGCCGTTTTCAGTTACGGTCAGCAGCGTTGTGCCTTCCTCCGCCTTTTCTGCACCGATCACGGTGTCACCCTCGCCGAGCGCAATACCGCGAACACCCACAGCATCACGTCCCATAGGACGCACATCGTTTTCGTTGAAGCAGATCGCCATACCGTCCGCAGTGGCAAGAATAATATTATCGTCACCGTTAGTGCGCAGTACATTGATAAGATGATCGCCCTCATCCAGCGTAATGGCGCGGATACCGGTCTTTCTGCGGGTACTGAGCGCAATGAAGGGAATCCGCTTGACCGTACCGTTTCGGGTTACCATCATCAGATATTCGTCCTCGTTAAACTCCCGGGTAATTACCATAGCGGTAACCTTTTCGCCCGGCTCCAGAGGCAGAATATTGACGATCGCCGTACCGCGAGCCGTTCTGCCGGCCTCGGGGATCTGATAACCCTTTCTGTGGTGTACGCGACCTAAGTCCGTAAAGAACAGCATATGATCGTGGGTAGATGCCACATTCAAACTCTTTACATAGTCCTCGTCTTTGAGGTTTTGGGCGTTGACACCGCGACCGCCACGAGCCTGAGTGCGGTAAGTATCTACCGGCATACGCTTTACATAGCCCTGATTGGACAGTGTAAAGGCGCAGGTCTCTTCCTCGATCAGGTCTTCGATGTCGATTTCGTCCTCGATGTCCTGAATTTCCGTCTTGCGATCATCGCCAAACTTATCCCGGATAGCGATCAGCTCCTCACGAAGCACGCCCTGCAGCTTAGCAGTATCACCCAGCAGTTCCAGATAATAAGCGATCTTTTCCTGCAGTTCATTATACTCAGCCTGCAATTTCTCTCTATCAAGACCTTGCAGTGCCTTCAGGCGCATATCCAGGATCGCCTGCGCCTGGACATCGTCCAAAACAAAACGCGCGCAGAGCCGCTCCTTGGCATCATCATAAGCGCTGCGGATAATGCGGATAACCTCATCAATGTTATCCTGGGCGATCAGCAGACCCTCCAAAAGGTGGGCGCGCTCACGGGTCTTGCGGAGATCATACTCTGTGCGGCGGGTCAGCACCTCCATCTGGAAGGTGAGATATTCGTCGATGATCTGCCGCAGAGAGAGGATGCGGGGCTGCTTCTGGTCATCTACCAGCGCCAGCATAATAATGCCGAAACTCGACTGCAATGCTGTTTGCTTAAAGAGAGTATTGAGTACCACCTGAGGATTGGCATCCTTTTTCAGCTCAATGACGATCCGCATACCGTTGCGGTCGGTCTCGTCACGAAGATCGGAAATACCCTCAAGACGCTTGTCCTTGACCTGATCGGCAATATTCTTGATAAGCTGACGCTTATTGACCTGATAGGGCAGCTCGGTCACAATAATTCTTGTGCGGTCTGCGCCAAAGGTCTCAAATTCCGCCCTTGCGCGGACCACCACCTTGCCGCGACCGGTGGCATAGGCGGCGCGGATGCCGCTGCGTCCCATAATGATGCCGCCGGTAGGGAAGTCCGGACCGGTGATATGCTCCATCAGGTCGATAGCGGTGATCTCCGGGTCATCCAATACTGCCACGCAGGCATTGATGACTTCCGTCAGGTTATGGGGCGGAATGTTGGTCGCCATACCGACAGCAATGCCGGAAGAGCCGTTGACCAGCAGGTTGGGGAAACGGCTGGGCAGAACACGGGGCTCCTTCCGGGATTCGTCGAAGTTGGGATCCCAGTTGACCGTATCCTTATCGATGTCACGAAGCATCTCATTGGAGAGCTTCGACATTCTGGCTTCCGTATAACGGTAAGCTGCCGGGGGGTCGCCGTCCACGGAGCCGAAGTTACCGTGTCCGTCCACCAGCATATAGCGCATAGAGAAATTCTGCGCCAGACGGACCATTGCGTCGTAAACCGATGCGTCACCGTGGGGATGATACTTACCCAGCACATCACCGACGCAGGTCGCGGACTTCTTAAAGGGCTTATCCGATGTAAGACCGGACTCATACATGGTATAAAGAATACGGCGGTGAACAGGCTTCAGACCGTCACGGACATCCGGCAGGGCTCTGCCGACGATGACGCTCATTGCGTATTCGATATAGGATTTTTCCATTTCTTCCACCAGATTGGATTCTGTAATGGACTGATCCGGGAACAGAATATCCTCCGGCTTATAATCGCGGTTATGCTTTGCCATTGAAAGGCACCTCCTGCAATAATCCCTTCCCCCGGGGGGAAGGTGGCCCGGCGAAGCCGGGTCGGATGAGGAACGGCGAAATTTGCCGATTCCCTCATTGTATCATTTGTTTATGAATTGTTTCGTCTATTTTTTCGCATACAGAGCGAAATTGTCGCATTACTTCCAGATTTGTAAAACGCAAAACTGTAAGTCCTAAAGATCTAAAATACGCAGTTCTTATTTGGTC
>SVLZ01000048.1 GCA_015067665.1 Oscillospiraceae bacterium | reverse complement strand
TTTCGTTGGCTGTTTCTTTCGCTTTCGCTTAAACAATCCATTTTTTGTTGTTCAAGGTGTTTGTTCGTCTTTGCGTTATTCAATTTACAAGGTACATCTCTTCGCCGTCTGTCTCGCAGATAGCTTGCATATGATAACACCTAAATTTTCATTTGTCAAGCATTTTTTTACAAAAATCTAAAAAAATTTTGAGGCCTCTTTCGAGGCCCCAAAACGCTGTGTTTTCTCGCTATCCGATATCATCGATCAGGCCGTAGTCGCCGTCGTGTCTACGGTATACAACTGCAAAGGATTCGCCATTGTCTATGTCGCGGAATGCAAAGAAATTATGCTCAAGAAGGTTCATCTGGAGGACGGCTTCCTCGCGGGTCATAGGCTTAAAATAGAATTGCTTGATACGAACAATACGGAGATCGTCTTCCCGCTCCTCGGGGGTGAAGGAGGTTTCTTCTACTGTGCGGGTGAAGGCATCTTGGCGGAGACGGCGCGCAAGACGGGTCTTATTTTTGCGGATCTGGCCTTCGATGGTACCAACAGCGGCGTCGATGGATGCAAACATATCGGATGTGCTC
The DNA here is from genome assembly GCA_015067665.1 of Oscillospiraceae bacterium. GTDB lineage: Bacteria > Bacillota > Clostridia > Oscillospirales > Oscillospiraceae > Faecousia. The sequence continues at coordinate 13,385 of SVLZ01000048.1, read as the reverse complement.
TCTCGTGCGCGGAACCAAGTGCCTGCACCGTGAACGGTAAGTTCTACATTGTTGCGGTTCTTCTCTACAGAAAATACGATAAGTGCTTCCGCATCCTCCTCAAAAAACCGTGCCAGTTTCATTACTTTCTTCTCTGCATATGCGTGCACATTTTGGGGGAGTTTTACTTTCTTCTCACTAAATTGAAATTTCATAGCGGTCGCTCCTTTCGTATTCACCGATTTATCGGTGTACTATTACTATACCGTGATTTTTGCAAATCGACAAGAGGTGCGCGGCAAAAAATTTCGCCAACCGTCAAAAAATTTTGGCGATTGGCGTTATTTTCTGCTGTGCGCCTCTTTTAGCCCTCTTCCTGCTCTTCTGCGGACAAAAGCTCCGCAATGACCAGATTATAGACCTGCTCTGCCTTCTGCTCAAAGAGTCTGCTCAGGCGGATGGCCTGCCGACGGTTAGGCGACATAAGCTCTAAATTCATCAGGTTTCCCGTCTCATCATCCAGCGTCATCATTACTGTGGCGCAGCCATCCTCACGGGGAAGGATCCGGGTCTTTACATAGCTGCTGCGGCGAAGCTTACAGTTAAACCGGATAATGGCATTTTCTGCCCGCTGCTTGACAGTAAAGGCGATGGAATCCTCCGTAAGCGCGCCGTCCTGACGACCCTTTTCGGTAATCTCATATTTGTCCTCGTTTTCCGTCAAATGCCCCGAAACCACCATTTCCGGCAGCGCCGTACAAACGTCAAAATAGCTCAGACACTCATCCTGATAGCAGACCTCGTAGATCTCCTGACAGTTCATCGGATAATTCGCCCTTGCCATTACATATAAAATAAGCACCTTTACATCCATCATATCGTGGATAAAGCCAAGTCTTTGCATACAATCACCTCTTGGGATTATTATATCGTATCTGCGAGAAAAATCAAGCACCACCGTAGGGGCAATTACATAATTTGGGATGAAAGGGTGATCGCATGAAGGATTTTTCTGTTTACTGTCCCCTGCGGAACAAAGCGCTGGACTTTGCCACAGAACATTTACCCATACTTCCTGCCCCCAATGACAGGGTAACACACCTGCTGCTTCCCATCCCCTCTTTCGCGCCCGATGGCAGTATTCGAGGCGGTGGCAATTTAGAAACCGTTCTTTCCGTGCTCCCAAAGAACGTGACAGTCATAGGCGGAAATCTGCAGCATCCTGCGCTAAAGGACTATGCAACCATTGATCTATTACAGGATGCCGTTTATGTTTCAGAAAACGCAGACATCACCGCCCGATGCGCGGTAAAACTCCTTTGCGACTGTCTCCCCTGCACATTAAAAGGCTGTCCCATTTTGCTGATCGGCTGGGGGCGCATCGGAAAATGCCTCGCCCGTCTGCTGCGCGCCCACGATGCCCGTGTGACCGTCTATGCCCGAAAGGAAACCGACCGGGCAATGCTTAGCGCTCTCGGCTATGAAACGCAGGACTTTCCCGACCCGACAGGTTTCTGTGCCGTCATCAATACGGCGCCCGCGCCCGTACTGCCTGACTGTCCGGATGGGGTCTTCAAGATGGAGCTGTCTTCCGTAATGGGCATTGGCGGACGGGATGTGCTGTGGGCACGGGGTCTCCCTGCAATCCACGCGCCGGAAAGCTCCGGCAAGCTCATTGCGGATACTATACACCGACTTGTGAAAAAGGAGGAACCCTTATGACCGTCGGTTTTGCCCTTTGCGGCTCTTTTTGTACCTTTGCATCGGTTTTTCCCATAATGGAAGAATTGGCAAAAAGCCACACCGTTATTCCCATTTTTTCCCAAACTGCCGCCACCACTGACAGCCGTTTCGGTACTGCCAAAGATCACCTTACCCGAGCGGAAGCTATTTGCGGCAGAAAACCCATTACGACCATCGAAGATGCCGAGCCCATCGGTCCGAAAAAGCTATTAGATGTGCTCATTATTGCACCCTGCACCGGCAACACCCTTGCAAAGCTGGCCCACAGCATTGCGGATTCCCCCGTAACTTTGGCGGCAAAAAGCCATCTGCGAAACGGGCGCCCGGTACTGATCGCCGTGTCTACCAACGATGCCCTATGTGGTGCAGCAGAAAATATCGGCAGGCTTCTCGCCCGAAAAAACTACTATTTTGTGCCCTTCGGGCAGGACGACCCCGTAGGAAAACCCACCAGCATGGTAGCAAAATTTAATAAAATTCCCGAAGCCCTCAACCTTGCCGCACAGGGCAGACAGCTGCAGCCTATCCTTAGATAAGCATTGACGGGAATTTTCCTCCGTGGTATAGTAGTCTAAACCGCATAAGGAGGAAGAACAAATGAAGATCAAACGATTCCTCGCGCTTTCCCTTGTACTCGTTACCGTAATGCTGCTTTTTTCCGGCTGCAGCGAAGTGGCGATGGATATTATCACACTGCCATTACACGGTCCCATCTATCGCAGCTACTATTGGTTCGCACTTTGGGACGGTGGCGGCTGCTCCAAGGAAGAAGCAATTGAAAAGGTCGGTTTGCCGGACATTGCTTACGATACAGAAGGAAAGCATTACTGTCAGTGGGAGGGATGCCCAAAAGCACATTCCTATACCGATGCCGAGTTTAAGGAGATCCTGCTGCGCAGCGATGTTGTCACTTGGCATACTGAGTATGCAAGTGAGTTAGGCCCTCACTTTTTCCAGGTAAAATTTGATGAAAACGGCAAAGTGATCGAAGCCACATTTGAACCCGCGCCCGGCGGCTGACCCAATAAAATACACCCCCGAGGATATTCACATCCTCGGGGGTTCTATTTTGAAAATCATTTAGTGATCCGCAGATCGGTAATTGCCATTTTTCCTTTCAGCCGTTCCTGATCAGCAAAGGAATCCGTCTTAATCACAAAGGTGATTTCCTCTAAGCAGCCCAGCGTCTCCGGGTATGCAAAGGTCTTGCCGTCAATACAAAATTCCTGCCACTGGGAAGAGAGCGGAAAGCAAAAAGACTCGTGCATCCACGCTCTGCCTTTGGGCTTTAGTTCCACCCAAATCTTCGCGAGGCTCCCATCCTCCGACTTGACCGAAAACCGGATTTGTCCAGCTGTGCCAATATCCAAAACGGGGCGCATCAAAAAATACACGCCTGCATAATCAGGAATGACCTCCCGCAACCGGGTCTTTTCAAAATTCACATCGAAATATAACCCATCCTCCCGACTTTCCATCATAAAGACCGATCTTTCCTTCCCGCAGGAAGCAAAGATCCTTGCGTCCGCAAGATTGATCGACAGATTGGGCTCTTCCATTTTGGTGCCGGGCTCTGATACCTGCGTTTTGGATGCCGTTTGCAGTATTTTATGGTATGTATGCTTTCCATTGGTATCGTCCGCCAAAAACAGCGCTAAAAACCGCTCGAAATCATCGGTGCTGTATTCGTCACGGATCTCTACGCTATCTAAGATTGAACAGACATTGAGCTTCAAGTAATCGATAAATGCCCGCATAAGCGCCGGCTCATCCGCAAAAATGTTGGCAATAATGTCCCGCGGAAGAACGCTTCGTGTTGTGTAACCTTCCCGCATCCATCTCTTGACCGTATCGACGCTCACATCCAGCCGATCGGCGATCTCCTTTACGGTGTAGCCCTTTTCGGACTTAAAAAACATATAGATCATTTTGAATGCGGTCATACTTACACTCCCCTCTTTGCACCTTTTTCGCACCTTTTCCTCACTCGAAAACAAGCATTTCTTTTGATATAACATAGTTGTAAAGAACAAAGGCACACCAAGTAAAAAAATTATACCCCATTAAAACGGCAAAGTCAACAAAGGAAGGAGGAACGGTTATGGCAAGCTGCGTAGACTGCAAATACGGTGAGTATAAACCTAAAGAGGAAACACACATCGGCGCAAAAGAAATAGATGTATGGTGCAACTACTACTGTAAATGGGTGGGATGCACCGGCAAATGTGACAAACATCAATAATCAACAAACTTACAAACAACATTCAGGAGGAACACCTATGAAAACCTTTAATCGTATTTTATCTCTCGTTCTCGTATTCGCCGCATTATTCTCCAGCCAGCTGGTAACCGGCGTATCCGCCGCCACCAAAACCCTCTCCTATGACTGTGACGATACCGTTACAATGACCGTCAAGACCGGCAGCAAAGCCGCCAGTATGAAGCTGGTCTGTAAGGCAGAGAAGCAGACACAGACCGTCAATCGCGCAGTTTTCGGCAAGAAGACTTACACCCACACCTGCTCCGCAGCCCCCAAGATGGCCATCAAGGTCTCCCCCAGCGTTGGCGGCAAGCAGTACTTCTATCTCCAAGGCTCCGGCAAGTCTATCTCCTCTACCCTGAAGCTGGATAAGAACACCACCTACACCATTGAGGTTTCCTACTACCGCAGCAGCTGCAACCTCTGCAAGTGCAATGCCACAAACCTGAACCTGTTCCACCCCGGCGAAGCAGTGGGCAGCGCCAGGTATTACTGCAACGGCTCCTGGCAGGTTGCAAACTCCAAGAATCTCAATATTACAAACATCCGTGTCCGCTGATAAGAAAGGCCCCCACACCGCAACGGTGTGGGGTCAGAGTGTCAAAAAAGCCGCCAACCGTCAAAATGCAACAAAATATATTGGCTACACCAAAAGCCTTCTCCCTTGGGAGAAGGTGGCAAAAATCTTTGACTTTTGACAGATGAGGGGCAAAAAGCTTGCTTTGCAAGGCATTTTTACTTACTGCGCAATGTGTCCTCTACCGTACCACCTGTACGCCGACGAGAACGCATTGCTTGTCTTGCCGGCTTTAGTGACCTCTGCCAGTCTGTCAAAAACAAGTTTTTTGACAGACGAAACCCCCACACCGCAACGGTGTGGGGGTTTCCTTTATTTACTGTCAAGAAAATCGTCAGCGTTGTAGTTTTTCACAGTGGAGTGATTGCAGCTGGAGCAGGTGGGCTGTCCATAGAATGCAATATAGCTCTTTAGCTTCCAAGTGCCCTTTGTGATGGTATCGGTGCGGACGTAGGTGTTTTTCACATTGCCGCCGGTGATGTTACTCATCTGCTGGGCATCACCGCAAAGGATGATACCGCAGTGGTAGGCATTTCCGTGCTTGATCTTGGCAATTTTCTGCAGGTCCTCATCCTTAATAGAGACCAGCGCACCCACATTGCCGATCGCCCGCTTCACAAAGCCATCCACCTGCGCCTTTGTCAGGTAGTTATACTGGGTCAGCTTGTTGATCTCAAAGGTATTCTTGGTGGCAGGGTTATTCAGGAAGATACCCATACCGATGGCGCCGTCTTTTTCAAACTGGATGGTTTTCACATTGGTCAGCTTGAACTTTGCGCTGGCGTGGACATAGATATTGGCAATATTGCCGCCACAAAGCGTAGAGTTCTGGATGGTAATATTACCGCCGTTTACACGCAGTGGCTGACGGAAACCGGAAAGATAGGAATTCTTAATGGTCGCGCCGGTAGCTTCCAAGCCGGAGACGAACGTACCCAGCTCTACGCCGTCGCTGCGGAGAACAGAAACCTTCGTGCCGTAAGACGGGCCCTCGATGACCACATCCTGCAGCGTACCGCCGGAAGTTGCGAGGAAGAAGTTGTTTTGCTCTGCCTTTATAATATAGGAAGGCACGGAGATCTTTACAAGGTTACCGTAAATGGTCTGCGCACCGATACTCTTGGCATACTGTCCCTTACCGCTGCGCATAACGGCTACGTTGGTCTTGGGGATAGAGAAGCCCTTCAGCACCGCAATAGACACACCGTCGGGAACTGCCTTCCAGGAGGCAGCATCCTCCACGTTATAGGCGCCATTTACTACCTTAACAGATAGCGTCACTGCCTTTGCAGCAGCATATTGGATGGAAATGTCGCAAGCGGAGACCTTTGCGGGAACGGCGATCTTTTGGGATGCCCAGTCACTGTTTGCCGGGAAGCTCTTTTGGGAGAGAACGGAGCTGCCGCTCTTTATGGTTATGACAATGTTCTGCTTTGCATCCAGGGTTCTGCCGGAGAGCAGGCGGAACAGCGTGCCCAGCTTTATTGTGCCGTTGGTACCGACCGTATAGGTAAAGCCGTACCGGGACTTGGTGTTGGCGGAGTAAGCGATGGCAAAGGCAGGCAGCAGTCGCTCATCAATTAAGTTAAGTGTGACACGGAGGCTCTTTTCACCGGATGTCACATCAAATGCTACCTTTTGATCCTTGGTAACACCGCTCTTGACCTTCAGCTTTCCACCGGAATACTCGATAATATTTTGGTATTCCTCCGGAATAGTAACGGCAAAGGCGGCATTGACGGATACAGGAGAATTGTCGCTGGTAAGGCCGTGTGTATAGCCGTAGATCGGTGCAAGACTCCAAGCGGAATTGGCAGTATAATTCAGTTTCAGAGAGGGGCTGCTGCCGCTTGCAGCAGTGCCGCCCAGCTTGACACCGGCAACCGAGGAGAAGCCGATGATCTTCACCGTATAGGTAAAGCTCTCCCCTGCTACGCTGAGCTTTATAGTTGTGCCGTTTGCAGGCACATCTACTGTCAGCGTCCGCACACCGGTAACTGCAGTCTGACCGCCTACTGTCCAAACAGCCTTCCCCACATTGGGGAAACGCTCGCTGTTGATGGTCAGGGTAAATTTCCCCACATAGTCCGCAGAAACATAAATATTGGTACCCGAGAGCTTTGTCATCACCTTGCCGGAGACTGTATTCTCATCCTTAAGAGAAACAGCCGGCGGTTTCGCAGGCGGCTCGGTGGGCGGCACTTCGTCGCCAAAATGGACATAAGAAAGGCAAACCCAGCCCTTATCTGTTCTGCCCCAAGGCACACCGTTAGAAGCAGTGGTTTCCTCATAAATAAATACCTCAGCACCGTAGGCATACGTTCCAACCTTTTCGCTGGAGGAATTGGCCTCCTTGCGGATATTGAGGGTATCTGCAATTACAAATGCCCGCTTAGGCGGCTCGGTAGGCGGCTCGGTAGGCTTTGTAGCCTCCGTAGGTGCTTCCGGTACAACGTTATCCTCCGGCAGCTTCAGCAGCTCCGGCACGTTGGTGTGGAAACAAACAAACAGCGCCGCCAGTATACAAAGCAGCAACAGATATTTGGTTATTCGAATGATTATTTTTTTTGCTGCACTCATAGCGGCGACTCCTACATAAAACATAAAACTCGGAAAATTTCCATGGTATATTATATCGTTTATTTCCGCAAAGGTCAACGGCAATCTTAAAAAAGTCCGCAAAAAATCTGCACCCGGTTTTTCCGGGTGCAGATTGTTCTTATATTTATCGTGCAAGGAAGGTTTGTGCGGTATAGGGATTCTCCGCAGTATAGAGGTTTTCCGCAAGAGAAGGTGTGCCGTAAGCCACCACCCGTCCTTTTTCGGAGACTAAAACACTGCCTACCTCACATTGCTGGGAGGAGACATATCCATCGATCTGGCAGGTAACATCCGCATCCGTCCAAGTATAGGTAGGTCGCAGCCAGCTGCCGCCGCTCTTTTCGCCCTTGTTACTGACGAGGATTCCCAAATGATAGGTTCCGTCTGTGTATTTGAGCGCATCGAACTTACTGATATTGCTGCCGGTGATGGGATTGAGCATCGCATCAAAGCTGCCGCCGGAATCGTTGCCCATACCGGAGACGTTCCGCAAGTAGTTGTTCAGCTCCTCTTGGGTATAGCGGTTATACTGGGTCAGATTCTCCGCCGTCACCTTCACATTTCCGGCAGTTGCCTCCAAGTAAATGCCTGCGCCTGCTACGGTGCTCTCCAAATACTGCACCGTGGTAACGTTGGTAAAACGCAGCTCCGTCGCCTTGTAGACATAGATATTGGCAAAGATGCCGCCCTTCAAAACAGAATCCTTCACATCCAGCGTACCGCTGTTGATTCGAACAGGTGCCCGGAAACCGGAAAGATAGCAACCGTCAATGGTGCAGCCGCCATTTACAAGTATTCCGTGGACATACATACCCTCATCGTTGGAGCTATAAAAACCGATGCTGCTGTACAGCGGTCCTTCGATCAGAATATCCTTAAGGGTACCGCCATTGGTGCTGATAAGGTAATTATCCTTCTGCTTGGCAAACACCAAGTATTCCGGGATGGAGATCAGGTGCATATTGCCGTAAACCGTCTTATCCCCAATATTTTTGGCATAATAGCCTGCACCGCTGTCCAGCGTTTGGCTGTTATAGGCGGACACGGCGAAGTCCTGCAAAAGGGCAATGCTCTCGCCGTTGGGAACAATTCTCCATTCGTCCTCGTTTTGCACATTGTAAACACCCGCCAAAACCGTTACAGGAAGCTGCGTTCTCAGCTGACCGCACCGAATGGAAATGATGTAATCACCGGAAGAAACGCTCTCCAAAGAAATAGCTTTGCTCTGCCAGACGTTCCAGTTTTCCGCTGTAAGCTTCCAAGTCACAAGGGGCTGCTCCGTCTGCTCTGCAGCAAACATTTCTATCACAATATCCTTGGTAATGTCCGGGGTCACGCCCTCGATCTGCGCAAAGAGCGTGCCCAGCTTGATACCGCCATTGGTACCCACAAGGAGCTTCTTATTGTATTTTTTCAAAATATTTGCGCTATCCGCGATCTCAAATACCTTTGTCTCCTCCTCCGGCTCGCTGGGCGCTTCCGTTTCCGCAGGGATCTCCGGCTCTGTAGGCTTTTCCGGTTCTGTGGGCGCTTCCGGCTCTGTAGGCGCTTCCGGTTCCGTGGGCGCTTCCGGTTCCGTGGGTGTTTCCGGCTCGGTGGGCACTTCCGGTTCCGTGGGCATAGGCGGCTCTGTAGGAATCGGCGGCTCCGTGGGAATGATCGGTACAGTAGGCGCAGACGGCTGTGTCTCTTGCGGCTTTGTGGGTGCCGGTGCGGTAGGCACGGTCATTTCGCCCTCAAGGGGGAACAGCTCGCCCCACTCTTTGAGTGTTGCATTGATTTTCTCCATAGAGCAGGCCGTGAAGGCAGAGAGCACTACACCGAGGACCAGCGCAACAAGGAGGATCTTTCCCACGGGCATTCTTCTAAAAGTCATAATCTATCTCTCCTATGCAGTGTTAGATTTCAATACGTTTATCGCAATACTGCAGTGCCTGGGGGCGATGGGTAATGATGATATACGCAGTATCACGCTTTTGGTTACAGATATTGCCGAGGATCCGGGCTTCCGTCTCCTCGTCCAGCGCAGAGGTGGCTTCATCGAAGATCAGGATTGGGGCTTTGCGAAGCATTGCCCTTGCAATGGCGATCCTCTGGGCCTGCCCCTCGGAAATGCCGGTGGCTTTCTCTCCGATAGGCGTATCCAGTCCATTGGGCAGCTTTTCCACAAAATCTTTGGCGCAAGCCATTTCCAGCGCAGTCCACATATCCGCTTCCCCTGCATCCGGGTCTGCCATCAGAAGGTTTTCCCGAATTGTGCCCTGAAAGAGTGTGTTGCCTTGAGGCACGTAGCTAAAATACTGCCGTGTAGCTGCACATACGGGCAAGTCGCCAATCGTCAGGCTGCCCCCCTGAGGCAGGGCAAAGCCAAGGAGCAATTTAATAAGGGTGGTCTTTCCTGCGCCGGACTGGCCGGTGACTGCCACCTTTTCTCCGGGTGCGACCGTAAAGGAAAAGTCCCGGAAAATCTCCTCGTTCTCATAAGCAAAGGTGATCTTCTCGCCCCGGAGGGTCACAGGTCCGCTTTGTACAGCGACCATGGCCGGTTCATCCTGCGAAAGCTCCCCAATTTCCATAATGCGCGGAACGGAGGCAAGGATCGTAATCATTCTGCGGGCCATCTCCCCTAAGGAAAGCACCGGGGATTGCACCTGACCGACCAAAGCAAGAAAAGCCGTCATCGTGCCGTAAGAAATAGTCTTTTCTGCGATCTGCACCACACCTACGAGGAATGCCAGGGTAGTACCCATCGTAAAGGTCACGTGGACCATCGTTCGGGTCACCGTTTGGAGGCGACGTATTTTCACCGTCCAACCCATCCGTTCATCCCGGAGGGCTTCCAGCTTCCGTTCGCTGTTTTCTTCTGCAGAAAAAGCTTTCACAACCTCCATATTCCGCAGGCTTTCCTGCAAAAAGACACGGTATGCCCCTTCGCTCTTTTGGTAATTTTCCTGTACATAGCGCATTCTTCCGCTCAGAAGGAGAAATGTTCCCATTCCGATGGGTGTAATCAGCAGTACTGCCAGCGCAAGACCGGCATTGTAGTAATAAAGCAGTAAAAAGGCAGAGATCAGCTTTACCACGGTGCCCACACCGTTTATCAGAATGTGTAAAGCACCGCCGGTGACCATCTCAATATCGCTGGTCAGTCTCGTCAGCACGTCCTCGCTGTGAAATTTTCGCAGTGCCTGCATCCGGGTACGCAGCAGCTTTTTATAAACAGCAGTACGAATGGAAAAGCAACACTTTTCGTTGAAGGTGATCATCCACATCTGCACAAAGAGATTGATGATTACCGTCAGGGCAGTAGCAAGGAGCATGATCGTAATGCCCCAAGAAAGCCCAAGCCCATCGGTTGCCCGGTCAACAAGGTACTTATTGACAATGACCGAAACCGCGCTCAAAAGGGACACCACGCATTGCAGCAGCAAAAGCCCGGTGATCTGTAAACGGTAAGGCCTGAACTGGGAAATCAGCCACGAAAGATGCGCGCGCTGTATTTTGTTTTTTCGCAGGTTTTTCTCCATTTTACCACCCAAAAAGCATACTTTTTTATTATAGTATCAGTTTCTCACAAAAAAGTCAACGCGGTAACTGTTGCAAAGCTGCAGAATCTGTGATATATTGGGTAAAGTAACTTTCAGGAGGTGACGCTGTGCGTATTCAAGAGTCCGGTGAGATGTATTTAGAGGCGATCTATGTGCTTTCCCAAAAGCAAAATAGTGTCCACGCCATTGATATTTCCCAGCATTTGGGTTACTCCAAGCCCAGCGTCAGCCGGGCAATGGGCATTCTGAAAACCGGCGGCTATATCACCGTGGATGAAGAAAACCACATCCACCTGACCGATAACGGTCGTGCTGTAGCCGAAAAGATCTACGAGCGCCACGATATTCTGTCGAAAATGCTTATTTCCTTAGGTGTTCCCAAGGAAACTGCCATCGAGGATGCTTGCCGCTTGGAGCACGCCATCAGCGATGAATCCTTTGCAGCTATTAAGAACCACTTTGCAATTATGGGGAAATAACCCCCTTTTATTGCACAATAAACCCCTTTTATTTATGTTTTTTGGAGGCACTTATGTTTCATTCCGGTCCCCATTAGTATTTTCCGGGAAATCATAATACATTAAAATTTTACGGAGGATACTATGTCAAATTTAGTAGAAGAAATCAGCCGGCGGCGGACCTTTGCCATCATCTCTCATCCCGACGCCGGTAAAACCACTCTGACCGAAAAATTCCTGCTCTACGGCGGCGCCATCGCCCAGGCAGGCGTGGTCAAGGGCAAGAAAAACTCCCGCGCCGCCACCTCCGACTGGATGGAGATTGAAAAGCAGCGTGGTATTTCCGTCACCTCGTCGGTTATGCAGTTCCAGTACGAGGGCTTTTGCATCAACATCCTGGACACCCCCGGCCACCAGGACTTCTCCGAGGATACCTACCGTACACTGATGGCTGCAGACGCTGCCGTTATGGTCATCGACGGTGCTAAGGGCGTGGAGCCTCAGACCCGGAAGCTCTTTAAGGTCTGCGCTATGCGGCATATTCCCATTTTCACTTTTGTGAACAAGATGGACCGGGAAACCAAAGACCCCTTCGACCTTTTGGACGAGGTAGAGCGGGAGCTGGGTATTGAGACTTATGCGATGAACTGGCCCATTGGCTCCGGCAAGGACTTTATGGGTGTTTATGACCGGGAAAAGAGCCAATTACTGTTCTTTTCCGGCTTAAACGGCAAGTCCAAAGCCGCCAAGCAGGAGATTGACCTCTATGACCCCGTGGTCGCAGAGTATTTGGACTCTGCCGCTAAACATCAACAGCTCATTGACGATGTGGAGCTGCTGTCTGCCGGTCGGGAAATGGATATGGAGGCCGTGCGCCACGGTCAGCTCTCCCCTGTTTTCTTCGGCTCTGCCCTGACAAACTTCGGCATTGAGCCCTTCCTGGAAAACTTTTTGAAGCTGACGCCCCCTCCCCTGTCCCGGGTCTCCGATCAGGGCGAGGTAGATACCTTTGACCCCGATTTTTCCGCCTTCGTGTTCAAAATTCAAGCGAATATGAATAAGGCCCACCGGGACCGTCTTGCCTTTATGCGTATCTGCTCCGGTAAATTCCAGCGGGATACCGAGTATTACCATATGCAGGGCGGCAGAAAGATGCGTCTTTCTCAGCCCCAGCAGCTGATGGCTGCCGAGCGTGAAATTGTGGAAGAGGCCTACGCCGGTGACGTCATCGGTGTCTTTGACCCAGGCATCTTCTCCATCGGTGACACCATCACCGTTCCCGGAAAGAAATTCCTCTATTCCGGCATCCCCACCTTTGCCCCTGAGCATTTCTGCCGTGTTTCCGCCAAGGATTCTATGAAGCGCAAGCAGTTCGTAAAAGGCACGGAGCAGATCGCCCAAGAAGGCGCGATTCAGATTTTCAAAGTTCCCAATTCCGGTATGGAAGAGGTCATCGTAGGTGTTGTGGGCACGCTGCAGTTTGAAGTATTCCAGTACCGTATGAAAAACGAATACGGTGTAGATCTGCGGATGGAAATGCTGCCCTATGAGGAGATCCGTCTCATTGACAATTGCCCGGTAGATTACAGCGACCTGAACTTAGGTTCCGATGCAGAGCTTTTGGAGGACTATAAGGGCAGAAAGCTGCTGGTCTTCAACAGCTTCTGGGCCATCGACTTTACCTGCCGCCGCAATCCCGGTCTGACACTCAAAGAGATCGTTGTTGCCGAAGGCTAAAGCAATGGACAATGGATAATTGAGAATTTTCTATCAATATCGTAGGGCGGGGGCTTGCTCCCGCCGCGATTATTTCCGCGCTAAAACAGCGAGAGGAGACCCAAATGAAGATATATAATAAATTGGTTCGTGACCGTATTCCCGAGATCATCGAAAAGCAGGGCAAAACCTGCCACTATGAGGTGATGTCCGACGATGCCTATAAAGCCGCGCTGGATGCCAAGCTGACGGAAGAATTAAAGGAATACCGCGAATCCGGAGAATTAGAGGAGCTTGCCGACCTTTTGGAAGTCATTTACGCTATCGCAGAATCCCGTGGTGAAACGGCAGAAAGCCTGAATGAACTGGCAGAAAAGAAAGCCTTAGCGCGTGGCCGCTTCCGGGAAAAGTATATGCTTCTCTCTGTGGAAGAATAAACAAATCCGCACCACGAAATCACAAAATCGTGGTGCGGGTCTTTATTTTACATCTGTTCTTCCTAA
>SVLZ01000001.1 GCA_015067665.1 Oscillospiraceae bacterium | reverse complement strand
TGTGTGCCGATCCTAAAAGCTTTACATCACAGTATGAAATACATAAGTTGGTATATTTTGAACAAACAACCGATATAAAAGCTGCACTCGAAAGAGAAAAACAGCTTAAAGGTTGGCGGCGTTCTAAGAAAAATGCATTAATTGAAACAATGAATCCGGAGTGGAGAGATTTGTATCCTGATATCGTTGGGTAGAGGGAGCGGATTCTTCGACTTCGCTTCGCTCCGCTCAGAATGACAGCGGGGGAACATTCATTTTGTATATCCAGCCCGAAGGGGCTTCATATAAATTAAAAACATCAGGAGGAACTTACTATGAGCGTATTAACCGATCTGATTTATGGCGGCAGCAATGCCGTAGCTGGCCTGACTGAGGGCGCTGTGAACGATGCGATTGCAAAGTACGGCGCTGACAAGCCTATCGCATTCCCTGATACCGCATACTTTTTCCCCACCATTTATGCCGCTACCGGTGTAAAGGTCAAGACTTTGGGCGATTTGGTGCCCTGCGTAGGCGTACTTAAGAGCCTTATTACCAATCAGGAGGATCTGGGTCAGGCGCTCAACGCCGGCCTTGCTACCGCTGTTGGCGCAGAAATTCTAGAGGGTCTTAAGTGGGTAGATAATGCAGAACCCTACGCAAATGATTCCGGCATCGGCTTTGTGCCTGACCCCATCATCCGTTCCTTGGGTGTGCCGCTGGTTACCGGCGATATCCCCGGTGTGGCTGTCGTGCTGGGTAAGGCCGACAACGCAGAAGATGTGGTAAATGTGGTTAAGGACTACCAGTCTAAGGGCATTATGACCTTTATGGTTGGCGATGTCATCGAGCAGTGTGCCGAGGGTGGCGTCAAGATGGGTCTTGAGTTCCGTGTCATTCCCTTGGGTCACGATGTTACCTCCGTTATCCACGTTGTTACCGTTGCTGTCCGTGCAGCGCTGATTTTCGGTAACGTACAGCCCGGTGATTTGGGCGGTCTGCTGACTTACACCAAGGAGCGCGTGCCTGCATTCGTTAACACCTTCGGCGCAATTGATGCCGTGGTTGTCTCCGCAGGCGCAGGCGCGATCGCACTGGGCTTCCCCGTAGTTGTGGACATCGACTTGGGCGAAAATCAGGTTCCCGGCGCGCTGGAGTCCGTATGCGACCACGCGCTGACCGTCAAGAAGTCCCTCGAGCTGCGCAACATTAAGATCAAAGTCAAAGAGCTGCCCATCCCCGTGGCATTTGCTGCCGCTTTCGAGGGCGAAATCATTCGTAAGTCCGATATGCACAACGAGTTCTACTCCGGCAAGAACCCCACGGCAGAGCTGGTGGTTATGCGTGAGCTGGACGAAGTGGAAGATCACAAGATCACCATCGTTGGCCCTGATCTGGATGGCGCTTCTGAGCTGGCACTGGCTACCTTTGTGGAAGTTGCCGGCAAGAAGATGCAGGTAGATTTCGAGTCTGTTATCGAGCGGAAATTCCACGCTTGGTTTAACTATATGGAAGGCGTTATGCACACCGGTCAGCGCAATCAGGTTCGTGTTCGTGTCTCTAAGAACGCTTTCGAAGCAGGTCTGCGGCTGAAGGATTTCGCGGAAGTTCTGTATGTGATGATCATGGACGAATTTGACGCAGTTGTTGACAAGTGCCAGATCACGCTGATCACCGATGTAGAAAAGGCTGCTGTTTTCCGTGACGAGATCGCAATGCCTCGCTATGCACAGCGCGACGACCGCCTTG
Source organism: Oscillospiraceae bacterium (assembly GCA_015067665.1). GTDB lineage: Bacteria > Bacillota > Clostridia > Oscillospirales > Oscillospiraceae > Faecousia. Next base: position 79,628 of record SVLZ01000001.1, on the reverse strand, counting down.
CTTCTATGACCGACGAGGCTGTTGACCGCTATTACACCTGCATCCTGTGCCAGTCCTTCGCACCTGCCCACTGCTGCGTGGTTACTCCCGAGCGTCTGGGTCTGTGCGGCGCGGTTTCCTGGCTGGATGCCAAGGCAACCAACGAGCTGGATCCCAACGGTCCTTGCCAGCCCATCTTCAAGGAAGGCTGCTTAGACGAGCGCACCGGTCGCTTCGAGTCCGTCAATAAGGCAATTGCCGACGCAACCCACGGCGCAGTGGAAAATGTTACACTGTATTCCATCTTGGAAGATCCTATGACCTCCTGCGGCTGCTTCGAGTGCATCTGCGGCATCGAGCCCGTCAGCAACGGTGTCATCGTTGTCAACCGGGAATATAAGGGTATGACACCTGCCGGTATGACCTTCGGTGAGCTGGCATCCTGCACCGGCGGCGGTGTACAGACTCCCGGCTTTATGGGTCACGGCCGTCACTTCATCTCCTCCAAGAAGTTCCTCTACGCAGAGGGCGGCATCGAGCGTATTGTTTGGATGCCCAAGGAGCTGAAGGATGATGTGGCAGAGCGCCTGAATAAGACCGCTATGGAACTCTACGGCATCGAGAATTTCGCGGATATGGTGGCGGATGAGACCGTCACCTGCGATGCAGAAGAGCTGATCGCTTGGCTGACTGAGAAGGGTCACCCCGTTCTCGGTATGGAGCCTTTGGCATAAGTGAAATCAAAAAGAGCGTGTCCGAAAGGGCACGCTCTTTTTAGTTGACAATTGACAGTTGATAATTGACAGTTATGGTGGGAGATTGACAAAAAATTGAAAAGGAATTACAATAATTGTAGGAGGGGAATTATTATGAGCAGAAAGTTAAAGCATTTTGGAGTTATTCCTCTTTATGGTGCAATTATTGTGTGGTTTTCGTTGTTTATCAAAGTGCTAAAGCAAGAAGTAGACAAAAAGAAGTTTTCTAAGTATTTTTGGCGTTGCGGATTGCTTGGTGGTTTCTCGTTTTTTGCGCTTATGCTTGGGATGGTTGCGATTAGTAATTTGGCTGATATAAAAGACTATATCATCTACGGGGTTTTAATTGTTGTAATCATAGGTGGATACTTGTTTAATCTGATTACATTCAAAACACTAAGCAAACATTGGGATGAATTCGTTGAGTGCCAGTAAATTTATTTGATAAGCAGAACAATGAAAATAACTCGTAGGGCGGGGGCTTGCTCCCGCCGCTTTTTTTTGTGCTTTTTTGCAGAGGGAATGCGTTTATGCATTCCGCTTGCTCTGCACCGTCGTGGAACGGATAAATCCGTTCCCTACAGCGCTTCCGATAGAAGTCGTAGGGACACCCCTCCCGGGGTGTCCGTCAACAGTCGGCAACAGCGGACACCTGAGGACGGGTGTCCCTACATTGTTATACGATCGTGCGGTTTTGTCGGTAGACAAGCGGGGAGACTTGTGCTATAATGCTATGCAGGAAAATGTGGAAATGCGAGGTTTTTTCTGTATGCCGAATGTAGTATTTCAAATTGAAGGCGGGAATGAGGTTAGTATCGCCTGCCAAAGTGGCGATAATCTTTTGGAGCTGGCGAGACGGGCAAATGTAGCCATCGATGCCCCTTGCTCCGGTAACGGTTCTTGCGGTAAGTGCCGCGTGAAGCTCATTTCCGGTGAGGTAGAAACTTTCCCCTCCCGGCATATTAGTGAGGAGGAGTATGAGGCCGGCTGGCGGCTGTCCTGTAATTGCAAGGTACTGACCGACTGCACGGTTTTTGTGCCGGATATTGCCAGTGCATACCAGTCCCGGATGAAGACCGCGGACCTCAGCAGCCCGCAGGAAATTGCCATTTTTGAAGATGCCAAGGCGCAGATGATGGCCGGTGGCATCGCTTTTGAAAATGACTTTGTTTCTGTCGTTGTAGAGATGGCAGAACCGACACTTGACGATACGATGCCGGATGTGGAGCGCTTTCAGTGGGCGGTGCAGGCACAGTTGGGTGTAGAGAAGGTAGATGTACCTTTCTTCGTAATGAAGAAGCTGGCAACCGTCCTCCGGGAAAATAACTTTACTGTTTGCGTTAAGGGTGAGAAAAAGGGGGAGACCTTCCTCTGTATGGATGTGTGCGCTCCGACAGATACCGCAATTGTCGGTTGTGCTATTGATATTGGTACCACTACGGTCACGATGGTATTGGTGGATCTGACAAACGGTAAGATCCTCGCTAAGGGTTCTTCCGGCAACGGTCAAATTCGCTACGGCGCGGATGTAATCAACCGCATTATTCAGCAGGGTCGCCCCGGTGGCAAGAAAAACTTGCAGGATGCCATTATAAAAGAGACCCTCAATCCCATTATTGCAAACCTGTGCAAGTCCGCTGGCATTTCCGTAAATGCCATTCTGCGGCTGTGCGTGGCGGCGAACACCACCATGAACCACCTTTTTGTGGGTGTGGATGCAGAGCCGGTGCGTATGGAGCCTTATATCCCCAGCTTCTTCGGTTGGGAAGGCTTAAAAGCGGGAGACCTCAAGCTGCCTGCCAATCCCCTCGCGGATGTGCAGATCGCGCCCAATATCGGCTCCTATGTGGGCGGCGATATTACTGCCGGTACGCTTGCTTCCATGATTTGGGACAAGGACGAAATGAGCCTCTTTATTGACCTCGGCACCAACGGCGAGATCGTGTTTGGCAACCGGGATTTCCTCATGAGCTGCGCCTGCTCTGCGGGACCTGCCTTTGAGGGTGGTGACATTTCCTGCGGTATGCGGGCAACCGACGGCGCGGTAGAGGCATGCACCGTCGATAAGGAGACGATGATCCCCAGCTTGACCGTCGTTGGTGACGAGGGTCAGAAGCCGGTGGGCATCTGCGGCTCGGGCATTATCGACATTATTGCGGAGCTGTTCCGCTGCGGCATCATTAACGCAAAGGGACTCTTTATCCGTGAGGGTGACCGTGTCAAACGGGACGAGCACGGGATGGGCCGCTATGTTTTGGCTTTTGAAAATGAGAGCGAGACCGGTCGGGAGATTGCCATTAACGAAGTGGACATCGATAACTTTATCCGCGCCAAGGGTGCTATTTTCTCCGCTATCGATACGCTTCTGCAAAGCGTGGATATGCCGGTAGAGGTGATCGATAAGGTCTATGTTGCCGGCGGCATCGGCTCCGGCATCAATATGAAAAATTCTATCCGCATCGGTATGCTGCCGGATGTGGAATTGGAGAAATTTCAATATATCGGAAATTCCTCCCTTACCGGTGCTTATGCGATGGTTATGAGCGATCAGGCAAACCGGAAATGCGCAGAAGTAGGCGCAAATATGACTTACCTTGAGTTATCTACATATCCCGGTTATATGGACGCTTTCGTGGCAGCTTGCTTCCTGCCGCACACCAACAGCTCTCTCTTCCCCAGCATAAGCGAAGATTGATGGAGAGAAATAACAAACTGACACCGTTATCGCAACAGCTGCGAAAGCGAATGACAAGAGAAGAATCCCTTCTGTGGCACTGCTTCCTGAAAAGATATGCACTGCGTTTTCGTAGGCAGTATGTGATAGGGAACTATATTGTTGATTTCTACTGTCATCAGGCACGACTTGTTGTGGAGATAGATGGTGGTCAGCATAGTCGCCCGTTAGAAGCGGAGAAAGACATCGTCCGGACGCAGTACTTAGAAGCACAAGGCTTGCGGGTTTTGCGGTTTACCAATTTAGAAGTGAAGCAACAGTTTTATGCGGTATGCAGTGAAATAGATGCAGCTGTAAATCCCTTCCCACGGGGGGAAGGTGCCCGAAGGGCGGATGAGGAATGTGGGAAGTGCTCTGCGAGTCATTAACAGATTGCAGACCTTTTCTGCACGCCGTTCCTCTCCCGACTCGCCTATGGCGAGCCACCCTCTCCCCGGGAGAGGGGATAGGTGCGGTGCAAGATAAGGAGAGAAATAATGCAAGTAACAAATAATAAAGAAGAAGTACCGTTTTCTTATTATGCAGAGCTTTACAGCAAGGCAGATAAGTCGGAAATTGCAAGCCGTTTGGGTATCCCGGTGGATAACGGCGCGTTTTCTGTGAACCTGATGGGAAAAACCTATACCATTACAGAAACAGCGGAAATTACAGACGGGCAGGGAATTGCACCTGCGCTGCCTGTGCAGACCTTTTTGCTGCGATATTTGCTGGAGGGGAAAAATATCCCGGCGCTGGGCAATTGGAAGACCTTCCGGGAGATGCCCTGGGGCGAACTGTACATTAAACCCTACACCGGGCGGGTACTGACACGGGCCGCCTTTACCTTCGGCACAAGAGTGGAGGCCTTCCGTAAGGCGGCACAGAAGATGGGCGCAGAAGCGGTAAATCACGGGGATGCAGGTTTTGCGTTTGCGCTTATTGGGGACTATAAGATCCGTCTGCTGGTTTGGGCGGGGGATGAGGAGTTCCCGCCCTCGGCGCAGGTGCTCTATTCTGACAATTTTGAGGAAGGCTTTGCTCCCGAGGATCGGGTAGTGGCGGGGGACATTCTGATTACCGCCATCAAGGCAAATATGTAATATGATCCGAATTGCAAGAGAAACGGACAGCGCCCAGCTTGCCGCTATTTACGGCTGGTATGTGGAAAATACGGCGGTGTCCTTTGAGTATGAAGCACCCACGGCGCAGGAATTTGCCGGACGCATCCGGGAGATCCTGCAGACCCACCCCTTTTTGGTTTACGAAGAGGATGGGCAGCTACTCGGTTATGCCTATGCCCATCCGCTGATTCGCAGAAAGGCTTGCGACTGGGCGGTGGAGGTCAGTATCTACATCCGGCGGGATGTGCGAGGCAGAGGCATTGGCAGAGCCCTTTATGAAGCACTTGAAAACATATTACAGATGCAAAATATCTGTACCTTAGAGGCCTGCGTGGCGGCTTGTGACAGAGAGAGCCCCTATCTTACCGACAGCTCCATCCGTTTCCACACCCGAATGGGGTACAAAACAGTGGGAAAAATGAGCGATTGCGGCTATAAATTCGGGGGATGGTACCATCTTTTGTGGATGGAAAAGCATATTGCGGAGCGTTGCGCAGAAAACAAAGCTATGGTTCCTTTCCCGGAAATCAGGGATACCGTGGACTGGGATTGCCCTTGACACTTTCCTTGGTGCTATGGTATACTTATCAGTGTATGATTAACGCTTAAATCAGGAGAAAAACAATGATCAGAAGTGAGGATTTTCTGCTGCGGGAAGTGGCTGGCAGTCAGGTACTTGTGCCGGTTGGTGCGGCGACCCGTAGCTTTGCCGGGATCGTGACTCTGAATGCTGTGGGTGTTCTGCTATGGGATGCTCTGCAAACGCAGCAGAGTGAAGAAAGTCTTGTGTCCGTGCTGACGGAGCGCTATGAGGTGTCTGAAGCGCAGGCAATGGCTGACGTAGAAAAGTTTTTGCAAAATCTGAAGACAGTAGGCGCAGTAAAGTAAGTACAAGCTGGGAGGATCGGGATGGCGCGGTATCGGATTGCAGACCTTATCGTGGATATGACGCTTTCCGGACGGACAAAGCAGCAGGCGATGCCCTATCTTACCGAGGAAGCGGGGGAGGCGGATATTTCCCTTTCCTGCGACTGCCGGCAGGTGCTTAGTCAGCATCCGCAGTTCGGGGATTTGGATACGGCAGAGTATATGGCCACCGGATCGCTGTTTGCTGTAGAAATGCTGCGTTTTGACGGTTTCCAGCTCCACGCATCTGCGGTGATGCTGGGTGGAAAAGCCTATCTCTTTTCTGCACCCTCCGGCACGGGCAAGTCCACCCATACGGAAAAATGGTGCCGCTTGTTTGGCGCACAGATCATTAACGATGATAAGCCGGTCCTTCGCCGCGTAGGCGGTGTTTGGATGGTTTACGGTACACCTTGGTCGGGAAAAAACGACCTTTCCTGCCCGGTAGGCGTTCCTCTTGGGGGTGTTGCGTTTTTGACGCGGGGAGAAATCAATGAGATTTTTCCGATAACCCCTATGAAGGCTGTTCCGGTCATTCTCAGGGAGTGTATGCAGTTTTCCCATAAAGGCTGCGCCGGTCGGCAATTGGAGCTTGTGGATCTTTTGCTGAGGGAAACGCCGATTTGGCAGCTCTATTGCCGGAATGATGACCAGGCGGCAATGGTATCCTACGAGGCAATGAAAAATGGAAGCAAATAAGAAAACGGTGTTGCTGCCTATGGAGCAGCTGATCGGCATGGTACAGCTTCAGCTTAAAGAGCGGGGCGCTGCCAGCTTGGTGGTGACCGGAAACAGTATGTGGCCCTTATTTCGCCATATGCGTGATCGGGTATTGCTCTCGCTGCCTGCAGCCTATGAAAAAGGAGATATTGTCCTTTATCAGCGGGAAAGCGGGCAATATGTGCTACACCGAATTGTCAAAAAAGAAGAAGAAACCAGTATCTGCTGCGGCGATAACCAGTGCGAAAAAGAGATCATAAAAAATAATTGGATACTGGCAGTCGTCACAGATTTTGAACGAAAAGGTAAACTATACAGCGTTACTTCTAAGAGGTACCGACTGTACAAATGGGCTTGGATGGGGCTCTTCCCGGTACGCAGAGGAATTTTTCTGCTGCTTGGAGGCTGCAGCCGGCTCAAAAATAAATTTTTTGGAGGTAAACAATGAAAAAGCAAAATATGTTCCTGCGTCTTGTGTGTGTCCTGCTTGCTACGTTGATGCTTGTGGGTGTACTCAGCGCATGTAACGGTGGCGCAACCGAGCCTACCGTTCCTGAGGATCCTACTGAACTGCCCACAGAAGGCGGCGATCCTACTGTTCCTGAGGATCCCACGAATCCTGAGAACCCCACAAATCCTGAGGATCCCACCGAAGAGCCCGGCGGCAATGTAGATGATCCTGACTCTCCGATCATGGACGGCGACGGTCATATCGAGATCCCGTGGTAAGTACGAAGCCTACATACCCACAGCGCCCGGATTTTCCGGGCGCTGTTTTTTTGTGATTTTTAATATAATTATTAAGATACCATTAAAAAAGCCGTGTTTTTGTGGATTGAATATTTAATATTTTCCTGATATGATAAAATAAGATTATTAGGGGAGGTGCGTTCTTTGGCATATGTGCTTGTTGCGGTCATCGGCTATTTGGTTGGCTGCTCGAATATGGCAATTTATATTTCCCGGCATAAAAAGGTAGATATTCGTGCCGTTGGTGCCGGAAATCCCGGTACAGCCAATACGGTGCTGACGTTGGGCTGGGGCCCCGGTATTCTTGTTGGTCTTCACGATATTTCGAAGGGTGTGATAGTCTCTCTCATTGCTAAGCTGCTGTTTCCTCAGTATGCAGGCATTGCAGTTGTTGCCGGTTCTGCTTGCGTGATCGGCCATATTTATCCCGTCTTTATGAAGTTCAGAGGCGGCAAGGGCTTTGCCGCGTATATCGGAATGTGGCTTGTGGTGGATTGGCGGGCTACATTGTTGGTGCTGGCGGTTGTTGTGCTGGTGACGCTGATTTTTGACTACTTGACCATCGGTACTACCATTACTGTGCTGGTGCTTCCCGTATACCTCAGCGTTTTCTTTATTGGCTGGCTTCCTTTGCTGGCGGCATCTGTGGCGACGGTTATTGTGATCCTCAATCATATCGAAAACTATGTACGGATCTATAAAGGCACGGAGTTTGGCCTAAGCACCGCTATCAAAAAAGAACAGAGAGTGAAATAAAAGCAGGCTGCCTATCCGGCAGTCTGCTTTCTTTCCTGAAAGAAAATATTTGCGTGTTAGGATGCATAGGAATGTGTTATAGAGTGCCGGATAATTCCTGCTTGCAAATTGGAAGGTTTTGCGGTATGATGGTGCTATCTTATTTTGGAGGGATATTATGAAGCGAAAGATTGATGCGTTTTCCTATGCCAACGAAATCTTGCAGGCGGTAGGCAATGGCGTGCTGATGACCACGAAAGCAGACGGCCAGGTAGATACAATGACCATCGGTTGGGGTACAATGGGCATTCAATGGGGTAAGCCTATTTTTATTGCCTATGTCCGGGAAAGCCGCTATACCAAGGCTTTGGTAGATAAGAATCCGGAGTTTACCATCAATGTGCCTTATGGCGAATATGATAAGCGCATCCTTGGTTTTTGCGGCACCAAGTCCGGCAGAGACACGGATAAGATCAAAGAACTGGGCCTTCATTTGGAAGAGGGGGAGACGGTTTCTGTTCCTGCCATCCGGGAGCTGCCTCTGACGCTGGAGTGTAAGGTGATTTACAAGCAGGAGCAGGTAAAAGAAGCCATTGCCCCTGATGCGTTGGAGCGCTACTATCCGGAGGGAGATTTCCATACGGCTTATTACGGGCAGATCACGGATGCCTATATTGTGGAGTAAAAATGGGCTTTTTAGAACTGATAATGCTGGCCATTGGCTTGAGCATGGATGCTTTTGCGGTGTCTATCTGTAAAGGACTTTCGATGAAAAAGGCAGGCCTTCGGGAAGGCCTGATCTGCGGTGTATGGTTTGGTGGCTTTCAGGCAATTATGCCGGTGATCGGCTTTTTCCTTGGGGCGCTGTTTGCAAAGCAGATAGAGGCATTCGATCACTGGGTGGCATTTGTTTTGCTGGCTTTGATTGGCGGAAATATGCTGAAGGAAGCTTTTTCAAAATGTGACTGCTGTGAGGAGCACGATGCGGATCTGTCGGTCAAGACCATGTTCGTGATGGCGGTGGCTACCAGTATTGATGCGTTGGCAGTCGGTATTTCTTTGGCAATGGCTGGCAATGTGAATATTTGGATGGCAATGGCACTCATCGGTGTGGTGACCTGTGTGATGTGCATAGCAGGTGTAAAGATCGGCAATATCTTCGGCAGCCGCTACGAAAAGAAGGCAGAGGCGGCCGGCGGTATGATTCTGATTCTGCTGGGACTGAAGATCCTTTTGGAGCACCTGCATATTTTGTAAGAATAAATAAGTCAATAGACTACTCCCGATTTGTGTGGACAGTGCAAAAAATCCCCCTGATGTAATGATCTTACATCAGGGGAGTTTTGTTTATTATCCGTTATTCAAAGGGGGAAGATTTTGATATTAGATGCTGATGCCGGATAGGTCGAGGATGGTAGGAACGTTCTTCTCCGCACCGATGGCCATAACGTGGACACCGTCACACAGCTTTTCGTCCTTGATCTTGGCGATCATTTCCGCAGCCATTTCCATACCCAGCTTTGCAGGCAGACCCTTGATGCCCTTCTCTTTGCCCTCTGCGGCAGCAGCGGCAAGGCGGTCGATCATATCCTGCGGAACAGCAATGCCGGGGACGTTTTCATTCATATACTTGGCACCGCCTGCGCCCTTAAGAGGAATAATGCCTGCCATAATATGTACCTTGATGCCGGCCTTATCCACCATCTCGATGAAACGCTTGAGTACATCCAAATCGAAAATGCCCTGTGTCTGTACATACATAGCGCCGGCTTCCACCTTTTGGCGGAGCTTGTTGATCTGCAGGAACATAGGCTCATACAGAGGCGTGACAGCTGCACCCTTGTAGAACTTAGGCGCGCCGCCAACGATCTCGTTACCGCCACAGTCGCAATTGGTTTCTTCCATCTTAGAGAGCATCTTCAGAATGCCTACAGAGTCCAGATCGTAAACGGGCTTGGTGTTTTTGCAGTCGCCCACAACGGGGTGGTCACCGGTCAGAGCCAGCATCGTATCAATGCCAAAGCCGGCGGCAGCCAGCGCGTCGCCCATCAGCGCCATACGGTTGCGGTCACGGCCGGTCATCTGCAAAATGGGCTCCAAACCTGCCTGCTTGAGCTTGATGCAAAGACCAAGACCTGTTGCCTTCAGGCAAGCGGACTGCATATCGGTGACGTTCACAGCATGGACCTTGCCCCGAAGGATCTCTGCTGCTTCCATCTGTTCTGTAAAATCATAACCCTTAGGAGGTGCCATTTCGGCAGTAATGCCGAATTTACCGGCCTCTAATACTTCTTTCAATACGCTCATTATTTCTTCCCCCTCAAGCTGATGGTTCTGGGATAGGCGACCTTTTCGTAGCCCTTATCCTCCCGGGTCTGCATCAGCTTTTCCAGCTGATTTGTTGCCTGCAGACGCTCGTAAATCTTGATCCAAGCACAGTCGTTCTCGGGATTGACCTCGCACTTACCGTTCTTTTGACCGCCGCAAGGACCGTTGACAAGGCTCTTTGCGCACTGGGTAATTGGGCAGATGGCGCCGGTCTGACCCAGCACACACTGACCGCAGAAACGGCAGGCTTCTTCCCAAACGCCGAAGCGGACAGCTTCGCCTAAGTACATCGTATCGTTGGAGGGATAGACGGGGGCGGTACCTGCGTTCTTGGCAACACATTGTACGCCGTCACCACAGCTCATGCAGATGACACAGTCGGGGTTTGCAGCATTGATGGCCTTCATTTTGGTCTTAACACCTAAGTTCATGCAGCAGTAGTCGCAAACAGTTGTGGCGACGACCTTCTTGCCGGCACCTTCCAAGATGGCAGTCAGTTCTGCAATTTGGGGCTCACCGCCGGTTTGGCATGCTGTTGCGCAGCTGCCGCAGCCAACAATGGCAACGGTTTTTGCGTCGCCAACCATGGCCATAACTTCTTCAATGGGTTTCTTCTGCGTAATGATCATTATTCAGACGCTCCTTTTTCAGAATGTTACAAAATGTTTATTGTCTAATATTTGCCCGTATATTATAACAATACAGCAGACAAAATGCAACTATCATTCTGCCCAAAACCGGGTTGTTTCCGAAAAAAGGAAAAAATAGGTTGACAAAATAGCTGCATGAATGTTATATTACTGTTATAAAAAGTGATAAACAACATGGGAGTTGACGATGAATAACATTCGACAGGAACGAATCAAGGAATTCGTGGAAGCGCACAATGTGGCAACCATAAAAGAGCTGCAGGCATTGCTTCCGGATGTGTCCCTGATGACCATCCATCGGGATTTAGATGCGCTGGAAAGCCGGGGTGTGCTGGTAAAATTCCGTGGCGGTGCCAAGTCGGTGCGTCATACGGGGGATCCGGAATTTAATGTTCGTATGCGGGATAATAATGCCGGCAAGGTCACCATTGCGCAGAAGGCGATGACTCTTTTGCAGCCTCACACGTCGATCTTTTTGGATGCCAGCACCACCAATTTGACTCTTGCCCGGAATCTGCCGGATATGAATCTTAATATCATCACCACCGGCCCAAGTATAGCCATCGAGCTATGCCGCCTTCACAACCCTACGGTGACGCTGTGTTGCGGTATGATCAACCGGAAAAACTTGGCTTTATCCGGTCATAACACCTTGGAAATGCTGGAAAAAATGAACATCGATATGGCGTTCATCGGTGTATCCGGTTGTAGCTTGGATGCGGGCTTTACCTGCGGCACGGAGGGAGATATGCTGGTAAAGCGGTTGGCGATCCGTAAGGCCAAAACCAGCGTGATCATGTGCGGCAGTGATAAGTTTAACTGTTTGATGCCGTACACCTTTGCGAAACTTCCGGACGTAAACTATGTGATTACTGACGGTGCTGTGCCCAATGCTTTTGTAGAAGAAGCGGCAAGGTGCGGTGTGAAAATTATATGATCGGAAAGCCGCCCTCGGGCGGCTTTTTTGCGCCTTAAAGCTGTGAAAACAAGCCTTAATATGTAAATTCCAGTTGACGATGCTGTTATGTTGTGTTACAATTAACAAGCTATAACAAAAACTATGACCACAAGGAGGAACTATTTTGGCAAATGCAGTAATTATGCCCAAAGCGGGCATCACCGTCGAGAGCTGTATCATCGGCGAGTGGGTAAAGAAGGTCGGCGATCCCGTTAAGATTGGCGATGTTCTTTTTACTTACGAGACGGACAAAGCAAGTTTTGAATGTGAATCCACCGCAGAGGGTACTCTTTTGGAGATCTTCTTCGAGGAAGGCGATGAAGTACCCTGTTTAGTAAACGTCTGTGCTGTGGGTAACCCCGGTGAGGATTGCTCCGCCTTAAAGGGCGGCTCTGCTGCTCCCGCTGAGGCTGCTGCCCCCGCTGCTGCTGCACCCGTAGCTGCTGCCCCCGCTGCCGCCTGCAACACCAAGGCCAGCGCAGTCATTATGCCCAAGGCCGGCATCACCGTCGAGAGCTGCATCATCGGCGAGTGGCTCAAGAAGGTAGGCGATCCCATCAAGATCGGCGACATCCTCTTTACTTATGAAACCGACAAGGCTTCCTTTGAGTGCGAGTCCACTGCTGAAGGTGAGCTGCTGGCGATCTTCTTCGAAGAGGGCGACGAGGTGCCCTGCATGGAAAATGTCTGTGCCGTCGGTCCTCACGGTGAGCCTACCGATTGTCTGAAGCCCGGCGCAGCACCTGCTGCCGCTGCTCCTGAGGCAGCGCCTGCCGTAGTGGAAGCAGCGCCTGCTGCTGCCGCACCTACAGTGCCCACCAAGGCCAGTGCGCCTATTTCTCCCAGAGCGGCAAAGCTGGCTGAGAGCGCGGGTGTCAATGTGGCACTTGCCACCGGCACCGGTCCTAACGGCCGTATCATCGAGCGAGACATCCGTAAGCTTATGGAAAATCCCGCAGCTTACACTGTTGCGGCTGCACCTGCTGCGGCTGCACCTGCTGCTGAGGAGTATAAGGATGTGAAGTTCAGCGGTATCCGTCGTGCGATCAGCAAGTCTATGACTACCAGTCTGCACACCATGGCACAGCTGACCCACAACACTTCTTTCGATGCCACCGCAATTCTCAACTACCGCAAGGCGCTGAAGGCTGCCGGCGGCGAGTATGCAGGCATCACTTTGGGCGACATTGTTCTCTACGCTGTTTCCCGGACACTGCTGAACCACCCCGACCTGAATGCCAATATGCTGGATGATAACTCCATCCGCCTCTTTAACCACGTCAATTTGGGTGTGGCTGTAGACACACCTCGCGGTCTGATGGTTCCCACCATCTTCCATGCAGATGAGATGAGCCTTTTGGAGATCTCTCAGGCAGTCAAGAGCCTTGCTGCCGAGTGCCGTGATGGCGCTATCAGCCCCGATAAGCTCTCCGGCGGCAGCTTTACGGTCTCCAATCTGGGCAATCTGGGTGTAGAGTCTTTCACACCCGTTATCAATCCTCCCCAGACCGGTATTTTGGGTGTTTGCGGCACCATCGACCGTGTCCGCAAGGGCGCAGACGGCGGTATCGAGCTGTACCCCGCAATGGGCCTGAGCCTGACCTACGATCACCGCGCTGTGGACGGCACACCTGCTGCTAAGTTCCAAAAGGAGCTGGCCTTCAATCTGGAGAACTTCACCGTTCTGTTGAGCAAATAAGGAGGAAATAGAAAATGCCCAAGAGTTTATTTGTGGATCCCAAGGAAGTGCGTGCCCCCGGTAAAGTTACTTTCAACGAGATCCCCGTCAACCAGTACAATAAGACCGTCGCAGAAGAGCTGGCATCCGGTCGTTACACCAAGGAAGACCTGATCCGTATCTTCCGGGATATGACTGTTCTGCGTGAGTTCGAGACAATGCTGAACCTCATTAAGACCCAGGGTAGCTACAACGGCGTTGACCATACCTATCCCGGTCCTGCCCACTTGTCCATCGGTCAGGAAGCAGCTTGCGTCGGTCAGGCATACTTGCTGGATGAGAACGACTTTGCTTTCGGTTCTCACCGCTCTCACTCTGAAATTCTTGCTAAGGCCCTGTCCACCATCCATAAGATGAGCGACGAAGGCCTGATGCAGGTCATGGAGACCTTCCTGGAAGGCAAGTGCCTCCGCTCCACCCAGCGTTTGGGAGAAACCAAAGATGTGAAGGAGCTGGCGATCCGCTTCATTCTTTACGGTACGCTCTCCGAGATCTTTGCCCGTGAGACCGGTTTCCATATGGGTATGGGCGGCTCTATGCACGCCTTCTTCCTGCCCTTTGGTATTTACCCCAACAACGCCATCGTCGGTGGCTCCGGCACCATTTCTACCGGCTCCGCTCTGTATAAGAAGGTCAACAACAAGAAGGGTATCGTTGTATGCAATGTCGGCGACGCTTCTATGGCCCGCGGCCCTGTTTGGGAGGCGCTGAACTTCTCCGCAATGGATCAGTATAAGACCCTGTGGGAGAGCCACAACGACGGTATGCCCATCCTCTATAACATCTTCAACAACTCCTACGGTATGGGCGACCAGACCCGTGGCGAGACCATGGGTCAGGGTTGCATGAGCCGGATCGCCTCCGGTGTCAGCCCCACCCAGTTCCACGCAGAGACTGTTGACGGCTTCAATCCTCTGGCTGTCATCGATGCAATGGCGCGCAAGCTGGAGCTGCTCCGAAACGGTCAGGGTCCCGTGATGCTGGAGACCATTACCTACCGCTTCTCCGGTCACTCCGTCTCCGACCAGAATGCCTACCGTACCAAGGAAGAGATGGATGCCTGGAAGGAGTACGATCCGCTGACTACTTACCCTGCAAGCCTCGTAGAGGCAGGCGTGATGACGCAGGCTGAGGTCGACGCTATCCTGGAAGAGACCAAGGCTCGTATGACGATGATCTGCAAGGCAGCTGCCGATCCTGAGATCAGCCCCTACTGCGACTTTAAGAAGGATCCCGCTGTTGTGGAGCGCCTGATGTACTCCAACCAGCAGGTCGTTGCATTTGATGACCGTGCGCCCGAATATACTGTTCCTAAGGAAGAGGCAGAGGGCTATAAGAAGATCAAGGCCAAGGAGCGCAGCCCCATCGGTGCAGACGGCAAGCCTGTTTCCAAGATGAAGCTCTATAACCTCCGTGACGGTATCTCTGAGGTTATTTGGGATCGCTTCTATGAGGATCCTACCCTGATCGCCTACGGTGAAGACTGCCGTGACTGGGGCGGCGCATTCGCAGTTTACCGCGGTATGATGGATGCTCTGCCTCACAGCCGTATCTTCAACTCTCCCTTGGCAGAGGCTGCCATTGTCGGTACTGCCGTCGGTTACGCCCTCTCCGGCGGCCGCGCACTGGTAGAGCTGATGTACGCGGATTTCATCGGCTGTGCCGGTGACGAGATCTTCAACCAGATGTCCAAGTGGCAGTCTATGTCCGCCGGCATCCTGAAGATGCCGCTGGTGCTGCGTGTTTCTGTTGGCTCCAAGTACGGCGCACAGCACTCTCAGGACTGGACCGCACTGTGTGCCCATATCCCCGGTCTTAAGGTCTGTTTCCCCGCAACACCTTGGGAAGCAAAGGGTCTGATGGAAAGTGCGCTGAAGGGTACTGACCCCGTTGTCTTCTTTGAAAGCCAGAGAATCTACGATGTGGGCGAGCAGTTCCACGAGGGCGGCGTGCCTGCTGAGCGTTATGAGATCCCCTTCGGTGATACCAATAAGGTCCGTGACGGTAAGGACGTTACCATCCTGACCATCGGCGCTGTGTTGTACCGCGCGATGGATGCTGCCAAAGAGCTGAGTGAAAAGTACGGTATGGAAGCGGATATTATCAATATTCACTCTTTGGTACCGCTGGATTACACCAAGATCATCGAGTCTGTCAAGAAGACCGGCAAGGTCATTCTGGTCTCCGATGCCTGCGCAAGAGGCTGCTTCATGAACGATGTGGCGAAGAACATCACCGAGCTGTGCTTCGACGATTTGGATGCACCTCCCGTTGTCATCGGTGCAAAGAACTGGATCACACCTCCCTTCGAGTTTGACGAGTTCTTCTTCCCCCAGGCAAGCTGGATCATCGATGCTATCAACGACAAGCTGGTACCTCTGGAAGGACGCGTTTCCACCACTGGCTGCACAGAGGAAGAGACCATCCGTCGTGCCAAGGAAGGCGTGTAATCGCCTATGGAGCTAAAGCGTACCTGTAACGCGGGTGTTCTTATAAAGCTGGACGGTGTATCCATCCTTTTGGACGGATTGTGTGAGGCGCTGGAGGGTTACCTGCCTACACCAAGTTCTCTTACGGAAAGTCTTTTGGAAATGCCGCCGGACTTGCTCCTCTTTACCCACAACCACCCGGATCATTACAGCAGCGCGTTGCTTCTTCCTTATAAAACACAAAAACTCCGGCCCATTTTTGGGCCGGAGTCCTTGCCTAAAAAGCAGGAAAGGGTAGGAGAGGTGACGGTGACAGCTGTGGAGACACGGCATTTGGGAAAGACGGAGCCAAATCTCTCCCATCATAGCTTTGTGATTGAGGGAAGCCGCTGCATTTGGTTTATGGGAGATGCATCCCCAATGCAGATGAAGAAAATGACAGCCTTTCCGAAGCCGGATGTGCTGATCGCGCCCTATGCCTATGCCAATACCCCTTCTGCATGGGAAATGACAAAGGCGGTTGGCGCTACTACGGTGGTGCTGCTCCATCTGCCGGAAAAAGAAAAAGATCCTTTTAAGCTTTGGCAGCAGGTGAAAAGCGTGACAGAAGGGGAACGCTGTCTGTGGATTCCGGAGATCGGAGAAACCCGGACACTGTAAAAAAAACTTGACATCTGCTTTTCACAGCGTTAAAATTCAAATGTAATTTGAATAAGGAGGTATTCAATTATGATTCACACACGCGTTATTGTTGTTAAAAACCCTGAGGAAATGGGTGTAATCGCCGCCGACCAGTTCGAGGCAGAAATTCAGAAAAAGCCTGCCTGCGTCATCGGTCTTGCTACCGGCTCTACTCCGTTGCCTCTTTACCGTGAGCTGATCTGCCGTGAGAAGGCTGGTAAGATCGATTTTAGCCGTGTCCGTTCCGCAAATTTGGACGAATACAAGGGTCTTGCTCCCGACCACGACCAGAGCTATCGCAAGTTTATGCAGGATAACCTGTTTGACCATATCTCTATCAAGCCTGAGAATACCATCGTGCCCGACGGCTTGGCTACTGATGTGCAGGCTATGTGCGAGGCTTATGAGGCAAAAATCGAGGAGTGGGGCGGTGTAGACCTGCAGCTTCTCGGCATTGGTCATGACGGTCATATCGGCTTTAACGAGCCCGACGATCATTTCCCTGCAATGACTCACGAGGTCAAGCTGACGGAAATGACCATCGATGCCAACAAGCGCTTCTTTGACTCTATTGACGATGTGCCTAAGTCCGCATTCACCATGGGTATCGGCACCATTATGGCAGCAAAGAAGATCGTCATGGTCGTTACCGGCGCAGATAAGAAGGAGATTCTCAAGAAGACCTTCTGGGGTCCTGTAGATCCTCAAGTTCCGGCTTCTATCCTGCAGTTCCACCCCGATGTGGTTCTCGTCTGTGACGAGGCTGCTTATCCCTTCTAAGAGTAACCCCCCGGAACTTTTGTTCCGGGGGGTTAACCCTCCCCATTGGGGAAGGTCAGCGTGTTAAAAAAGTCTGAAATGAGAGCTGTAGGGGGCGGCGCCCACGACGCCCCAGCAGTAAAACGCCACGATTTATCGCTATTTCCGGCAGATTCGCAATATTTTTTGGCGGGCCGTCGAGGCGCCGGCCCCTACAAATAGGTTTTTCGACAGTTTCACCTTCCGACATCAGGGGAAGGTTTTTTATTTTATGGTCTTGTAATAATCACAGGGTAGTATTGCGTTGTTCGCTACGATAAAGGCTTCTGCCTTTTGCTGCATCTTTAGCAGATATTCCACGGTAATATCGATGTCATTCTCATTTGCAAGGATGTCGTAGGTGGCGGTACTGCTGTTGCGGAAGGCAACTACACCGTCAGCGATCCAGCTTCCGTCGGGGAAGTAGACACAACCGCCGTAAGTAGGATCAAAGGCATCCTGCCCTAAATAGCTGTAGGGAGAATCAATGCCAAGAAGATTGAGCATCGTAGGCACCACATCTGCGGTGAATACGGGTTTGTCTACTTTGATTTGTGGCTTGTCCGCGGACCAAATAAAGCAGGGGGTCTTTTCCAGCAACAGCTCATGGTCCACACCGGAGAGTGTCTTGATCTCTTCCTGATCATTATAGCCATAGGCATAATGGTCGGTGACTGCTACAATGACCGTGTCTTCCAAACGGCCGCGCTTTTCCAGCTCACTTAGCAGCATCGTAAACATATCATCCACAAGCCGCGCCTTGACCCGGATACAATCCTCTTCTTCAGAGCTATATTTGCCCCGATACTCCGGGTATTTAGAAAGCGCGTAGCCGGATAGCTTTTCCTTGTAATAGTAGCTTAAATGGGCAGAGCGGGTGATGATGGTGTTAAAGGTCTTGCCCTCTCGGAAGAAAAGGTCACGCAGCTGCGGATTTGTAAAGACGGTGCATTCATCAAAGAGAGCATTTTCGTCACTTGTGTACTCGCAATAGCCGTGATAGTCTCCATAACCCCACAGGGGCTCAAAGGTCCCGCGGCTGTAAAATGCCGGGTCATTGTAGTGGAAGACCTCGGCGCTGTAGCCGTTCTTTCCTGCCTGATTGGCAATGGACTGGGGGAACTGATTTTCGTCGTAATCAAAGAGACTGCCGACACTGGTAGGCAGATAAATACCGGTGTTGATGCATAGCTCCGAGCTGAGAGTCCGGGCACTGCCAAAGCCGGGGGAGTAGAAATTCTCAAAGGAAATACCCTCGTTCATCAGCCGGTACATCGTGGGCGTGTTCTCCGGTGTAATGACCCAGTCGTCAATGGCCTCCAGCAGTACATAGACCACATTTTTATCCTTATAAATGCCGGTCATTTCGTTGGGACCAGATTTGCTCCGGTCTGCAAAGTAGCGGTCCAGCTGCTGTGTCTGTCCGGCGCTGCCTAAGTCGGGAAACAGTACATTGCACCACAGATCCCGTACAGTCATATGATAATAGCCGGTAACGGAGTAGACCGCCTCTGCATCATACATCGCGGTGTAGGTAGTTTCGGTTTCCTCGTTCTCAATAATAAAGAGCTGGGGAAAAAGCACCAGCAGAAAAACGCACAGAACTGCGGTAACTGCAGCAGGAATGGGCTTTGCCCCCTTGGGGAAGAACCGTGCGCTCAATATTAAAATGGCAACCACGACTGCCACACAGGGCCACCACAAAAGGGGGAAGGAGCGGAGAATGTCCAGCCAGAATTTTGCGCCTTCACCGGCATAAAAGACGGCAGTAAAAAAGGTCAGTTTCCGGAACATATCAAAATGGGCTGCCTGCACCAGCGCGTAAGCACCGGAGAGGAAAAACGTTACAAGGAAGAAAATGCGCCCAACCTTTCGGGGAAGAAGCAGAGAAATGGCCGCAAGCAGCATCGACCACAAAAAACCGAATGCGTAGGGGAGTGGTGTCTTGGTCTCCACAAACAGTGCCACGATCAGCTCAGCGGAAAAAAAGGCGAGGGTCAAAAGAAACAGTTGAAAGAGAAAATGCCAAATCGGCTTCTGTTTCATTTTTACCACCGCCTTTTCTAAAAAGATTGAAAATATTTTAGCATATTCCCTCGTAAAAAGCAATACGAAAGAAAACATCACTTGTTGGTATAAGGGAGAGATGCCGGGAGCGCAACGAAAAATCGCACAGCCGCCGACCATCCGGTCAGCGGCTGCCTTTCACAGTTTTCTATCCATCATCAGGTAAAGAAATCCGCACACTGTATGCTGCAATCTCTCCATCTTTTAGACCGATAGCATAAGACAGGGTCTTCCAAAGGAATGGTGTCATAGGGTAACTTCACTCATTCTCAAAAGGGCAATTTCCCACATTCTCCCTCAACTTCCTTTTTATCTCCTTTTTTCTCCGCTGCCCGTTACTTTTTCTTTTGTGCATATACGGACATTTTTTGCGGCCCAAGTTCAAGAGTATAGAATATGGTAAGTAAGAGTTTTATACCAAGAAACACACCAAAGACATACCAAATAACGCTTGGCGCAAAAATATGGAACAATACAATCGTTATATACTGTGGAATTAGAGAATATAAAATAATCAGATATAGAATATGGTATTTTCTGAACGCCCCTGTATATTTTTTCAGCATTGGCAGAATATATCCCATCTTCACCCTGTCTGAAAAACTTTGCTCTGCATGTATTCTTTTCGCATTTTTCCGATTTCTTTCACCAATCAGAAAATCCAGAAGCAAGCGGCGCGCATCGCTGATTACAACTTTGTCCATCATTATCATAAGGAAATACGCCAGAATAAACAGTTTTTCCATATCTGCTTCACCGCCTTTCTACATGGATTATATCACAAAAAAGCGACCTTGCATAGCCTTTCTATGCAAGGTCGCTATGTTTTATGAGGATGCGAGAATTTACCCTTTATGCTTGTTTTGAGGATATTTTACTTTACCCCATAACAAATGGAGGACACCTTACTTAACAGAGCTGGTGGAACGCAATGTCACATCGTGAGCGCCGCCCTCTACGATGGAGGTGGCGGAGACCAATGTGATCTTGGCATTCTTTTGCAGATCGGGAATATTGGTCACGCCCACATTGCACATTGTGGATTTTACCTTATACAGAGAGCTTTCCACATTATCGTGGAGCGGACCGGCATAGGTCACGTAGCTGTCCACACCTTCCTCAAAGGTCAGCTTTGCATTGCCGCCCAGATCATAGCGCTGCCAGTTCCGGGCGCGGTTAGAGCCTTCGCCCCAGTATTCCTTCATATAGGCGCCGTTGACCATTACCTTGGGTGTGGGCGATTCGTCAAACCGGGCAAAGTAGCGACCCAGCATCATAAAGTCTGCGCCCATTGCAAGTGCTAAGGTCATATGGTAATCGTGGACGATGCCGCCATCGGAGCAGATAGGCACATAGATGCCGGTCTCCTTAAAGTACTCGTCCCGGGCAGCTGCCACCTCAATGACAGCGGTGGCCTGTCCACGGCCGATGCCCTTGGTTTCCCGGGTAATGCAAATAGAGCCGCCGCCGATACCAATTTTGACAAAGTCTGCTCCGGCTTCTGCCAAAAAGCGGAAGCCGTCACGGTCCACCACATTGCCTGCGCCGACTTTTACGCTGTCGCCATAATTTTCGCGGATCCAACGAATGGTCTTTTCCTGCCAGCAGGTGAAGCCCTCGGAGGAGTCGATGACGAGGCAATCTGCACCTGCTTCCAGAAGGGCAGGGACACGCTGGGCATAGTCACGGGTGTTGATGCCTGCGCCTACCAGGTAACGCTTTTCATTGTCCAGCAATTCCAAAGGATGTGCCTTGTGGGAGGCATAGTCCTTGCGGAAGACAAAGTACATAAGGTGATCGTTTGCATCTACTACAGGCAGGCTGTTGAGCTTATGCTCCCAAATAATATCATTTGCTTCCTTCAGGGTGGTGTCTGCCGGTGCAGTTACCAGTCTCTCCCGAGGGGTCATAAAGCTTGCGACTTTTTCACTGCCATCCATACGGCTGACACGGTAATCCCGGCTGGTGACGATGCCAAGCAGCTTGCCAGTGGCGGTGCCATCATCGGTAATTGCAACAGTAGAGAAACCGTTCTTCTCTTTTAGCGCCAGTACATCGGCGAGGGTATGCTCCGGGGTCAGGTTAGAAGCGGAGACTACAAAGCCCGCCTTGTAGCCCTTGACCTTTGCAACCATAGCAGCTTGGGATTCGATGGATTGAGAACCAAAGATAAAGCTGATACCGCCTTCCTTTGCCAGCGCAATGGCTAATGTGTCGTTGGAGACCGACTGCATAACCGCAGAAGTCAGCGGAATATTCAAGCTGATGGCAGGCTCCTCCACGCCCTTGCGGTACTTTACCAAGGGGGTACGGAGCGATACATTTGCGGGAATACATTCCTCGGAGGTATAGCCGGGGATCAGAAGATACTCACTAAAAGTATGGCTGGGCTCGGAATAATAATATGCCATAGAAAAGTCCTCCCTTACTTAAAATACTTAACCGCGGCCTCGAACATACGGATGTCGTACTGACCGGGGACATTTTTATAAAGACCGTTTCCGATGCGTTCGCTATGACCCATTTTGCCGAACACTCTGCCGTCGGGAGAGGTAATGCCCTCGATAGCAAAGAGCGAGCCGTTGGGGTTAAATGCCGCATCCATCGTAGGATTGCCGGCAAGGTCCACATATTGGGTGGCAATCTGTCCGTTTTGCGCCAGCTGCAACGCCAGCTCTTCGGATGCCAGGAAGCGACCCTCACCGTGGGAAATAGGGACACTTACAATATCGCCTACATTCATCAGGCTGAGCCACGGAGATTTATTAGACGCGATCCGGGTGCGAACGATCCGGCTCTGGTGACGGCCGATGGTATTATAGGTCAAGGTGGGGCAGGTGTCATCGGTGTCGATGATCTTGCCATAAGGCACAAGGCCTAACTTAATGAGGGCCTGGAAGCCGTTACAAATACCGCACATCAAACCGTCCCGCTGATCCAGCAGCTTTCCTACCTGCTCACGGATGGCGGGGTTGCGGAAGAAGGCTGTGATAAACTTTGCAGAGCCATCGGGCTCATCACCGCCGGAGAAGCCACCGGGAATGAAGATCATTTGGCTGTCTGCGATTTTCTGGGCTACATTTTCTACACTGCGGGCAACGTCCTCAGCAGTGAGGTTGCGGACGACTACGATCTCCGCCTCGCCACCGGCAGCCATTACCGCCCGGGCAGAGTCAAATTCGCAGTTAGTGCCGGGAAATACAGGGATCAGCACTTTGGGCTTTGCCGTCTTAACAGCAGGTGCAAGAGTACAAAGCTCTGTGTGAGAGAAGATGGGGATTTTTTTGTCAGTTTCTACCGTTTCGGTAGGATAGACTTTTTCCAGCGTTGCGGTATTGAGGGCGTACAGTTCCGCGATCGCCGCTCTGTCACCGTCCAGTAAAATTTCGGGCTTTGCGATGGTCTTACCGATGGGAAGTGCCTCGGGGATGTCCACATCCTCCGTAAGCTCTGCCACGATAAAGCCCCAGAAATCGCTCTGATGCCACTGATCCTCCACGCTGCCACAGGAGGCAAAGCCGATATTGTTACCGAAGGACATCTTCATAACTGCCTCGGAAAGACCGTTTTCTACCGCCCAGGCAGCGCAGATCTTACCCTCCTTGTGCAGCTTATAGAAAGCCTCCCAAGCGGCCTTTTGGCTTTCGGGCGTGTTATCGGTGGGGGCAAACAGATAAACCGGGTGATTAGGCTGCTTAAATTCAGGGCTTAATACATTCCCTTTATTTACCGGGGCAATGGCGAAGGAAATCAGCGTGGGAGGCACATCCTTATCAAGAAATGTACCGGACATAGAGTCCTTACCGCCAATGGCGGCAGCACCGATCTCCATTTGGGCATCCAGCGCACCAAGAAGAGCTGCAAAGGGCTTGCCCCAGCGCTTTGGCTCGGTTCTGAGGCGCGCAAAGAACTCCTGTAAGGTCAGATATACCTTCTTATAATCTGCACCGGCAGCAACTAACTTGGTAACAGAGCTATACACGGCAGCTCTTGCGCCGGTGTAGGGATCAACGGACAGACAGTCGGGATCGCAGCCCCAAGCAAAGAGACTGCCCTGCTCCGTTTCCTCGCCGGGGAGGACAGGCAGCTGGGCTGCCATTGCCTGTGCGGGTGTGGATTGGTTTCTGCCGCCAAAGGGCATCAGCACAGAGCCTGCGCCGATGGTGGCGTCAAAGCGCTCCACAAGACCACGCTGGCTGGCGGTCTTCAGACTGGCTGCCATATCCCGGAGAGAGGTGAAGGCGGGCTTGCCCAGCACGGTCAGGTCTTTTGCCTCTACCTGTACATCGGCGTGCTTTACTGCTCCGTTGGTGTTAAGAAAATCGCGGGAAAGATTGGCAATTTCGACACCCTTCCAAGTCATAACCATCCGTGCTTCTTCGGTTACGGTGGCGACACGGTAAGCTTCCAGATTTTCTTCCTCGGCATAGGCGATAAAGGTATCCGCATCTTCGGCTGCTACCACAACTGCCATACGCTCCTGAGATTCAGAGATGGCAAGCTCTGTGCCATCCAGACCCTCATATTTCTTACGAACGGCATCTAAATCGATCCGCAGGCCGTCAGCAAGCTCACCAATGGCAACGGAAACGCCGCCGGCGCCAAAGTCATTACAGCGCTTGATCAACTGCGTGACTTCCGGCTTCCGGAACAAACGCTGGATCTTTCGTTCCTCGGGGGCATTGCCTTTTTGCACCTCGGAGGCCATAGTCACAAGGGATTTTAAGTTATGGCTCTTACTGGAACCGGTGGCACCGCCAATGCCGTCCCGTCCGGTGCGACCGCCCAAAAGAACGATCACATCACCGGGTGCGGGGCGTTCTCTGCGGACATTTTTCGCAGGTGCTGCTGCCACGACTGCACCGCATTCCAACCGCTTGGCAATGTAGCCTTCGTGGTATAGCTCTGCCACGTGGCCTGTAGCAAGACCGATCTGGTTACCGTAAGAAGAATAACCGGCAGCGGCTGTTTGGCAGAGCTTCCGCTGGGGCAGCTTGCCGGGAAGGGTCTCCTGCAAGGACTTTCGGGGATCACCTGCACCGGTGACACGCATTGCCTGATGGACATAGGCCCGTCCGCTGAGGGGATCCCGGATACAGCCGCCGATACAGGTAGCCGCACCGCCAAAGGGCTCGATTTCCGTGGGGTGGTTGTGGGTCTCGTTTTTGAACATCAAAAGCCAGTCCTGATCTTTCCCGTTTACGGTAGCCGTTACGTGGATGGAACAGGCATTGATTTCTTCGCTTTCATCCAGTTCCGGGAGCAGACCCCGTTTCTTCAGGGCCTTGGCACCGATGGTGGCAATGTCCATTAGCGTTTGGGGACGGGCTGCTGCCTTTTCTTCGCCATAGACTTCAACCCGTGCATCCAAATACCGCTGATAGGCTGCTGCTACTGCAGGATCGTGGATGGTGATATTATCCAAATGGGTGGAGAAGGTGGTGTGACGGCAATGGTCGGACCAATAGGTGTCTACAACGCGAATTTCTGTAATGGTGGGATCCCGATGCTCCTCGTCACGGAAATAAGCCTGCAGGAAGCGGAGGTCATCCAAGTCCATTGCAAGACCCAAACGGTCCAGCAGCTGACAAAGACCGGAATCGTCCATATCCACAAAACCGGTAACGGCAGCTACGGCTTGGGGAACCTCATGGGTAACATGCAAGGTCTCCGGCAGAGAGAGCTCTGCAAGGCGGCTCTCCACACGGTTGATAACATAGTTTTGGATGGCGGCAAGCTGCTCCTGGGTAAGTGTACCGCTGAGTACATAAACCTTGGCAGTACGGATAATGGGGCGGTTGCCTTGGGAAATGATTTGGATGCACTGCGCCGCGGAGTCTGCCCGCTGGTCATACTGACCGGGCAGTGGCTCTACGGCAAACACCGTGTCGCCCTGAGGCAGCGCATAGCTGACATTATCTACCTGCGGCTCGGAAAACACCGTATTGACGGCATACTGAAAAAGGGATTGCTCGATATTATCCGCATCATAGCGATTCAAAACGCGCACGCCGGAAAGACTTTTGATTTGCAGAAGTTCCTGAATCTGTTGGAACAGGCTGTCTGCCTCGTGGGTCTGACCCGGCTTTTTTTCTACATATACACGATAGACCATATTAACTCCTTTTTGCCTGCAGGGCACGTTGTCCAATATCGCTTCTTCGGTAGGCATTTTGGAAGCGGACACCGTTGGAAAGACGGTATGCCTCCCGGATCGCATCTTCCAGAGAATCCGCTACCGCAGTAGTGCCGGTAACACGGCCACCGGAGGTGACAAGCTTCTTGTTTTCCAGCTTTGCGCCTGCCACATAAGTACACGCTTCTGCCTCCGGGGTCATCGTAATTTCAAAACCCTTTTCATAAGCGGTAGGGTATCCGGCAGAGGCAAGGATCACACAACAGGCGTGTTTGCCGGCAAAAATTACATCTGTTTCATCCAGTGTGCCGTTGGTGGTTGCCTGCATAACGGTAAGCAGGTCACTTTGCAGCAGCGGCAGCACCACTTGGGTCTCCGGGTCACCGAAACGGCAGTTATATTCGATTACCTTAGGGCCGTTTGGCGTCAGCATCAGTCCAAAGTACAGACAGCCTTTGAATGTACGGCCTTCTTTATTCATAGCTGCAACGGTGGGGAGGAAGATCTCCTCCATACACTGCTTGGCAATTGCTTCTGTATAGTAAGGATTGGGGGCGACGGTACCCATACCGCCGGTGTTTAGGCCGGTGTCATTATCACCGATGCGCTTATGATCCATAGAGGAGACCATAGGCTTTACGGTTTTTCCGTCGGTAAAGGCAAGGACGGAAACCTCCGGACCGGTCAGAAATTCTTCAATGACTACCCGGCTGCCGGAGGCACCGAAAATGCCACCCTCCATCATATCCCGGACAGCGGCTTTGGCTTCCTCCCGGGTTTGGGCAATGATCACACCCTTGCCCAGTGCCAGACCGTCTGCCTTGACCACGGTGGGGATGGGGGCATTTTCCAAATAGGAGAGGGCAGAGGCCATATCCGCAAAGGTCTCGTATTTTGCGGTGGGAATGCCGTACTTTCTCATCAAATCTTTGGCAAATACTTTACTGCCTTCGATGATAGCGGCATTTTTTCGAGGACCGAAGCAGGGAATGCCCTTTTCTTCCATAGCATCCACACAGCCTGCCACCAACGGATCGTCTGGCGCAACGACAGTATAGTCAATTTGATTTTCTACTGCAAAAGCGACCAGCTTATCAATTTCCAACGCACCGATATTGATGCACGTAGCATCCTTGGCAATACCGCCGTTGCCGGGGGCAGCGAAAACCTCAGTAATATCGGGATTCTTTTTCAGAGCTTTGATGATGGCGTGTTCCCGTCCACCACCGCCCACAACAAGAATTCGCATAGGACTGCCTCCTTTTTACGTATTAGTGGTGGAACAGGCGCATACCGGTAAACGCCATGACCATTCCATTTTTGTCACATTCTTCAATGACAAGATCATCCCGGATAGAGCCGCCGGGCTCGGCAATATATTTGACACCGGAGGCGTAAGCACGCTTAATATTGTCGGAGAAGGGGAAGAAAGCATCGCTGCCCAGCGCCACATTCTGCCGGGTTGCCAAAAACGCCTTCTTTTCCTCCGCGGTCAGCCGCTCCGGCTGGACGGTAAAGTAGTTCTGCCAAATGCCATCTGCGCAGACATCTTCCTCGTTGCCGTTGATGTAGCCGTCGATCACATTGTCCCGGTTTGCCCGGCCTAAGTCCTCCCGGAACTGCAGTCCCAAGGTCTTGGGATGCTGACGGAGGAACCAGGTATCGGCTTTTGTGCCTGCCAAACGGGTACAGTGAATACGGCTCTGCTGACCGGCACCCACACCGATTGCCTGACCGTCTACTGCAAAGCAAACAGAGTTAGACTGGGTGTATTTCAGGGTAATGAGCGCAACGATCAGGTCGATCTTTGCGGATTCAGGCAGATCCTTGTTAGCAGTTACAATATTCTCCAGCAAGTGGCTGCCGATCTTAAAGTTATTGCGGCCCTGCTCAAAGGTGATGCCGTAGACCTGCTTTGTTTCCTGAGGATCCGGTACATAATCGGGGTCGATTTTTACAATATTATAGCCGCCCTTGCGCTTGGCCTTCAAAATTGCTAAAGCCTCCTCGGTATAGCCGGGGGCGATGACACCGTCGGACACCTCAGGCGCGATCAAGGAAGCGGTCAGCGCATCGCAGACATCGCTCAGCGCCACCCAGTCGCCAAAGGAGCACATACGGTCTGTGCCACGGGCGCGGGCATAGGCGCAGGCCAAGGGATTTTCGTCCAAGCCCTTGATATGATCTACAAAGCAGGCCTTTTTCAGCTCCGGGCTGAGAGGCTTGCCGACCGCCGCAGAGGTGGGAGAAACGTGCTTAAAGGAGGTGGCGCAGGGCATGCCGGTGGCTTCCTTCAGCTCTTTTACAAGCTGCCAGGAGTTCAGCGCATCTAAAAAGTTAATGTAACCGGGACGGCCATTGAGGATTTCAATAGGCAGCTCCGTGCCGTCGTGCATATAAATGGAAGCAGGCTTCTGATTGGGGTTACAACCGTATTTCAGTTCAAAGGTCTTCATTTTATTCTCCTTATTTGTGCTTGTTGATGATCTGCTGCTCGTAAGCACCGGTCTTCAAATCGGTATAACGGACAAAAAGAGAAATCTTGTTGTTCTCATTCAAATTTTCCCACAGCGCCTTGGTAAACACCTCGATGTCATTGGGGATAGAAACACGCTCCGGCTCACCTTGGAAGGTGGGGATCACGGGGTTTCCGTCACAGACATAGGTATGGAGGAAATGACCCAAGCCGGAAATGGCGGGGTATTCCCAGAAGAAGCGGGCGCAGGCAGAACCTTCTGCGTCGGCAGCTTTCAGAATGGACATTTTGTAGCTGCCGTCCCCGGCTTGCAGGCCGGAAATGCGGGGCGTCCAGTTGGGGCCATCATCCTCAAACTGGCGGGTGCGCAGCGCCGCCTCCCAGCTCTCGCCCTTGGCTAAGAACTCCCAAACGGTATCGGTTTGGTCACCGTTGGTGACGATCAGTCCCTGCCCGATTTGACGGACGGGGTGATAGATAATCAGATGAGGGTCTTTCATAAGCGCAGGGTCATAGGCTTCCGTGCGGATGCCGTCCGGCTCCTGCACAAATACGCGGTTTCGGGAATTGACACTGCGACCCATAATGAAATAGGCAGCAACAGATTTTGTTCCATCCGGGGTCACACCCAGCACGATACCGCGACCGGGATATGTATTATTTGCCAGCATTTCGGCAAGATTTCCAATTTCATATACATTCATATTCGTTTCCTCCTAAGCCGTTGCAAACGGTTTCTACCGCTTGGGGGAGCAGTATCCATTCCGCCTGCTCCATAACTCTGCGTTGCAGCGTTTCAGGGGTATCCCCTTCCAAAACCGGCACCGCTTTTTGGGCGATGATCTGACCGCCGTCGCAGACTTCATTGACAAAATGCACCGTTGCGCCGGTGACTTTCACGCCATACGACAGCGCCGCCTCGTGCACACGCAAGCCGTAAAAGCCTTCTCCGCAAAAGCTGGGGATCAGGCTGGGATGCACATTCAAAATACGGCCCGGATATCGCCCGGTAAAATGCTCTGTGAGTATCGTCATAAAGCCAGCCAGCACGATCACATCGATCTCGTACTGCTCCAGCAGAGAGAGCAGCCGATCTTCAAAGGCAATCTGCGAACCGCAGACCTTCTTAATGACTGTTTCCGTGGGAATATCCGCATTTTTCGCCCGCTGGAGCGCATAAGCGCCTTCCACATTGGAGATCACCAAAGCAATTTTACCGCTATGAAGCACATCGCCTTGGGCATCGATCAGCGCCTGCAGATTGGTGCCACCACCGGAAACCAGTACCGCAATACGCTTCATCGCAGTACCACCTTTTCTTCGCCCTTTTCGATGTGTCCGATGATGTAAGCATCCTCGCCGTTTTCCTTCAGTACACACAGCGCCTTTTCCGCCTGTGCAGCCGGAACAACGATGCTCATACCCACGCCCATGTTGTAGGTGTTGTACATATCCCGCTCAGGGATATTGCCGAAGGAAGCGATCAGATCGAAAATGGGCAAAACGCGAATGGCGCTCTTGTCGATCACCGCGCACAGACCGTCGGGAATGGCACGGGGAATGTTCTCATAGAAGCCACCGCCGGTGATATGGCTGATGCCCTTGACATCCACCTGCTCCAGCAGTGCCAAAACAGCCTTGACATAAATTTTCGTAGGTATCAGCAGACTTTCCGCAATGGTCTTGCCGCCCAGCTCCTCCCGGGGGAGATAAAGCTGGGGATCGTTATTATCAATATTAAATACCTTGCGACACAGAGAAAAACCGTTGCTGTGAATACCGGTGGAGGGCAGTGCGATGACCACATCTCCTTCCGCCATCCGGGTATTATCCAAAATTTTTTTCTTATCCACGATGCCAACGGCAAAGCCCGCCAGATCGTAATCCTCTGCAGGCATCATACCGGGATGCTCTGCAGTCTCACCGCCGATCAGCGCCGCGCCGGACTGGACACAGCCCTCGGCAACACCGGATACGATCTCGGCGATCTTTTCGGGATAATTCTTACCGCAGGCGATATAGTCCAGGAAAAACAGAGGCTTTGCGCCACAGCAGATAATATCATTGACGCACATTGCCACCGCATCGATACCGATGGTATCGTGCTTGTCCATCAGAATGGCAAGCTTCACCTTTGTGCCGCAGCCGTCGGTGCCGGAGACCAACACCGGCTCTTCCATACCGGCAATGGGCAGACTAAAGCATCCGCCAAAGCCGCCCACATCGTCGAGGCACCCAGCATTGCGGGTGCGGGCAATGTGCTTTTTCATCAATTCCACAGCCTTGTAGCCGGCAGTAATGTCTACACCGGCAGCAGCATAGCTTGCAGAATAAGAGTTGTTATGTTCCATAGTTATCTCCTTTACTCCTTACCTGTCCAGCAATAGGTGCAAAGCTTGCAGGGCTCCAACCCGATGGCATTTACCACACCTTCTAAAGACTGGAAGCCCAAAGAGGCGAAATTAAACTTATCACAGATGGCCTGGCGCATTGCCTTACCGCGCTCCGTCTTGCCATCGGCATATTCCTCCAAATGCTTCATACCTTCCTCGCCCTCCAGCTCCAAAATTACCCGGCGGGTAATGAGATCCAGATCACTGGTAGAGCGGGAGAAATTCAGGTATTTACAGCCGTACATAATAGGCGGGCAGGCAGAGCGCATATGCACAGACTTCGCACCGTTTTCATAGAGGAATTCCACCGTCTCCCGAAGCTGTGTGCCCCGGACGATAGAATCATCCACAAACAGGAGGTTTTTGTCCTTGATCAAGTCGTGGACGGGGATCTGCTTCATTTTGGCAATCTTTTTCCGATCGCTCTGCCGGGCGGGGGTAAAGCTTCTCGCCCAGGTGGGTGTATACTTAATAAACGCCCGGGCAAAGGGTCTGCCGGTGCGGTTAGCATAGCCGATGGCGTGGGGCGTTCCGGAGTCCGGCACACCACCCACATAGTCGATGTCCATACTGCGGCCCTGCTCCATATCCCGCTCGGCAATGGCGGCACCGTTACGATAACGCATAGCTTCCACATTGATTCCCTCATAAGTGGAGGTGGGATAGCCGTAGTAGCTCCAAAGGAAGGCGCAGATACGCATATCCTTACCGGGAGCAACCAGCCGCGTCATACTCTCGGGCGTCAATTCCACGATCTCACCGGGACCTAACTCGCAAACCTTCTCATAACCCAGCTTGGTAAAGGCAAATTCCTCAAGGGAGGCGCAATAGCCATTCTCATTTTTACCGATCTGTACCGGGATACGACCCAGCTTATCACGGGCTGCAATGATATTGCCGTTCTCTTTTAATATCAGA
Source organism: Oscillospiraceae bacterium (assembly GCA_015067665.1). Classification (GTDB taxonomy): domain Bacteria; phylum Bacillota; class Clostridia; order Oscillospirales; family Oscillospiraceae; genus Faecousia. The sequence goes on along the minus strand of SVLZ01000001.1, from coordinate 48,377 downwards.
ATATTGGCCGTTCCCTCGATAGAATTCTGGGCAAACCGGATGCCGTCGGAAAAGCTGCTCTTCTGATCGATCAGCGCCGCCACCAGCTCCGTGGTATTTACCCGGCCGCCGGTCATCGCGTCAAAGTGGCCGCCGCTAAAAGAAAGATAACGGTCGATCAGCGCGTCGGCATTGTTGATGATGCCCACCGTACAAATGGCGTATGTGCCTAAATTGGAACGGATCAGCATCGGCTGGGGATCGCTGTCGGAAATACAGCCGATCACTGAAGTGCCTTCCATCTCGCTGAAAATATGCTCAAACTTTGTGCGGAATGGCGCATTTTCAATATTATGGATCTTTCGCTGCAGACCGATCTCTCTGTCGTATGCAGCCATACCGCCCCGCCGTGTTCCCAGGTGGGAGTGGTAGTCCACACCAAAGAACACATCCATCATACAATCCTCCCGGGATGTGATTCCAAAAAAACCGCCCATTATCTGCTCCTTTTATGCAAAAAACAGCTTGTTCAGGGTCATAGGATCCACATACTTGCCATCCTTATAGACCCGCATATTGCCGGATGCGATCTCGTCAATGAGCATCACATTTCCGTCTGCATCGTAACCGAACTCAAACTTAATATCATACATATCAAGACCCTTTTCCTTCAGGTCGTCTGCAACGATCTTGGTGATGGCCTGCGTCATTGCCTTCAGATCATCGTACTGCTGTCCGGTCATAACGCCCAGATCCACAAGGCCGTCCTTGGTGACCAGCGGATCGCCTTTCTCATCATTTTTGAAGGTAGTTTCCACATAAGCGGGCAGATCCTGACCCTCGGTGCAGTAATCGGAGTAACGGCGGTAGAAAGAGCCGACGGCCTTATAACGGCAGATGACCTCCAGACCCTTACCGAAGACCTTGGCGGGCAGGACCTCCATAGTGGTGTTTGTCAAATCTGCAGAAACATAGTGGGTGCGGATGCCTGCAGCATTGATCTTTTCAAAGAAATAGATGCTCATTCTCAGGTTTACATCGCCCACACCCTCGATGGTCAGTCCCACAGCATTCTCGCCGGGATCAAACACACCGTCCTTGCCGGTGCAGTCGTCCTTAAACTTCAGCAGGCAGTTGCCGTTGGGGAGGGCGTATACATTCTTTGTTTTTCCGGTGTAGAGCAGTTTCAGATTTTCCATAGTTTTGACCTCTTTCTTTTTATTTATTGAGCTCTGCCTGCAGGGCAGCGTCTTTTTCCAAAACCTTCCGGGCATCGTTGCGCCGCTTGTCCATCAAACGCTGCGCAAGGGCTTCATCGCTCACTGCCAAAATCTGAGCAGAAAGCAAAGCGGCATTGACACCTCCGTTAATGGCAACGGTAGCAACTGGGATGCCGCTGGGCATCTGTACCGTTGACAGGAGTGCGTCAATGCCGTCTAAATACGTGGATTTGCAGGGAATGCCGATCACAGGCAGCGTGGTGTTCGCAGCCATAGCACCGGCCAAGTGCGCAGCCATACCGGCCGCGGCAATGATAACGCCGATGCCGTTCTTTCTTGCGTCGCGGGCAAAAGCCCCTGCTTCCTCAGGGGTGCGATGGGCAGAGTAAATATGACATTCGTAGGGTACGCCCAACTCGGTCAGCGTGTCCATAGTTTTGCGCAGGATCGGCAGATCGCTGTCGCTGCCCATAACAATTCCGACTTTTTTCACAGTGCATCCTCCTCAGATTAAAAAATAGGCAGAGCACATATTGGTCTTTGAAAGGCTATCGTGCTCCGCTGTGATGTCCGTCTTTTTCATTTCATTACTATAATAAAACATTTCCTATCCGAACGCAAGAGAAAATTCGTGTTTTTCCATCTGCGGGATGTCGAAAATTTTCTATAAAAAAACAAAAAAATTGTGCAAAAAGATATTTTACAATCTGCAAAGTATGTAATATAATGGAAATGCTAACCAAAACGAGAACTTGGAGGTCCGTTATGAATCAGATGACCCGTCCTGAAACAATGCTGCGTATCACTACCCCTGCTTTGGCACAAGCTTTTATTGATGAGCAAATCACCCAAATTCGCGCGCAAGTCGGCAGCCGAAAGGTTTTGCTGGCGCTGTCCGGCGGTGTAGACTCCTCTGTGGTTGCTGCACTGCTGATCAAAGCCATCGGCAAGCAGCTTGTCTGTGTCCACGTAAACCACGGTCTTATGCGCAAAGGCGAGAGCGAGGATGTGATCCGTGTGTTCCGGGAAGGTCTGGATGCCAATCTGATCTATGTGGATGCAACTGACCGTTTCCTTGATCTCCTTGCCGGTGTTTCTGACCCGGAAAAAAAGCGCAAGATCATCGGCGGTGAATTTATTAAAGTCTTTGACGAAGAAGCAGCTAAGCTTAGCGGCATCGAATTTTTGGCGCAGGGCACGATCTACCCCGACATTCTGGAGTCCATCAAAGCCAAGGAAAGCGGCAAGCCGGTAAAATCCCATCACAATGTGGGCGGCCTGCCTGAGGATATGAAGATGGCGCTGGTAGAGCCTCTCAAATTCCTTTATAAGGATGAAGTCCGTGTTGTGGGCGAAGCCCTTGGTCTGCCTCACGGTATGGTCTACCGCCAACCCTTCCCCGGTCCCGGTCTGGGTGTCCGCTGCTTGGGCGCCATCACCCGCGACCGTCTCCACGCCCTGCGGGAGGCAGATGCTATTTTGCGGGAGGAGTTTGATAACTGCGGACTTGCGCAGTCTGTTTGGCAATACTTTATTTCTGTGCCGGATATGAAGAGCGTCGGCGTGAAAGACGGCGCCCGTTACGAGGGCTGGCCTGCTATCATCCGGGCAGTGAATACTGTGGATGCAATGACGGCGACCATCGAAGAAATTCCTTATGCGCTTCTGCATAAGATCACCCAGCGCATCACCACCGAGGTCCCCGGCATCAACCGCGTTCTCTACGACCTGACCCCTAAGCCCACCGGCACCATCGAGTGGGAGTGATCCCACTGTTTCAGCAAATTTGATTTATCCTTTCGCAACGGGATGGATCACTGAAAAAAGCAAACAATATAGTAAATATGCAGCCTCTGTGTCATCGGAAACGATGACCGAGATCTCAGACTGTAGAAAAAACCCTGTTTTGCGTCAAGCAAGGCGGGGCTTTTCTACGGTCTGAGGCTACTTTACACAAAGGGGGTCTTTGTGCGTTGCAATTATACGCAATGGGTGCTATAATGTACGCGCACACAGGAGATTGCCACGGGCACGATGTGCCCTCGCAATGATATTGGAAAAGTGAGGGTATGTATGGAGAAGATACTATTTGTATGTTGGGGGAATATTTGCAGGAGCGCGATGGCGGAGTATGTGATGCGGGATATGGCCCAAAAGGCGGGTGTTTCGGTGGAAATCGACTCTGCCGGTGTCAGCGATGAAGAGTGGGGCAATCCCGTGTACCCTCTTGCCCGGAAGGAGCTGCAAAAGCACGGCATTTCCTGCGACGGACACCGTGCACGGCAGATTACTCGGACGGATTTCGACCGCTTTGACCGCATTTATTATATGGATGATAGCAACGGTCGGCGGATCCGCCGGGATTACCCCGAGGTGACGAACTATGCCCCCTTTTTGCCGGATCGGAATGTAAGTGATCCTTGGCCCTACGGTGATTTTGGGCAGACTTATGTGGACATTGCGGAAGGCTGCGCGCGGATACTGGAGGAACTTAAAAATGGATAAATTGCTTTTTGAGCAACAGCTTAGCGCACTGCCACTGTATGCTTATTTCTATATCGACCCGCAAAGCTTGGATTTTTCCCAGCGCATCCGCTACATATGCCGGCACGAGTGCCCGATGTATGGAAAAAGCTGGGCCTGTCCGCCCGGTGTGGGCGAGGTGTCCGAATGTGAGAAAAAATGCAAGGGCTATGAAAATTGCCTGCTGATCGGTACCATTACGGAAGTAGACGATGTGGCGGATATCAATGCCTGCTTAGAAACCAGGGGACCCCACGAAGAAGTGACAAATGCTGTGCGGGATTTGCTGCGGCAGCAGGGAATAGAGCCCTTTGTGCTGTCCAGCGAGGCCTGTGCTGCTTGTGACAGATGCGCGATTCTGGATGGCCAGCCCTGCCGTTCCCCGGAACGGATGCACCCTTGCGTGGAGAGTCACGGTATCGTGCTGACAACGACACTGGATGCTTTAGGGCTGGAATTCCAGTACGGCGGCAATATCGTCACATGGTACTCGCTGTTATTTTTTAATTGATAATTGACACGTAAGGTGTTATAATGACTTGGTAAATTGCTCCCAAATGGAGAGGAAAGAGGTATTTTTATGGCAATTCTAGCGCCTTCTATTCTTTCTGCCGACTATATGCATTTCCACGAGGATATGGACCGCGCCAAGTGTGACGGCGCTAAGTGGCTCCACGTGGACATTATGGACGGCCATTTCGTGCCGAATATCACCTTTGGCTATGGTTGGGTCAAGGCAATGCGGAAGATTACCGATCTTACGCTGGATGTCCACCTGATGATCGATACACCGATCAAATATGCAGAGGAGTTCTGTAAGGCCGGCGCAGATTATCTGACCATTCACGTGGAAGCAGATACCCCGGAAAATATCCATAAGACCATCGATTTGATCCGCGCCTTGGGTGTAAAGCCCGGTGTGGTGGTGAAACCCAATACCCCTGCGGAGGCGGTAGCGCCTTACATAGAAAAGGTAGATATGGTGCTGGTGATGACGGTGGAGCCCGGCTTTGGCGGGCAGAAATTTATGGCCCATATGATGCCCAAGCTCAAGGAGCTGCGTCAGATGATCGACGAAAAGAATCCCGGTTGCCATCTGGAGGTAGACGGCGGTGTAGACCTTATCACCGCGGAAACCTGTAAGGAAAACGGTGCGGATGTACTGGTTGCCGGCTCGGCTTTCTTTGGATCGAAGGACCGCCCTGCTTTTGTTACCGCTATCGAAAAGTAAAGATATAAGACCCCTCCTGCGTATGTGCTGCTCCGGTTTGTGCAGACAGTACAAAAGCAGGAGGGGGCTTTTTGCGTTTTGTACAGTTTTCACAAAGGATGAAGAGTGTACTTGTGCAAGTACACAAAAACGAACAAAAGTGCGAATTGCCTATTGACAAGTACACGAACAAGTACTATTATACGGATACACACAAAGAAAGTACTTGATAAAGTACAAACTAAAGGAGGCGTATCTGTGTGGGGAAATGTTATTTACTTACGAACAGAAAGACGCAGACCGGTACGTATGACAGCTTACAGGGCAGGGGAGGATCTGCAGGCGGCGGTGCCCTTTGGGTGGTGCATTTGCTGTGGAATGGAGCTGTACGGACAGGACTGCAAGCTGTGCAGAATGTGCGAAAGGTGGGGCGGCTATGAAAAGGAAGGAGATGCCGAAGCCGTGCCGCGGCTGCACGCGGGTGCGGGATGCGAGGAATTGTAATAATGCGCAATGTGCCCTATGGCAAGCGTGGTTTTCGGAAAGCTGGGGGCGTATTCGCGCCTATCCCCGGGCGCAGATGGACAGTGCAGATGCGAAGCCTATGGGTATATCGGTGGGTGGACATTATTACCTCCATCCGGATCAGCTGCGGGCTTACTGTCAAAAGGATCCCTGCGATGGGTGCCATAGTCCACGGGATCTATGTGTGACCCCTTGCCGGGCAAAGAAAAATTGGGAGTGCGTACGAAAGGAGAATATGTATGAACTGGAAAAATGAGGCAATGGAGAGACTGCGAAAATACGAAAATATGCTTTTGGCTGCAAAGAATATTCCGTTGGAAATTCGTAGACTGGAGGAGCTGTCGGTGGCTATTCGCAGCGGACGGGCAGAAGACTGCGCGGTGCTGTCCGGCGGAAACCGGCAGGAGGAGCGGCTTCTTGACAATATGATGAGCCGGCAGGAGCTGATGTGGCGCCTGCAGCAGACGGAGCGCTGGCTGGAGTGTATGGAGCGGGCCCTGAGCGGACTGAATCGGGAGGAAAGACTGGTGTTGCAGCGGTTTTACATTCATCCGGAGAAGGGGAGCGTGGAGCGGCTTTGTACGGAATTGGGTGCGGAAACCTCTACCGTTTACCGCAAACGGGATAAGGCGCTGCGGCAGTTTACCATTGCACTATATGGAAGTGAAGAAAGCTGACGACTTTTATTGACTTTTCCTCCGAATAGTGTATAATAAAGAAAAATGCGATAGTATGCATTGTAGTATAAAAAAAGGAGTATTCCCTATGAAAGAAATGATGGAACGGGAATTGGACATTGGCCTGCTGCTCCGTGCACTGCTAAAAAAGACACGGTACATTGTGCTCATCACCGTCTTTGTGGCGGTTATTGGCGTGGCTGTCAGTGTGCTGACAACAAAGCCCCAATACGAGGCAAAGGCTAAGCTGATCGTCAATTCTAATACAGAACGCCCGGATGTTACTACGGACCAGTTGGCAGCTTCTATGAAGCTTGTGGATACCTGTACCGCCATTATCGGCAGCCGTACAGTATTGATGCCTATCATTCAGGCGCTCAATCTGCCGGATAGCAGTGATAGCTTAGCGTCCAGAATTTCCGTGGAATCTGTCAATGATACCATGGTTATGGAGATCACTGTGCGCTACGGCGATGTGGAAACGGCAAAGGCGATTACCGCCAAGATCCTGGAGGTGGCACCTCCGGTCATTGTTGAGACCATCGAGGCAGGCTCTGTGAAAACCGTCGAGGACGTTCACGCTTCCAATCAGCCCATTTCCCTCAGCATTACAAGTACTGTCGTTATCTATGCGGCACTGGGCTTTATGCTCTCTTGCGGTCTTTTTGCAGCGTTGCATCTGTTGGACAATACGTTCCAAACTGAGTACGACATCCGTCAGACACTGGACCTGCCGGTGCTGGGCGTGATCCCTGCAGTGGATAGCTGCAGCAAGAAACGTGAGAAGGCGAGAGGTGAGCTGGAATGAGAAAAATGCCTGAAATGCCCACTGTCCCACTGATCAGTGGAAAGGTACCTTTTGAATATGCAGAGGCCTATAAGGCGCTGCGGACCAACTTTACCCATATGGCGGAAAACGGTGAAAACCGGAAGCTGCTGGTTACCAGCTCGGTGCCGGAAGAAGGCAAGAGCAGCGTTGCCATCAACTTTGCCATCTCCCTGGCGCAGGTTGGCAAGCGTGTGCTGCTGATCGATGCAGACTTGCGGAAACCTTCTGTTAATATGTACCTGAATATTAGGAAAAATCCTGAGAAGAACGTAGTTACTGTTCTTGCCGGTATGGCAGAGCTTGCAGAAAGTGTCGTAGAAACGGTGCATGGCTTTGATGTGCTGATTGGCGGTGTGACACCGCCCAACCCTGCAGAGCTGGTCAGCTCGCAGGCTATGGTAGACCTTATGGATCAGGCACTGGAGACATATGATTTCGTCATTGTGGATACGCCGCCGGTAGGCCTTGTGACCGATGCGGCTGCGCTGGCTTCTCTATGTGACGGTGTGGTGTTTGTAATTCGCCAAGGGTTTGCAAAGAAGAATATCGTGCAGGGCGCTGTTCATAAGCTGCAGACTGTGAATGCAAAGATTGTGGGTACGGTCATTAACCAGTATAATTTGGAGGATGCTTCCACAAAGGACTACAGCTACTACGGCCATTACGGAAAATACGGCAAATACGGCCAGTATGGAAAATAAGCATTACAAAAGGACAAGTCTTCGGACTTGTCCTTTTCCAATCAGGTGGCGCGCGCCTACAATGGCAATACCGTTTTAGTGACCGGAGGTATGACGCGCAAGGCAAAGGGATATTTGACGAATCGGGATAATGTGCTATAATGAAAGAAAAGCACCGGGAGGGCGATTTATGGACCCTATATTATTTGAAAAGCTCTGTGTCGTTACGGCAGAGGAGCAGGAGATTTTAGACGGACGCAGAGATATTGACCGTAATCTCTATATGCAGGAGCAGGACAGCACCGTCAACAGCCGCAAGCTGCTGTCTGCCGGCAAGCTGATCACGATTCGCCCTCACACCCGTTTTATCCATTTTCCGGAGCATACCCATAACTATGTGGAAGTAGTGTATATGTTCAGCGGAGAGACCACGCACATTGTAAACGGCAAGAAAATCCGACTGGCGCAGGGAGATCTGCTTTTTCTCAGTCAAAGCGCCACGCACGAGGTGTGTCAGGCAGGGGAGAAGGATTTGGCGGTTAATTTTATCGTTTTGCCGGAATTTTTCTCCACGCCCCTATCTATGATCGGCGAAGAACCCACCCCTCTGCGAAAGTTTCTTATTGACTGCCTTTGCGGAAAAAGCTCCGATGCAGGTTATCTCCATTTTAACGTTTCCGGTGATAAGCCTATCCAAAACCTACTGGAAAACCTGCTTTGGATCCTTATTCAGGAGACACCGAATAAGCGGAAAATGAGCCAAATGACGATGACCTTGGTCTTTATGCAGCTGCTGACCCATACAGAGGATCTGACCACCGCCGATCCGGAGGATACCATTGCGTGGCAGGTGCTGCGATATGTGGAGGAAAACTACGTCAGCGGCAGCTTTGCCGATCTTGCGAAGCAGCTTCACTATGACGCTTCTTGGCTTTCAAGAGAAATCAAGCGCAAAACGGGAAAAACCTACACCCAGCTCGTGCAGGAAAAGCGTTTGGCGCAGGCAGCATTTTTGCTGCGTAACACAGACAGAAATGTAGCCGACATTGCCGTTGCGGTGGGCTATGAGAATATCAGCTATTTCCACCGGATCTTTGCCGATGCCTACGGCAAATCGCCCAAGCATTACCGGGATAGTTAAAACTTGCAAGAGAGGACACTTTTTTGCAAAATACAAGACCTCCTTTTTTTGCTTCAGGCATAGTAATATGGCTGTATAATGAGAAAGGAGGCCTTTTTATGCACTATTATTTAGCAATTGACATTGGCGCATCCTCCGGTCGGCACATTGTGGGTTGGATGGAAAATGGCGCCATCGAAACAAAAGAAGTTTTTCGCTTCCCCAACGGTGTCCATGAGCAGGACGGCCATCTTGTTTGGGATATTCAGGGGCTTACCCGGTACGTAAAAGAAGGAATCGACAAGGCAAAGGCGGAGTTTCCGCAGATCGAGAGCTTGTCTATCGACACTTGGGGCGTGGACTATGTTTTGCTCCGGGGTGAGGAAGAGGTTATGCCCGTTTATGCCTATCGGGACAACCGGACAGAAGCGGTGATTCCGCAGGTACACGAAATTGTACCTTTTTCCAAACTCTATGCCCATACCGGCTGTCAGTTCCAGCCCTTTACCACTGTCTATCAGCTCTACGATGACAAGATAAACGGCCGTCTGGAAGGCGTGACCGATATGCTGATGATGCCGGAATATTTGCTGTGGAAGCTGTGCGGTGTGAAGGCAAGAGAGTACACCAATGCCACCACGATGGGCATGATCAATGCCCAGACCGGCGAATTTGATATGGAGATCGTAGAGGCCTTGGGCTACCCGAAACAGCTGTTCCCGAAGCTGAGCCAGCCCGGTACCGTTCTCGGTGAGTATGCAGGCATTAAAGTGGTGCTTTGCGCAACCCACGACACCGGCTCTGCGGTAGAAGGCATTCCTATGGAAGGAAATCATCCCTATATTTCCTCCGGTACGTGGAGCCTCCTGGGTGTAAAGACACCTAAGCCCATTACCAATGCCGGCAGCGAAAAGGCCAACTACTCCAATGAGGGCGGTGTGGGTTATAACCGCTACCAAAAGAACATTATGGGCATGTGGCTGGTAAATGAGCTGCAAAGAGAGCTGTGCCCCGACGTAAAATTCCCGGAGATCGTGAAGATGGCGGAAGAAAGCAAATGTGAGGCACTGATCGATGCCAATGCACAGGACTTCCTGGCACCCAAGAGTATGAAGGCGGCATTTGATGCGGCTACGGGGAATGCCCTTGCAGCGATCGGTGATTATTTCCGCTGTGCATACCGCTCCTTGGCGATCAGCTATAAGCAGGCTATTGAAGAGCTGGAAGCAAACACCGGCGAGAAATATGAAAAGCTGTACATCGTAGGCGGCGGCGCAAAGAACGGTTTCCTGAATGCACTGACTGAAGCTGCCACCGGTAAACAAGTCGTTGCATTGCCCATCGAGGCTACTGCCCTGGGCAATTTGAAAATTCAAATGGAGGTCAAATAATTATGAGTTACGTAGAAGCAAAAGCCAAATATGCCGCATTGGGTGTTGACACCGATGCTGCCATCGCCAAGCTTAGAAATGTTCCCGTAGCACTGCACTGCTGGCAGGGTGACGATGTCCGCGGTTTTGATACCGACCCGAGCAAGCCGCTCACCGGCGGCATTCAGACTACCGGCAACTATCCCGGCCGTGCAAGAACACCCGAGGAGCTGATGGCAGACCTGGATGTGGTGTTGAAGCTCTGCCCCGGCACTAAGAAGATGAATCTCCACGCCTCCTATGCCATCTTTGAGGACGGCGACTGGGCAGACCGTGATAAGTTAGAGCCCAAGCACTTCAAAAAGTGGGTGGATTTCTGCAAGGAGCGTGGCCTCGGCTGTGACTTTAACCCCACCTTCTTCTCTCACCCCAAGGCAAACGGCCTGACCCTTTCTCACCCCGATCCTGAGATCCGCAAGTTCTGGATCGACCACGGCAAGGCTTGTATCCGCATTTCTACTTATCTGGCAGAGGAGCTGGGCCAGCCCTGTATTATGAACATTTGGACCGGTGACGGCTTTAAGGACATTCCTGCTGACCGTATGGGTCCCCGTGTTCGCTATAAGGAAGCCATCGACGAGATCCTCTCTGAGCCCTTTGACTTTAACAAGGTCAAGCCCTGTGTTGAGAGCAAGGTCTTCGGCATCGGCGTGGAAGCTTACACTGTCGGCTCTGCGGAATTCTCCCTCAGCTATGCCGCCGTCAACAAGGATCGCTGCATCCCCCTGATGGATAACGGTCACTACCATCCCACCGAAGTGGTTTCCGACAAGATCCCCGCTTTGCTTGCTTTCTTCCCGGAGATCGCACTGCACATCACCCGTCCTATCCGCTGGGACTCTGACCATGTTGTTCTGCTGGATGACGAGACCAAGGAGCTGTGCAAGGAGATCGTCCGTTGCGGTGGTCTTGAGGGCAGCGTAAAGATGGCGCTTGACTATTTCGATGCTTCCATCAACCGTATTTCCGCTTGGACCGTTGGCTTCCGCAATGTGCAGAAGGCACTGCTGATGGCCCTCATCACCCCCGACCTGACTGCTATGCAGAATGAGAGTAACTGGACGGAAATTATGGTTATTTCCGAAGAGCTCAAGACCATGCCCTTCGGTGAAATCTGGAACGAGTACTGCCGCCAGTGCGGCGCACCTGAAGACGGCCAGTGGTTCGCTACTGTAAAGGCTTACGAGGAAGAAGTTCTCGCAAAGCGTGTATAATTGGGAGGAAAAAGCGATGTTTTTTGAAGAAAACGCAAAGCTTTTAGAGGAATTTGCCCGCGTTTCCGGTATTGCCGGCGGGAGAGCTGACTATGTACAGGGCGGTGGCGGCAACACTTCTGTGAAGCTTTTTGGCGGTCTTATGGCCATTAAGGCGTCCGGCTTCTGCCTCAGCGATATTACCCCCAACAGCGCTTATGCCGTTTTGGACGGTGCGGCAGTCCGGGAGTTTTACCTCACAAGCGAACCGGAGCAGTTCGAAAATGTGGAAACTGCCGGCTCCACCAAGGCAAAGGAATCCGTTAAGGTGATTGAGGGACTGCAGCAGCTGCGTCCCTCTGTAGAAGCTGGCTTCCATTCCATTCTGGGGACCTTTGTTGTCCACACCCACAGCGTTTATGCAAACCTGGCAGCTTGTGCGGTGGACTGCAAGGAGATCTGCACCGCTGCATTTGCAGGCGCGGACTACTCCTGGGGTATGGTTCCTTATGTGGACCCCGGTGCAAACCTGACCTTTGCCATCCGCAACGAAATGAAGCGGGTAGAGGAAGAAACCGGCAAGATTCCCAGCATCATCATTATGCAGAACCACGGAATTATCGCTCACGACGATGATCCGGATGTTGTACTGCAGCTTCACGCGGATGCCAACGAGCGTCTGGCGAAGGCTTTCGGCATTACCGGTGATGCCTTCCCCAAGGTTTCTATCCGTGAGATCGAGCCCGGCCTTTATGAGGCGGATACACCTTATTTGACCGAAGCGCTGAAGGGCGGCGCATACACCGAGCAGTTCCTGCTGGAGCAGCCCCTGTACCCCGACCAAATGGTCTTCCTGATCGGCACATTCGGTATGGATAAGGCTGAAGTCGAAGAGGGGCAGTGTGTCGCTTATTCTGACTCCGGCAAGGTGCTGATGCGTATGGATGGCAAGAAGGCACAGGTGCTGGCAGAAACGCTGACAGCAGTTGTCTTTGTTATCAGTCACATTAAGGCAGCCGGTCATCCTCTGTCCACTATGGGCGAGGCGGCCAAGAACTTTATTGCCAACTGGGAAAGCGAAAAGTATCGCAAATCTTTGGCAGGTAAGAAATAAATAATAACGGTTATGGGTTGACGTCCCCGATGGACGTCAACCCGCTTTCCATATCAAGTAGAGGAGTGTGTATATGAACATTAACTACATTCACCCCGCTGACCAACTGGTCATGTTTATGCAGCGTATCTATGATAAGGGACTGACCACCACCTCCGGTGGCAACCTGTCGATCATGGATAATGAGGGGAATATCTGGATCACACCTGCCGGTGTGGATAAGGGCACCCTTACGAGAAACGACATTATTTGCGTAAAGCCCGATGGCAGCATCGTTGGCCCTCACAAGCCCTCCTCCGAGTTCCCCTTCCACGCATCTGTCTATAAGATGCGTCCGGATCTGAAGGCTGTGCTCCATGCCCATCCTCCTGCATTGGTGGCATTTTCCATCGCCAGCCGGATCCCTAACTTGGACCTTATTCCCTCTATCCGCCGTATTTGCCAAGATGCAAAGATTGCTGTTTACGGTGTGCCCGGCAGCGAAGATCTTGGCGATAAGATCGGTGCGGTATTTGCGGAGGGTTGCGATATTGCCATTTTGGAAAACCACGGTGTATGCATTGGTGCGCAGGATATGTTTACTGCCTTCCAGCGCTTCGAAACCTTGAATTTTGCCGCAGATTTAGAAATTCAGGCCGCACGTATCGGCAAAATCAAGAGCCTGAACGAAGAGGAGCACCGTATTGCAGTTACCAATCACCACACTAAGCTCGACGACTTTATTCCCCGCACTTTTACTTCCGAGGAGCTGTCTGCCCGTCGGGATATGATCACCCTCATTAAGCGCTCCTACCGTCAGGGCTTGTTTACGGCTACCCACGGCACCTATTCCGTGCGCCTGGCTGACGACAGCTTCCTCATTACCCCCTTTGGGCAGGATCGGGCCTATTTGGAGGAGGATGATCTGGTGCGGGTAAAGAGCGGTATGAAGGAGCTGGGCAAGACTCCCTCCCGCGCCGTCCATTTGCACGAGATCATTTACAAGACACACCCGGAGATCCGCGCGATTTTGCAGGCGCATCCCCTTCACGCCATGGCCTTTGCGATTACAGATGCGGGCTTTGATCCCAGAACCATTCCCGAAAGCTATATCCTTCTGCGGGATATTAAGAAGCTGCCATACGGCGAGATATATGACTCGGAAGCGATCTCCAAGGAGCTGGATGCTGCCCATCCTGCTATGATGGTGGAAAACAACTGTGTGGTCGTCACCGGCAACAGCCTGCTGCAGGCCTTTGACCGCTTGGAGGTTTTAGAGGCAACAGCCCATTCTTTGATCAATGCCAGCGCCTTAGGCACTGTGGACCGCATCACGGATGAAGAGGTGGAGGACCTGAAAAAGGCCTTCAATCTTGTGGATTAAGAAAGGGATCGTATGAATTATATTGGAATCGATATTGGCGGCACAAAATGCGCCGTCTCTCTTGGCTGTTCCGACGGTCAGGGAAATGTGCGGGTGCTGCATAAGTGCCAAAAGCGGCTGACGGAAAAAAGACCGCCCGATCTGGTGCTGCCGGAGCTTTTGGAGGATGTGAAAAGTTGCATTTCCCAAAGCGAGGAAGCGCCCAAAGCCATCGGCATTAGCTGCGGCGGCCCACTCAGCTCTAAGAGGGGATTGGTGCTGTCGCCTCCTAACCTCATCGGTTGGGACAATGTGCCCATCGTAGAGTATTTCCAAAAGGAGACAGGCTTGCCTACCTTCCTCTGCAACGACGCCAACGCAGGCGCATTGGCAGAGTGGCGGATGGGCGCAGGTCGGGGCACGGAGAATATGGTCTTTATGACCTTTGGTACGGGCCTCGGCGCAGGTCTTATTCTGAACGGTCGGCTTTACGAAGGTACCAGCGATTCAGCAGGGGAGCTGGGACATATTCGCCTTGCGCCTTTTGGTCCCGTTGGTTACGGAAAGTCCGGTTCTTTCGAAGGCTTTTGCAGCGGTGGCGGCATTGCCCAGCTGGCAAAGAGCTATGTGATGGAAGAGATCCAAATGGGTAAAGCCCCGGCTATTTGCCCCACGATGGAAGATTTGGGAGCCCTGACAGCTGAAAAGGTCTGCATTGCCGCCCGTGAGGGAGATGCCCTTGCTAAGAAGATCATATCTAAATGCGGACAGATGCTGGGTGTTGGCCTTTCTATGGTGATGGATATGCTCAATCCTGAGAAGATCGTCATCGGCAGTGTCTTTACCCGGGCAAGAGACCTGCTTTGGCCCGAGGCAGAAGCGGTGATTCTGGAGGAGGCGCTGGAATATACCCGTGAGGTTTGTGAGGTAGTGCCTTGCGGATTAACCGAATCCGTAGGCGATATTGCGGCGTTGACCGTGGCGGATTACTATTTCGAGCGCAGCAGACAGGAGTAATGACAATGAAAGAAAGAACACAGAATTTTATCAATGCCTTTTTTGATCGGCATAGCGATTTGCTGCCTCTTAAAGAGCAGATATTAGAAGCCTGCGAGACGCTGATCACCGCTTTCGAGGGTGGCAACAAGTTGCTTCTTTGCGGTAACGGCGGAAGCTGCGCAGACTGCGACCATATTGCCGGTGAGTTTCTCAAGGGCTTTCTGCTGAAACGTCCTGCAAATGCGGATTTTCAAAAGGAAATGGCAGAAAAGTATGGCGATCGGGGCGCAGAAATTGCAGGAAAGCTCCAGCAGGGACTGCCTACCATTTCGCTGGTGACCCACAGTGCGGCCATTTCTGCCTTTGAAAACGATGTAGATCCGGAGCTTGTATATGCCCAGCAGGTGCTTGCCTACGGCAAGCCCGGCGATGTTCTCATCGGCATCAGCACCTCCGGCGGCGCAAAAAATGTGGCTGCTGCGGTGATGACAGCGAATAGTCTTGGCCTGCATACCATCGGCCTGACCGGTAAAACCGGTGGGGCTTTGGCGCAGCTTGCAGATTTGGCGCTCATTATGCCCCAGTGCGAAACCTATCGTATTCAGGAAGATCATCTGGCAGTTTACCATCTGCTGTGCGCGGTGGTTGAATACGAACTGTTTGATATTTGACCCATTATGAAAACCAAGCTGCGACACATTGCAGCTTGGTTTTCAATTTAGGAGTATTTCTCTGTTTGCACCATAGAATATAGCTAAATGATGAAGTGTGAGATGTGTATTTTCTGCGTTTGCTCCTTTCACCGGAAAAGAGGGTGCGGCGCTGCTATTATTCAATAAATACCAAAAAATGGGCGAAAATCACGCCTGGGCATAGGTTTTTCCGCTGCGTTACAGAGACTGCAGTGTTTTTATACAAATATTACTGCCACATTTGTGTGAAATGTGGTTAAAATGTTGTTGACCAATAGAGAATAGAATGATAAAATTACTGATGTAGGATTGGCTCCTATTAGAACTATGCAATAGAATACACGATGAAAGAGGAAGAACAATGGACGAAATGAAAGCTGAGTACAGATGGGCTAAGAAAGCCTACAAAAGGGCAAAACGCAAGTTTGTTACCCCTTGGAAGACTGTGGCGCTGTGCTGCGCGATCCTGACGGTTATTATGATCCCGCTGAACATCGTTCTCGGTATGTTTGATAACACGATTTCTCTGTTGGTTCCCGGTAACAGCTTTTGGGAACTGGAAAACAGAGATCCGGGCGCTATCTATTACCCCGGTATGGGTGTTCCTCAGGATGAGAGACTGGCGGCAGGTCAGGCGCTCTGCTATGAAGTAGAGTCGGAGGGCGCAGCCCTGCTTCTCAACAAGGGTGGACTGCCTCTTAAACAGGGTGCAAAGGTTTCTACCCTTTCCGTCAACTCTGTGGACCTTACCTACGGCGGTACCGGTTCCGGTAATGTGGACGCATCCAAGGCAGATAACTTAAAGGCAGCGCTGGAAAAGAGCGGCTTTGCGGTAAATGCAACGCTTTGGGACTGGTATAACAGCAAAGAGGCTGCAAACCTGAAAAAGGATTCGGCTGAAGGCGGCACCGGCGGTGAAAATGCCACTTTGGGCGGACAGGCTCCTATTTCCGAAATCGATCCGAAAAACTATCCCGCAAATGTGAAGGATTCCATCGCTTCTTACGGTGATGCAGTGATCATCACCTTCTCCCGTGTAGGCGGTGAAGGCTATGACTGCGCATTCCCCGGCTATGTAGATGGAAACGGTGTCATCACACAGTTTAACTACCTTGCTCTTAACGACAATGAGAGAGCTTTGATGGCTTATGCGGATAGTCTTAAGAAGGAAGGCAAGATCAGTAATATCATCGTTCTCATCAACACCTCCAATGCGCTGCAGGTTGATTTCCTCAACGACTACGATGTGGATGCCTGCCTGTGGGTCGGTGGTTTGGGTATCAGCGGCACCAATGCAGTGACCGATATTTTAGCCGGTAAGGTAAATCCCTCCGGCAGCTTGGTAGATACCTACTGCTACGACAACCTTTCTTCTCCCGCAATGCACAATTACATTGCGATGCAATATGCCAACTATAACGGTCAGGTGCCTGAGCAGGCTTCTACCTACATGGTATACCAGGAAGGTATCTATGTCGGCTATAAGTACTATGAGACCAGATATTTTGATGCAGTTATGGGTCAGGGCAATGCCGGAAACTATGCTACGCAGTATGGCAAGGAAGTTGCCTTTACCTTCGGCTATGGCCTTTCCTACACTACCTTCCAGTATAGCAATATGACTGTTGAGACCGGTGTGAATAGTAGTGGTGAGAAGTGCTACAATGTTACTGTGACGGTTACCAATACCGGTGATGTGGCCGGTAAGGAAACGGTTCAGATTTATCTTTCCTCTCCCTATACCCAGTATGATATTGACAATAAGATCGAAAAGTCTGCCGTTCAGCTTATTGGCTTTGGCAAGACCGAAGTCCTCGCGCCCGGTAAATCTGAGACGCTGACGATTCAGGTGGACGAGCGGGATATGGCTGCCTATGACGCTTACGGTGCAAAGACCTATATCCTCGACGAGGGCACCTACTACCTGACGGCTGCTACGGATGCGCACGATGCAGTGAATAACGTTTTGGCCGCCCACGGCAAGACAGTTGCTGACGGTATGGATGCAGAGGGTAAGGCTGAACTGGTTTACGGCTGGGATATGGCCTTTGACAGTGAGACCTACTCCAAGTCCCTCAATGGCACTGAGATTACCAACCAGCTTGATCATGCAGATCCGAATCTGTACTATGGCAAGGATGTAGTGACCTTCCTCTCCAGAAACGACTGGGAAGGCACTTGGCGCGAAAACATTGAGCTTGAGATCATCGACAAGATGATCGGTGAGCTGGCCGTTGACCGCTGGACCGGCATTGGCAAGGATTTCTACGAATATCCCAAGGCATGGAAGCTGATGCCCATTCTGGACGCAGAGAACGGCCTGACCCTTTACGATATGTTCAATATGGACGAGGATAAGGACGGCATTAAGGCTGCCAAGGATTACGACGATCCTGCTTGGAACAAGCTTCTTGAAAACCTGACTATGGAAGAGCTGATCTCTGTTTCTGACTGCTTCCACTGGAGACATCCCGTTCCCTCCGTCAATGCACCCGGCTCCCGTGATGAGAACGGTCCTCAGGGCCTTACCGTCTCTCTCTTCGGCGGCGGTCTCGTTACTATGGAAGGTAAGTCCGCAGAGGCTACTGCATTTACTTCCGAGGACGTGATGACAGCGACCTTCAATACAAAGCTTATGTACAGAGTCGGTGAAATGATCGCATACGACTGTCTGGATGCAAGCGTTTCCTGCCTCTATGGCCCCGGTGCCAATACCCACCGTACTCCCTACGGCGGCCGTAACTTTGAGTACTACTCCGAGGATGGCTTCCTTGCCGGTGAGATGGCATACGCAGAGGTATCTGCACTTCTGAATAACGGTGTTGACGTAGTGTTCAAGCACTTCGCCCTGAATGACTCCGAGCAGGACCGCCTGGGTCAGGCTGCATGGCTCAGCGAGCAGGCTGCCCGTGAAATTTACCTGAAGGCCTTCCAGAAAGCGTTGGAGGAGAATAACGGACGCGGTGGTATTATGACTGCCTATACCCGTTGGGGCACCACTTGGTCCGGCTTCAATCAGAAGCTTATGTCCGGCATCCTCCGGGGTGAGTGGGGCAACAAGGCTATGTATATCACCGACAATATTCTGACAGATTACTGTGATGCATCTGCTGCCATCGTGGCAGGCGGTGTCACTTGCTTTGACGCAATGATGTCCTATGCAACCGACGATCTGAAGGCAACCGTAGGCGGTGAAAATCCCGATCCCATTGTGGTAAACGCACTGGTAGAGGCTATGCATCACAATCTGTATACCATTATCAATTCTGCCGCTATGAACGGTGTTGGCGAGAATACCGTTGTTAAGCAGATAACGCCTAAGATTCTGATTGTGGCCAGAATCGCCACTGTGGTCATGGGCCTTATGTCTGTTCCCTTTATTGTGCTTTGGGTACAAGGCAGCAAGAGACTGAGAAGAACCGGTCTGAAAGCGGAAATGAGACGTATAAAGGCTGCGTGGAAGTGGGAAGAGGAGTAAGTATAAGATATTTTTGATTGGGAAGCACCCGAAAGGGTGCTTCCTCCAAAATGTCAAAAAAATGCCAAGAAAAGCAACGCGCGCTCATCAGCGTATATTAGCTACGGTGGAGGGCGCGTTGTTTGGTATGAAAAATGCTTTATTTTTTTCTCGCATCCGTCAAAAATCATCCGTTTTTGCTTTACCCTGCCACTTGATTATTAAGGTTTCAAGACAGTGCGTATGGGGGATATTGCCTTTTGACGGCTGGTTACGTTTTATAAATCAGGCATCCCAAATACATTGCGGCAGCCTGAAAGGAGCACAAAATGCGTAAAACTACACTTCTGAATCAGGATTGGACCTTTCTTTATCACGACGGTACCTGTACACCTGTAAATATTCCCCATACATGGAATAATATAGACGGGCAGGACGGCGGTAATGACTATTATCGCGGTACTTGCCGGTACGCTAAGACCTTCCGAAGACCCGATTTTGACGAGAACGAGCGGGTCTTTTTAGAGTTCAGAGGCGTTAACGCCTCTGCTAAGGTGATCCTCAACGGTGCAACTGTTGCCACCCACGACGGTGGCTATTCCACTTTCCGCGCAGATATTACTGCGCATCTAAGGGAAGAAAATGACCTTTTGGTGGAAGTGGATAATTCTGTCAATGACCGGGTATATCCCCAAAAGGCGGATTTCACCTTCTATGGTGGTATCTACCGGGACGTGATGCTGCTGACGGTCAACGAAAATCATTTTGATTTAGACTATTTCGGCGGCTCCGGCATCGCCGTTACCCCTACTGTTGTCGGAAAGGACGGCTCTGTACAGGTTCGCAGCTGGCACAATGCCCCGCGGGGCACCGTTGCGGTGAAGCTGCTGGATCAGGAGGGCAATTTGGTAGCTTCCGGTGAAGGTACCGACACGACTATGACCATTTCTAATGTCCATCTGTGGGACGGCATTGCAGATCCCTATCTCTATACCTGCGTAGCAATGCTGCAGGTGGATGGGGTAGCGGTGGATGAGATCTCTACCCATTTTGGTGTCCGCACCTTCCGCGTGGACCCTCAGGAGGGCTTCTTCCTTAACGGACGCAGCTATCCTCTGCGAGGTGTTTGCCGTCATCAGGACTGGAAGGGCATCGGCAATGCCTTGACCCGCGAGCATCACGACATCGATATGGCGATGATTCGTGAGATCGGTGCCAACACCATTCGGCTGGCGCACTATCAGCACGATCAGTATTTCTACGATTTGTGCGATCGGTACGGTATGGTGGTTTGGGCGGAGATCCCCTACATCTCCGAGCATCTGCCTCGCGGCCGTGAGAATACGATCTCCCAAATGAAGGAGCTCATCGTCCAAAATTACAACCATCCTTCCATCTGTGTATGGGGCATCTCCAACGAGATCACCATCTCTACCAAGGATAAGAAGGATATGCTGGACAACCATCGGGTCCTCAACGACTTGATTCACGAAATGGATCCTTCCCGCCCCACGACGCTGGCCTGCTATGCAGTCTGCGGTCCTTTTAATCCTGTTGCACATAAGGTTTCGGACATTGTTTCCTGGAATTTGTATCTTGGCTGGTATGTGCCCGGTATGTTCCTGAACAATCTATGGGTGGATTTCTTCCACTGGAAATATCCCAATCGCTGCTTGGGCTATTCGGAGTACGGCTGCGAATGTATGCCCAATCTTCACAGCGCCCATCCCAGAAGAGGGGATCAATCGGAAGAGTATCAGTGTAAGTACAATGAGTATATGCTCCGTTTCTTCGAGAAGCGGCCCTTTATGTGGGCGACACACTTGTGGAATATGTTCGATTTTGCCGCCGATGCCCGCAATCAGGGCGGTGAGCCCGGTATGAATCATAAAGGCCTTGTGACCTTTGACCGGAAGATCAGGAAAGATTCCTTCTATATCTATAAGGCCTACTGGAGCAAGGAGCCCTTTGTGCACATCTGCGGCAAGCGGTTTGTGGACCGGGTGGAGACGGTCAATGAGATCAAGGTCTATTCCAATCAGGATACCGTGACCCTCTACGCAAATGGCAAGAAGGTCGCTACCCAGACCGGCAGCCGTATTTTCACCTTCAAGGTGCACAATTTGGGCCAGATGAAGCTGGAGGCGGTATCCGGCGACCTCCGGGATACGGCTGTGATCCGCCATGTAGATAAGCCGAATATGTCCTACAAGCTTCGTAAGGATGGCGGAGACGGCGGCAACTGGACCTGATTTTCTTTTCATTGCGAGGCGGCTCGTGATGATAATCTATTTAGGAGAGATTTTCTATGCATGAAAATAATGGCATCAATCGTGCCAAATTCTATCAGCTGGCGCTGTTTCCCATGAACAATGGTGCCACCAATGTCTATTTTGTCCTGATCCTTTCTTATATTGCGACCTTTGGCAATAAGGTTTTGGGAATTGCTATGGTGTTCGCTTCCTTTATGGTCACCGGTATGCGTGTCTTTGATGCAATTACCGACCCTATTATCGGCGCGGTTATGGACAAGACGGACGGTAAATTCGGTAAGTTCCGCCCATTTATGGTGATCGGTAACGCAGTTATGGCGCTGTCTGTCATTGCGCTCTATTTGCTGACGCCGCTGGTGCCGGATACTATGATGTGGCTGCGCTACACGCTGTTCATCGTTCTTTATGCTGTGTGGGTGATTGGCTATACCTTCCAAACTGCTGTGACTCGCTCTGCGCAGCCGGTCCTTACCAGTGATCCCAAACAACGTCCGCTCTTTACGGTGTTTAATACTATCGGCAGTCTGGCCGGTATGGGTGTGATGCAGTTTGTAGGTCCTATTATTGCAGGCGACAATATTGCAGGTGACTACAATGCTACTTGGTTTGCCATTATGACACCCATCGGCATTGCGGTTTCTGTGGTTTTGACGATCCTTGCCATTATCGGTATCTGGGAAAAAGATCAGACCAAGTATTTCGGTTTAGGCGGTAAGCAGGAGCAGGTAAAGATTTCCGAGTATGTGGGCATCATCCGGAACAACAAGCCTCTGCAGCGGCTGATGATCGCCGGCGGCGGCTGTAAATTGGCACTGTCGATCGCTACCAATGTGACTGTGCTTTGTATGCTCTATGGCTGTATGACCCAGTTCGGCACCACAGTCAACGAAGCCGGTCAATTGATCGGAAAGAACCGATATGACAGCCTCTATTTGGTTATGATGGTTATGGGCTATGTGTTCTCTGCGCCCTTCTTCCTGCTGACTGTCCGCACCTCTCAAAAATACGGTCAAAAGCGGTCGCTTATGACTTATGTGACGGTGGCACTGCTTTGTTACATTGGTGTGCTGGTAATGCTGCTGCTCTGGAAATTCGGTGATCCTGCGTGGAACCTGAGCATTTACGAGGGGACGCTCTTTGGGCCTGATTTTAAAATCACCATTAATCTGTATACCATACTCTTTGTGCTGTTCTTCGGTGTAGGCTATGGCGCCTATTATTCCACCGCAGATATGCCCATTCCTATGGTCGCGGACTGTGCGGACTATGAGACCTACCGCTCCGGCAAGTTTATTCCCGGTATTATGGGAACGCTGTTTAGCTTGGTGGATAAGCTGGTCTCCTCTCTGTCTGCTACAGTGGTTTCCGTTGCACTGCTGTTTATCGGTGTGGAAGATCTGCCTACTAAGGCAACCCCCTATGTGGAGGGAATGAATTGGGTGGTTATTGCGCTGTTTTGCTTGGTGCCTATGTGCGCATGGGCTCTGTGTTTGGCGTCTATGAAAGGTTATGAGCTGGACGGTAAGCGAATTAAGACCATCAATGCTGTCAATGCGGCCCGTAAGGCAGCCATTGCAAGTGGTATGTCTATGGAGGAAGCAATGGCAACGATTACCGACGAAACGGTGTAGATTATTAATTTTGAGAGCCACAGCTATTCTAAGCTGTGGCTCTTTCCAAAGCGGGCGAAAAGACCGAATTGACAAAGATGGAAAAAGTTGTATAATAAAATTCGCCAAGACGAGCAATAGAGGCAAGCATTTCAGAAAGGATCTGCGCCATATGGAATACCTGAAAATAGAGGAAATTGCCAAAATATGGGGGCTGGGTGTCCGCCGTGTGCAGCTTCTGTGCTCCAACGGCAAGATCGAGGGCGCGGTGCGCTTCGGGCGGGATTGGATGATCCCTCGCGATGCCCAAAAGCCGGTGGACGGCAGAACCAAGGCAGGTCGTACCGTTGCCAATATGGATATGCCGCTGCCCCGCAAGACGCCTTTTCTTTATATGACTGACCTTTATCACACGCCGGGCACTGCTGATAGTGTGGGCGAGAGCCTTGCTTTTAACCACGAGGCCCAAGTGCTTTTTGAAGCGGAGGTTGCCTATTCCCGGGGGAATATCGATAAGGTCTACGAAAGCGCCAACTATCTTTTGGGCAAGCACTCCGGCTTTTACGCGGTTTTGTCGGCCGGTATGCTCCTTGCAATGTGCGCCATTTGGAAAGGCGATATTCATATGTGGCGCAGAGCAAAAATACATATTGCCGAAGCGCCTGCCAAAAACGATGACGATCGGGATACGATACTTCTTGCCATCAGTGCCGTGGATATTATGCTTTATAATGTCCAGAGCTTTCCAAAATGGTTCCAGATCGGCTGTTTTGAGCCGCTGCATAAGGACGCCTATCCCGCAGCAAAGGTCTATTATGCCAAGTTTTTGTACGCTGTGGCCTACTCGGTGGCAACGGGTGTACTGAAATTGCCGGGAGCAGAGGGCCTTTATGTTATGACCGCCGTTCCCTATACCTTGGAGCCTATGATCTGCTGGGCAAACGAGAAAAATACTGTTATGGCGGAAATCTATCTGCGTCTGACCTGCGCCGCGGTTTATCACAACTACGGCAACGATGAGCAGGCAGTCCGGCATATTGACAGGGCATTGGCCCTTGCACTCCCCGATAAATTTTACGGTTTGCTGGCAGAATACTGCCGCGCGCTGGATAGCTTGATGGAAAAGCGGCTGTCCGCTATGGACGCGGATGCATGGCAGGAAGTGAAGAAGCTCTATAAAGCCTATAACGAAGGCTGGTCGAAGCTTTCCGGTATGGTCCGTGGAAAGACGATCCTGACCACCCTTTCCGAAAAGGAACGGGAGGTTGCCAAGCTGGCGGCCTTCGGCATGAGCAATCAGGAAATTTCCGACAGTCTTAAGCTGTCCCTTCCCATTGTCAAGCAGGCAATCCGTATCGTAAGCGAAAAATCCGGTCTGAGTCGTGAGGATTTTGCCGCCATTTTGTAAAATCACCGAAGAGCAATATACAGAATTCGCCAAGACGGTTCTTCCTGTCTTGGCGAATAATAATTGATACGCTGAGCTGACAGGGATACATTCCTGTCAGCTTTTTGTGGTATAGGTCTGCTTTTCGGTGAGATGTTTGCGGGAGGTTTATGCTTTTTTATTTCGGTATTGGATTGGCGACATATGGTAATAGTTTTCAAAGGCCTTATTGAAGTGTGAGGCATCGTAAAAACCTGTACGGGAAGCAATTTCGGAAAGGGGAAGGGAAGAACTCAGTAGCATATTGGAAGCGGATTCGATTCGTATTTTGGTCAAATAAGCAGAGGGCGGCATTTTGCAGATTTCTTTGAACTTTCTTATATAGGAGGACCTTGAAATATGTGCGATGCGTGTCAGATCCTCGATCGTTATTTTCATATAATACCTTTCGTGGATAAAGGAAATGGAAGCCATCATAGCGCAATCGTCGCTGTTGATCTGATTGTTGCTTTCGCTGTTTACAGCGTATGCATTGCATAGTAATGCGATGGCGACCATTGCAAAGTTACTTCTGATAAGACCTTCTACAGGGTCATTGTAGTTTGTGTAGGAAGCGATCTGCTTTAGAATACTTGTGGTGGAATCCAGTTTTTCCCGTGTAAGTGTCAGGTGTAGGGGGTTGCTGGTTTTGCCTCTCATCAGTGGCTCAGCACCAAATAGCGTATGAAAGTTGGGGAGTTGTTGAATGTCGGCAATATATTTATTCATAAAGCC
Organism: Oscillospiraceae bacterium; assembly: GCA_015067665.1. Taxonomy (GTDB): domain Bacteria; phylum Bacillota; class Clostridia; order Oscillospirales; family Oscillospiraceae; genus Faecousia. The sequence continues at coordinate 23,343 of SVLZ01000001.1, read as the reverse complement.
ATCACTTAGAATAATATGAAAAACATCAAAATCCTTACCGCCCACATATCCGTGCCCGATCCTTGGCGGGATTATGAAAACATCACCTACCTCTGCACTGACGCGGCTGTTATCGATGTAATGCGTCCCTTTGCCTTTGGTTACTACATTGATCTCATAAAATTCTTGCTCGTGCATACCGATTTCGTAATCTTTCATCAAAAAGGCGTGGACGAGATCAGAAGAATGGCTGAAAAAGTCGGAGTGGGGATGGTAATAGTGTTCGTGATTGGATAATTTGATTCGTTCCATAATGCGGCCTCTCTTTCGTGGATGAATGGCGGGGTTGTTCGATTTGCCTAAAACATAAACGATTTTACAAATAAATATGTGCATTTTACCTTGAGTATAGCACAAAAATACTATATAATCAAGTATAATTAGGTAATAATATGCATTTAGATTGGAAAGGAGATATAACTATGAAGAAAAAAGAACGCATTTTGGCATCGATGCTTTGTCTGTTACTTTCGTTCTCGATGGTTGCTTGCGGCTGGTTTAATTTTGGCAACAATGGGGGAGGCAAACCGAATATGAATGATTTAACGGTGAATGTAAATAAAGCGCCGATGCGACTTCAGTATGATGAGGAGGCCCCTTTTATCAATGAAGGCTCGCCGCAGGCATCTATGATGGCAGGTCAGGACATCGGCTGGCAAAACTGGTCATTGCCCTTGGGTAATGGTTACTTCGGCGCAAATGTCTTTGGCAGAGTTGAAACCGAAAGAGTACAGATAAGCGAGAAAACGCTCGCAAATCCCTGGCAGAGAGTAAAAGTCGAAAACGGTGTGACCTCCTGGCCTGAAGTTGCGGGTCTAAATAACTTTTCTGAAACCTATATTGATTTTGACCACATATCAGAAGGGGTCAGCAATTATAGCAGAGAGCTTGATTTGAGAACGGCTATCGCATCTACAAGCTATGATTACGATAACGCAAAATACACAAGAGAGTATTTTGTTTCTTACCCGGATAAGGCGCTTGTTATTCGCTTGGATGCACAGAATGGACCGCTTTCCTTTACGCTGCGCCCTACGATCCCCTTTGAGCAAAGTTATATGGACGATCCCAGTGATGGCCTTTCCAAAACAGGAACGGTAAAATCGAGTGTCGATTACGGCATCGGCTGTATCGAACTGAGCGGAACGCTGGGTTATTACGGTGTGGATTTTGTTGGTTATTACCGTGTATATACAAATGGCGGAACGATAACGGCTGATACAGTTGCACACACATATACTGACGCAGATGGCTCTGTGAAGGTGGACAACGACGGAGTGATCCGTGTGGAAGATGCAACCAGCGCAATTATTGTTGCTACTTTTGGAACAGACTATGAGCTGTGTACAGAAAATTTTGAAAATGGTCAATATAGCCACATTAAGCAGACTGCAACCGTCGGCCTTGAGGATACGCGCGGTAAAATACAGGATCAGCTGTATGCGGTAACAGATGAGATTGATGCGATGAGCGTCGATGAGGCGTATGATTATCTTAAGACAAGACATTTGCAGGATTATCAAAACCTGTACAGCAGAGTGGAGCTTGACCTGGATTTTGCACCGGAAGATATGGCGCTTACTACCGATGCGCTTCTGAAGCAGTACAACGCAGGGAAGCATAGCTCCTATCTTGAGGCGCTGCTGTTCCAATATGGCAGATATTTGATTATTGCATCTTCCAGAGAAGGTTCGCTTCCCGCAAATCTGCAGGGTGTCTGGAACTGTTACAATGTTCCTGCGTGGACAAGCGGATATTGGAGCAATATCAATATTCAAATGAATTATTGGCACGTCTTCAGTACCAACCTTATGGAGACCTTTGCTCCGTATGTCGATTACAATGCGGCATATATGGAGGTTGCCGAAAAGAATGCCGACAGTGTAATCGGAAGCTACAACCCATCGGTTTACAACAAAGATGGCGGTAACGGCTGGACGATGGGCGTTTCAGGAAATCCTTTCTTTATCAGCAGTGATCGTTCCTGTGGCAATTTGGGACTTTTGACCCAACTGTTCTATGATTATTACGAGTTCACCAAGGACGAAGCCGTTCTTGAGGTGGTTTATGACGTGCTGGCGAATGCAGCAAGATTTGTTACGAAGTGCGTAAAGGAATATGACGGCAAGTACCTGGTCGAATACTGCGATTCCCCCGAAATGTATGTAAACGGCGCGTGGTATTACACCACCGGCACTACCTATGCACAAACACTTGCTTACATCAATAATTACGGAGCGCTGCAGTGCGCAAAGGCGCTTGGCATAGATTTTGACAACTTGTCAGATGCGTATGCGATACTTGCTACGATTATGGAGCAGATCGATAAATATGATCCCATCCATGTTGGCTTGTCGGGTCAGATCAAAGAGTTCCGTGAGGAAGACTATTACGGCTCGATGGGCAATCCCAATCACAGACATATTTCCCAGCTTGTAGGTCTGTTCCCCGGCAACATCATCCATTCCGGTACACCTGCCTGGATGGATGCGGCACTCGTTACACTTGCGGGCAGAAACAACGGTCTTACCGATTGGCCCAGCGGCACCACCGCCACAAATGAAGCAAGTATCGTTGCTTGGGCGTGGGCGCATAAGCAGGCTATGTACGCAAGAGCCGGTGAAGGCGATCTGGCACAGGAAATGCTTGCCGGCAATCTGAGAAACTCCACATTGGAGAACCTCCTTATGGTCTGCGGAAAGATATTCCAGATCGAAGCGAGCAGCGGTACCACTGCGGCAATTGCAGAAATGCTTCTTCAGAGCGATGAAGCATTCATTGAAATCTTACCGGCGATCCCTACCAATTGGGATAAGGGTGCATTTACAGGTCTGGCTGCAAGAGGAAACTTTGAAGTAGGTGTGTCTTGGGAAAACGGCCTTGCAAACAAAATCAACCTGCTTTCGAAAAATGGCGGTAGCGCATCTATCAAGTATCCCGGCTTTGCAGATGTAAAAGTGGTTGATTCTAAGGGGAATACGGTTTCCTATCAGCTTTCCGGCAGCGACAGGATCACCTTTGATACAGTAAAGGGCGAAACCTACTACATAACCGGTTTTGCAAAGACCGAAAGACTGGAAAAGCCTGCAAACCTTGATTTTGAAAGGGCTAATTTCAGCACATTTGATCTTTCCTGGAATGCAGTAGAGGGCGCTGCGAATTACAATGTCTATGTAGCTTACGAAAACGATCCCTCTTACACCTTGCTTGGCAGTACCAAGGAAAATTCACTTGTCGTCATCGTTCCTGAGGGCAAGGAAAATGTGAGAAAGACCTTTGCTGTCACCGCAGTTGATGGCAATGGCACTGAGAGTAAGCGCGCACTTTGTTATTCCAATCCCATATCCACAGATCTTACGGTTTATTCCGTATCCTGGAAGCTTGCTGATGGCAAGCTTGTGGCAACCGCAACCGGAAATGACAGCGCAGGCTTTGTTCGCCTTTACGAAAAGGTCGCAGACAAGTATACCCTTATTACCGCAGGCGAGGGCCTCACAGTCACGGCCGATTACGATGCAGCAAAAGCCTATGCCCTTAGCGTGGTATCCAAATACACAGGCGAAGAAAGTGCGTTTGTGCTCCTTACTCCTGGTAACAACGAAAATAATCTGCTCAACGGTATGCAGGTGCAATTTACCGATCAGAACGGGATTTATGAAGCTAAGATAAATCTTACCGACATTTACGCTTTGGATACTTTTAGACTTTATCCCAGCGGTGCAGCCTTTGCAGGTGACAGTCTTAAGGTAGAAGGACTATATGCGGGTGAATGGCGCACACTCGTATTGTGCGCGACGAAGGATGAAATTGCTGCGCATTTCAATAGTGCTTCCAATTGTTTTGTATTTAACCTGCAGGGAACAAAGGCATATAAGCTGCGGATCACTGTTTCCCACACATCGGGCAGCATATCCCTTGGTGAAATGACCCTTACAGGTGAGAAGGTCAGCAGCGAGGGCGTAGAATGCAAGAATGTATTTGCGGATAAGCAGTTTGTTCCTTCCGGTGATGCTGCAGGCAATATCTATAATTCTGCATATGGCTATCAGACATTAACCGACGGCATCATTTACCAGGAGTATGAAGGAAGATATTCCAGCAAGCAAAATGGCGGTAAGGTAGAAGCGACGATTGACTTGGGCGCTGTCTACAATCTTTCGGAGCTGAAAGTCTATCTCTACAAGGATGGTTTGAGCAAGCTCGGCAGCGGACTTGTTGTTCAGGTACTCTTTGACGGTGAATGGACAACTGTAGTCAATTGCGCAAGTGTTACGGAGCTTCAGCAGTATGTTGTGAAGAATGCAGGCGGTGTCGGTGATTGGTTGGTTTTCGACCTTGGCGATAGCTATGCAAGAAAACTGAAGTTTACAGTTCCCGGTCAAACTGACAGCGGCTGGACGACAATTTACGAGATGGAATGCAGCGGTGTGAAGTCCACTGTGATCGACTCCGATGCAGGCTCCGATCCTGCTCCTGATCCTGACCTTATTGAGAATGTATTTGAAAACAAGCAGTTCGTTCCTACCGATGATGCAAAGGCACAGGTCCTGACAGCCAGCTGGTGGCATGGCGGTGGCTACGAGGCACTTACCGACGGCAACAGAATGGAGGATCAGGTGGGTAGATTCTCTACGCAGATGAATAACACCACTACCTTTATGGATGCTACACTGGATCTTGGTGGAGAATATGCACTTTATGCGATGAAATTCTACATCTACGATGCAAGCAAGAGCACCGATGCGACCAAGAAGGCAAGTGTTGGTAAGGACATCTTGATTCAGGTTTACGCAGACGGACAGTGGCAGGATGTCGTGATTTGTGCCGATAACGCCAAGCTTAGCGAGCATTTGGTCGTTGTTGACGGCCTCAGCAACGATTATCTTGCGTTTGACCTTGGCGGCGTGAAGGCCGAAAAGGTAAGATTCTATATTTCCGGTGCGGCAACAACTGACGGAATTACCTTCCAGGAAGTCATGTGCAGCGCAAAGCCCAGCGGCAAGTAAGCACGGAAATGTAAGCATATAGGGAGGGGTATTTCCTAATGCCCTTCCTTGTATATATTAATCATAAAGTGAGGAGAAAACCATGAAAGCAAGAAGTATTTTTCTTATCACAGCATTGGTAGCGTTGGCTTTGCTATTTACAGCCTGCGCTTTCCCAGACACAAACGAGCATACATGGGTTGACGCCACTTGTACTGCGCCTAAAACCTGCGCAGACTGCGGCGCAACCGAGGGTGAGCCCCTTGGTCACACCGAGGAGACTATAGCGGGTAAGGCTGCAACCTGTACGGAAGCAGGTCTTACAGAGGGCAAGAAGTGCTCTGTTTGCGGTGAGATCCTTGTTGCACAGGAAGAGATTCCTGCAGAACACACAGAAGAGACCGTACCCGGCAAGGCCGCGACCTGTACAGAAACCGGTCTTACAGAGGGCAAGAAGTGCACCGTTTGCGGAGAGACTCTGGTCGCGCAGGAGGAAATTTCCTCTCTGGGCCATAAGGACGAAGACGGTAATTTCGAGTGTGATGTTTGCAAGGCAGAGCTTTGCGTAGATCACACCCCGGCAGCAGCCATTGTTGAGAATAACAAACCCGCAACCTGCGAGAAAGCCGGATCCTATGAAAGCGTAGTAAAATGCTCCATATGCGGTGATGAGATCAGCAGAGAGACCGTGGTCCTCGACAAGCTTCCCCACACCGAGGAGACTGTAGCCGGTAAGGCTGCTACTTGTACAGAAACGGGTTTGACGGACGGCAAGAAATGCGCCGTTTGCGGTGAGATCCTTGTTGCACAGGAAGAGACCGATAAGCTTCCTCACTCCGAAGAGACCGTACCCGGTAAGGCTGCAACCTGTACAGAAAAGGGTCTGACGGATGGCAAGAAGTGCGCCGTCTGCGGTGAGACCCTTGTTGCACAGGAAGAGACCGATAAGCTTCCTCACTCCGAGGAGACCGTACCCGGTAAGGCTGCGACCTGTACAGAAAAGGGTCTGACGGATGGCAAGAAGTGCGCCGTCTGTGGTGAGATCCTTGTTGCACAGGAAGAAATTCCTGCCGGACATACAATCACTGACGGTGTTTGCTCCGTCTGCGGCTATATCGAAAACATTTTTGCAGGTAAAGTTTTTATCCCCACTGAAGAAGCGGCGGCTCAGGTTTTAAGTGCGAGCTGGTGGAAGGGCGGCGGATATAATGTTCTTACCGACGGGCAAAGAACTGAAGAGGGTGCCGGAAGATTCTCTACCCTGATGAACAATACCACCGTATTTATGGATGCTACGATCAATTTGGCAGGTGCCTATGACCTGGACACGATCAGATTCTATCTTTACGACACACAAGACACCTTAACGGAAGACAGCAAGAAAGCAAGTGTTGGCAAGGATATGTTGCTCCAGATCTATGCTGACGGCAAATGGATCGATGTGGTTAGCTGCGCTGATAATGCAGCGCTTTGCGAGCACCTCGTAATCAATGACGGCTTGAACAACGATTATTTGGAATTTGATCTTCAGGGAGTTGCTGCTACAAGAATTAGATTCTTTATTTCCGGCGGCGTAGCTACGTCCGGTATAACATTCCAGGAAATCACCTGTGACGGCGTCGTATCCGAAACACTTGCACCTGAAACAGAACGCGTTTTCGCTGATAACCTGTTTGCGGGCAAGACATTTACACCTACTGCTGATGCAGCGGCTTCTGTTCTGTCTGCAAGCTGGTGGAAGGGAAGCGGCTATGCAGGCCTGACAGACGGCATCAAGAATGCGGATAACGCTCCCGGCAGATTCTCTACTGTAATGGCGACCACAGGCTTTATGGATGCCACAATTGATTTTGGCGGATCTTATGAGCTCCACACAATGAAGTTCTATATTTATGAAGTGAGCGCAAGAACCGAGGCACAGATCAAGGGAAGCATCGGTACCGATATGCTTATTCAGGTCTATGCCAACGGCAAGTGGCAGGATGTGATCACCTGTGCGGACAATGCTGCGCTGTACGGTCATCTTGTAAGCAATGAAGGCCTCAACAATGACTATTTAGCGTTCGATCTTGGCGGCATAGCTGCTGAAAAGGTCAGATTCTATATTTCCGGTTCTGCCTCCGGCACCGGTACTACTTATGAGGAAATCGAGTGCAGCGGCTACACGAACTAAGCCCGGTTGATCATCAACAAAAGAAGGCGCTCTGCCCATTTGGGCAGAGCGCCTTTTGCTATTCGTCGGTTCGTTATTTCTTTTCGTAGCCAATCAGGTAACCAACATATGCATCTGCGCTTCCAACATCTGCAGATGCGGCAATGCTGCCTGCCATAATTACGCCGCTATTTGAACAATTGGTAAGTGTTGCCACGGGGAATTTTTCGCCTGCAATACCGCCGGCTTTTGTGCCTGTCGCGGTGATCGCACCGTGGTTTGCACAGTCGGTGTAAGTTACATTTGTCCAAGAGCCGCCGACGATGCCGCCTACAAGCTCTCTGCCGGTAATTGTACCGTAGTTTACGCAATTTGTAATCATAACATTATTACTTGCAATATAGCCGACAATACCGCCAACCTGATTATTGCCGGCAGTAATATCAACATAGGATGTAATATTCTCGATCTTGGCACCAGACATTGCCATACTTGCAAGAGAACCTACACGGCCTTTTTCAATGTGGATAGAACCGCGGAGCGTCAGGTCGTGAACATAGCCGCCCACAGCGCTGAACAGACCCTTTGCCCAAGTATCTCCGGTGTATGTGCCGGTGAAGGTGACGGTCTTGCCGTTGCCGTCAAAGTTCGCGTTAAAGCTGTTTGCCTCGGCAACCCAGCCGCTTTCATTAGAGGAGCAAATGGGAATCCAGTTTTCTGCACTAAGGTCTATATCTGCCGTGAGCTTGAAATATGTATTCGTGTCGGTAAAGCTCTTTGCCTTGGTATAGCGGGAAAGTGCCAACATATCAGCTGCACTCTGAATGAGATAGGGGTTCTGTTCGGTTCCTTTACCCTCAAACATAGTGGAAAGATCCATAGGAACGGGAGGATACTTTGATTTTGTTATTTCAAAGGGATTTGCGGTAGCGTTTGCATAGCTTTCCTTGCAAACGAGAATTTCCTCCGCAGTCATGGGGTAATTAAAGCCCGAGGCGGTGGGAGTCCAGGTTATCTGTGACATATCTCTGCCGGTAAGAGTTCCAACAAGACCCATAGCTGCGATATAACGTCCTGCACTATATGACAGGTGATTATGTTCGTCGCGGCTGAAGGTATCGCCGATAAAGGATGATCTTGCATTCTGAACAGCAGTGCCGTTGGGAATGATGGCGACGAAATCCTTGTCCACAACAAAGTTTTTCATACAAGTAACAATTGCGTTGTACATAGTCATCTGGTCAAAATTGTACTTTGAGAAATGAGCTGCTGTTGTGCCCTGCTGATATGCCCAGGTCTGATGCCATACAAACTTGACGTTGGGGTTGGCGTTGGGATTATTTTCCTCGTCTGTAGCAATATCATAAACGTAATTCATCAAATTCTGAAGATTGCCAAAGGAGCTTGGATCGCCGCTGGCAGAGCTTCCCTGCTGGAAGGTGATGAAGTCCCAATCCGTGTATTTTATGGCTTGCTCCATAGTCCAGTTAGTATAAGAACTACCATCAAACCAACCTTCTTTTTCGAGACCGAATCTATACGCAGGAGCGTTTGTTTTAGCATTCTGCCAGTGCGTGTCGAGAACGCATCCGCCTATATAAATGTCTGCAATAACAATGTTTTCCTGGGGGATGCCGGCATTCTTGGCAATCTCATAAGCATAGTTGATTGCATCGTCAGCAAAAGAGTTGCCGATCATAAGAACCTTAAGTCTGTCGGCGGGAGCTACCGTAACATCGTAGGTTTTGGAAATGTCTGTGCCTGCTGCGCTGACAGTTATCTGATAGGTGCCGACCTTCATAGCATTATAGTCCTCACTTACGACCGTATAATCTGAGCTTGATAAGGTTTTTTCGGTGCCGTCTGATAAAGTAGCTGTTACGACCAAACTGTCAACATTAAAAGCCTCACCAAAGGAAAAGCTTGTTTTTGCACCAGTTAAGGCGATATTGCTTATCGTATTGGGGTCTACTGGGGTTGTTGGGTCGTTTGTGGAGGGATCATGGCGGCATGCGGCCATGCTGAGGGACAGGATCGTTGCCAATACGATGGTTAAAAAGAGTTGTAGTTTTTTCATAGTGTTCCTTTCTGTAAAACATATACTTATAGAAATAAATTGATGAACGGGTTTGCTTTTTATTTTATGTGCTACCTGTTTTCCTGGCTGTTTTTTGCTTTTACAGTGAAGCGGGCTTTTTTGTTTTGCAAAACGAAAGTGCTGGGCTGCTTCAGCATTGGATTCTGGGCGAGCATACTTCGTTTGTATTCCGTAGGGGTCTGCCCTTTGATTTTTTTGAAACACTTGGACATATATTTTACATCTGTAAAGCCAAACTGCTGCGCAATTTGAGGTAGGGGATAATCGGTGGTGACCAACATAGATGCCACTTGTTCTATTTTCTGGTTCATGCAATAGGCAAGGGGCGTTTGGCCGAACTCCTTTTTGAAGGCTCTTTCAATATGGGATTTGCTTATGTAAAGATTATTGCTGATGTCTTCCAGCGTGATTCTTTCGTTGATATGTGTGTCAATGTAATTCTTGATAATTTCGGGGTTGCGCTTGGTGCTGGGCTTGCTTCTATACGGAGAAGGGAAGGCCTGCTGAAAGAGCGCTAAAACAGCCAAGGACAGCTTGTTGTAGTTGATCGGCTCCTCTTCCTTCAGAATTTGGATTATGTGCGTCATCAAGTCTTCCAAATTGCACTTTTTGATATATACGCTGTCGTTAGACAGGTGCTTTGATACAAGAAAATCCACAAAGCTTCCATATAGAACAATAAAGATCTTTTGGTAAGGGTGATCTTGGTCGGCATAGTAGATATGATAGCGTTTTTTGTTGAGAAAATAGAAATCACCTTCGCTTACCATATACCGTTCCTCTGGTGTTTCGATATATCCGATGCCCTTGACGACATATTCAAAAACATAGTAATCGTAAGGAAATTCATGAGAAACGTTATGCATGATTCTGTACGTAGGATTGGGGTATGTGATGCCTGCCATGATGACCTCAAAGTAGTCATTGCCCAGGTTATTGTCGATTACAATTTCTTCTCCCCATTTGCTGATGTACATTATTTACCCCCTTGTCATTGCTGGGATATTTACGTTTTATCATATTTTTTTTACTTTGTAAAGGCAAAAACGGAAAAATACTTATTGAAAACGCACAAAAAAGCGAATTGATTGCCCGAAAGAATAGGTAGATATGATAAGAGTGTAAAAAAGTAACATTTATAATAAAAAATGGGTGAAATGAGAATATTTTACACCCACATTGGCAAGATAGTCGGTTTTACTATAAAGAGCACTGTGGTATAATGTATACGCATAGGTGTACATACAAGATATACCTGCGCAAAGCGGTCTTTTGCACACAGAGCCAAGACCGGTCTTTGTGCCGGAAGTCTATTTGTCATCGCACTGTGTTGTACTCACAGGAAAAAATAATGTAAAAGGAGCAGAGCAATCAAAAGTACAGGTTGGTTGCTATTAAGGATTATGAAAAGGATTTTGGCATTTACTCTTCTGATTTGCTTGCTGTGCGCAACAGTAATGGGTTGCGGTGACGGCGGCAACACAAACACGGATGCTGTAATCGAGTCTCTGACAGCAAAGGAGGAATCTGTTGACCTCAAGATTGGCGAATCTCTGTTGCTTACCAACTACTACGAGATCAAGGGTAGTTCCGCACTGAGTGCAGCGCAGAGAGCTTGTACTTACGAGTCCAGCAACCCTGAGATCGTCAAGATTTCTGCAAAAAGAGCGGAAGCAGTAGCCTCCGGTACAGCGACCATTACTGTGACCTCTAAGGTAGACACGACAAAGTCTTGCACCTTTGATATTGTGGTTGGCAAGGTGTTTATCGACAGAGATCTTTCTATGGTTCCCAGTGAAGACGATTTCTCCAATGAGTGGGACGAAGCGACAAATACGGGCTCCTTCAAGACCAGCTCCGGTATAACAAACTTCTACTACATTGCTGACATCTACTCCACACAGTGGTATGTTGAAACCGACATCACGCTTCACAAGGTTAACTTTGATGACAGATGGCCGAAGGTCGGTATCGTAGCTGCAGGCAAGAATGCCAGCGGTATGGAGACAATGGTTGCGTTCTTCCTCAATGCTTCCATTGGCCTCAACGACACATACGAAAACGGCAATTTGATCAAGGGCGCAGACAATAATTCCTGGAACGAGTTCGGCGTATGCGAAGTTGCGCAGGGCGGTCACTGGGCATGGGAAGAGGGCATTACCAATTCCCTGGCACGGCACCATGACTATGCTTGGAACACCGGCGATACCAAGATCACCTTCGATACGACCTTTAAGCTGGGCGTTGCCCGCGATGGCGCTAACTTCCATGTATATGTGAACGGCACCTATATGGGTTCCTTCCAGCTGAGCGCTTCGATGGATATTCTGTACGAAGACGGCCAGCCTATGGCCAGCCATGTTGCTTTCTATCAATTCAGCAGTGAGGTTACCTTCTCTAACTATCTGGCGACTGAAGATGCAACAGAAGTTGCAAAGAAGATCCCTGAATCTCCTGTTTACTGCGAATTCTTGGAAGACTAAGTAAACAATGCTTGAATCTAACATAGAAATTCTAAGAAAGTCATCTCCGGCAAGACCCAGCAAACGCTTTGTTTGCTGGGTAACGGATATGGTTTTGGTTGCGTTGCTGGCGGAGCTTCTGTTTATGGGTTTCTTTCAGGTTACACAAAATACCCGAATGTATAAGGATGCCCAAGAAACGGTTGCCGATGAAATTACTTATTATGCGCAGCTGACAGAGAAAACACATATCGTCGAGTATGTTGATGGGAGCAGAGTTGCCACAGATGTGGTGGTGCTCAAAAACTTATACAGAGCGATATGCTTGTCCTATGAAGTCCTGGGAAATGACCAGCAGCCTGATTTCAAATTCGATTCTGATCACGATGTGACGATCAATGGCACGCATTCCTTGGAAAATGACAACATTGCTTATTTCTATACCCGCTATCTGAAAGAGGACGCGGATATAACGATCAAAGCAAGCGACGATGTGTTTGAAATCTATAAGAAGGCCTTTGGCAATGACGCTGCGTTTATGTTCACATTTAATAAAGACCTTTGCCAGATGCCGGTATTAAACACACAGGTTGCGTACTATTTATTTCACTATTTGTTTATTAATGAATCGGACAGCATTGGGCAAACCGGAGCGACCTACTATGATGCATATTACAAAGCGTATGCAAATATGTTGGAGGAAGCAGAATTATTGATTCTGCAAAGCGAGCCCTATTATTCTACACACTACGCCGATTATAAGGAAGCTTTTTGCGCCCAGGCAAGATACACGAATGTCACCTTGATCTTGTCGCTTTTTATTTCCGGCTTAATCGTCTTACTGGTACCGAAATATGTATTCAAAGACGGGAAAACGGTTGGTTATAAAATCTTTGGGTTGGGCGTAATTGGCACGGACGGACAAGGGAGCAGGTGGTATGTTCCGCTTGTAAAAACAGTTCTTGCCTGCTTTGGCACCATTCCGGTCGCTTTTATTCTGTATCTCTTTCCACCCTTTAACGGGGGATATGAGGCGATGTTTGTGCCGGTAAATACACAGTCTAACATCTCGTTGGCGCTTGTGATATTGGCGGTTATGGCGATCGGCGGAATTGTAAATGTTTTTAGCCTGTTTACATATAAACGGCAAAGCTTGTTGAATTTGATTTTTCGTGATGTTGTGGTAGATGTTCACCATATAGATGAAGGCGAACGGGATGAAACAAATCACGGAAGATCCTATTAATGAAAAGGACGGGTATATATGAAAAACTGCAAAATGAAATTAACGCGTATGATCAGCCTGATTATGGCGATTGCATTTGTGTTTGCCCTGGTTGGCTGTGGCGGCAATACGCAGACACCGGGCGGCGACACTATGGTCGACGACCTGCCCAGAGACGAAAACGGTGAATTTGCTGCTGAGTATTTGGAGAACGTTCAGCTGAATATGTGGAGCGTTATCGGTCAGCCCGATCAGGACACCCTGCTTAACCTGATTAAGGAATTTAACAAGGAATACGCAGGTATGATCGAAATTAAGGTGACCTCTGTCGGCCACTATGATTACTATAATGCGCTGGACAGCACCTATGCCAACGACTACGGCAATTTCCCTGAAATTTGCTTTATGCACAATGAGAAGAATATTGAATACGCCCTTAAGGGATATTTCTATTCTGTTGATGATCTGATCGAAAAGACAGGCGTAAGCATTGATTTTGCCAATGCTTACGACAATATTGAGAAGACCACCCTTTATGAAGGCCTGCATTACGGCATTCCTGTGGACGCACACGGCTATTTGACCCAGATCCGGCAGGACATTATCAAGAAGAACGGTCTTGGCTTTGACAACAATACCCGTTTTGTGCCCCAGTCCTATGCAGAGTATCAGACGCTCCTCGAAGGCCTGAGAAAACTGGCAGACTCCGGTGAGCTGTGGGTCAGAAACATCAACCTGGATCAGGATCACTCCTGGTATCAGCTGAAGAAGGGCAATTCCAAGCTGGATGCAGCTGCTGCGGCAACTGTCGCTAACTTCTATCCTGCTTTCTTCCATTCTCAGGAAAGCGATAATCTGACCGCGCTGTATGTAAACGGCGGTACTCTCGTTGATGCAAGCGGCAAGGTTTCCTTCCACCAGAATACCGGCTTTACCAAGTATGTTACCGATCTGGTAGATCGCTATAACGCCAGACTCTATGGCGACGCAGGCAACAAGGAAGCTGCATTTGCAACCGGACAGATCGTTATGTTCTCTGAAGGCCCCTGGATGGTTGCCAATACATACGATCTTTGGTGGAACAATAAGCAGCTGTCCACTGCCGGCCAGCTGGGCGTAACTGCAGAAGACGCAAAGGATCCTGTATATCAGAACCCCTATGCAGTAGCCCGTCCCTACTATATGGCAGCAGAGGGCGCGCCCGCTGAATCTGCCTCCAAGTGGTACGGTAACGGCCATGTCATTACCCTGACGAAGAAGATCACCAGCATGCAAAAAGCAGCTGCAGCACTGATCTTTGCCCAGTGGCTGACCCAGGGTCAGAATGACGATGGTGCATATAACCTCACTACATGGTGCAAGTCCGGCCACGTTCCTGCATGGAAAAACGTTTATGAATCTGACTCCTATAAGGCTGTGGAAGAAAACAGCATCACCCTTCAGGCTATGGGCGATCCCGAAGAGATCATTGCGCTGGAAAGCTCTAAGTTTGCCACAACGCTGATTTCCGGTTTGACAACCGCGGTCGGCAATGTAAGCGCGCAGCTCCTGTCTGTAGACGGATGTACGGTAGACGCTGCAAAGAAAACACTGGCAGATATTGCTGCTTCTACACAGGAAGCACTGAACTTGCTGAATTTAGGAATTAAGTAAGGAAAGATTTATGGAAAAGACGATTGTTTTGGAAGAATATGCGAAGCAACGATCCAGACGAATCGGATCGGCGAAAAAATATGGAGTCACTGCCATATTCTTATTGCCATATTTATTAGCATTTATTGTCTTTTTCGTGTTGCCACTGTTTTACGGAATCTATATTTCTTTAACCAGTTTTCAGTACGGAAAGCCGGGTGTTGAAACATTCAATTCCTTTGCGTGGTTCAAGATGATTTTCGATAAGTCATTTATGCCCGGCATTTTCAATAGTTTTTGGCTGTCCTTTGTGCATACGATTATGTTTTCGGTGATCATGGTCCCGATTGCAATATTGCTGCCTTTGGGATTGGCGATCCTCGTTAATTTGAAGCCCCCCGGATTTAAGCTGTTCAGAGCGCTTATTTATATGCCTTCTATCGTTCCTCTGACAGCTGCAGGTACTATTTTTACACTGCTGTTTATGTCGAAGTCACAAAACGGCCTGTTGGCAGAGTTTTTCGGTATTGACATTATGTGGTTTATAGATACCTGGTTTACCTTTAACCTATTCGGGCAGGAGGTCGTCATTTCCTATGCCTGGATCCCCATTTTCTTTATGTGCTTATGGGGAGGCTGGGGAGGCAACTTCATTATCCTCAGCGCAGGACTTCAGAATGTGCCGAAGCACCTTTACGAAGCTGCAGATATGGACGGCTGCTCATCTTGGCGAAAGGTCCTGAATGTTACCATTCCGGGAATTAAGCCGCAGTTGGTTTTGTGCCTGTTTACAACAATACTGGGCTACTTAGGTCTTTACGGTCAAAACTATGTTTTGGCAGGTGGCGGCCCGTCTATTGCGGCGATCGCAAGTATGCCGGCAGGTGGACAGACCTCTACACTTATGTACTTCATTCAGGATATCGTGGCAAATAATTTGCAGTTCAAATCCAGCTTGTACGGTCTTGGCGCCGCAGCAAGCTTGGTATTTGCACTTTTCGCCGGTATTATTTCGGGTATTCAAATGTACATTACCCGAGAGAAGAAGACGGGCACGAAGATCACGGAGGCGTATAACAAATGGCACGCAATCAGATAACATTAGAACAGTATATCGGTTTCCGGAAGCAAAAACAGTTTCAAGGAAAAAGAAAAGTAAAGACCGGCAAGATCGTAGCATTTGTATTTTTGCTGCTGTTTTGCGTTGTTTGGCTGTCTCCGTTCATCATTATGTTCTTCGGATCCCTCAGAGGCTACTCCGATACGATGCTGTATCCCAAGGAGCTGTTTTATCCCCATAGCGGCTATACAATGGAGAATTATGAAATGCTGCTGATGGGAAAACTGCCTGAAGGAATCGGCCAGGTCAATACAGTTCAGGATTACAAAATTGGAAGATGGTTCCTAAACAGCTGTTTCAGTGCCCTCGGCGGAACCGGACTGTACTTATTGGTAGCTTCTCTGGCGGCATATGCCTTCACTTTTATTGACTTCAAGCACCGCAATACGCTGTTTGCGGTTATCGTAGCATCTATGATCATTCCCGGCGCTGCCACAGCGGTCGGCAACCAATCTATGGTATATTCCATGGGACTTAACAGGTCTCTTTTGGCGCTGATCATACCAGGCTTGGGCGGTGTGTACGGAATGTATTTGATCAAAACCTTCTTTGAATCTATACCGAAGGACTTGATTGAATCGGCAAAAATGGATGGGTATAGCAATTTGAAAATCTTCTATAAGATCGTGCTGCCGCTGGGAAAGACCGTTTTGTTCGTACAAGGTCTGTTCGGATTTATGGGCGGTTGGAACGATTTGATTTGGCCCCAAATGCTATACGGCGCAAAGGATAATGATCTTTGGACCCTACAGGTCGGTATGGCGTACATTATCAACAACTCCAAAACCAGCAATTTGATTGGTTCGGCGTTGGCAGGCGGTGTGATCTGCTTGCTGCCGGTGCTTGTAATGTATATCATCGCCCAGGATAAGATCATTGAAGGTATGTCCAGCAGCGGAATTAAAGGATGATGAGGAGTGGATCAAATGGCTCACACAGATAATAAGCCAATTGACGGCAGCTTGGAAAAGCCCGTTAAGGAAGCAAAAAAGATGCTAAAGAATAGTGGATACAAGATCACCAACAGTGATGTGCGTGCTTTTGTATCCTTAAAGGATGTCAATAAGATTTATCCCAACGGTGTCCAGGCGGTATATGATTTTAATATGGATATATCCGAAAACGAGTTTATCGTTTTGGTTGGTCCCTCCGGCTGCGGTAAGTCTACCACGCTGCGTATGATTGCAGGCTTGGAGGATATTACCAGCGGATATTTGTACATTGACAATGTTTTATCAAATTATACAAGCAGCAAGGACCGGGATATCTCTATGGTATTCCAGAACTATGCGCTGTATCCGCAAATGACGGTGTTTGATAATATTGCATTCCCTCTCCGTGCCCGTAAGTATAAAAGACCTATGGAAGCAACTGCGATCAAGGCGTGGAAGCAGGCAGTCGAAGTTGTAGAGAGCAGAGCAGAAGCACTGACGCAGGCGCTCAGTGGCGCTAAGGATAAAACGCTGAATTACAGCACAACTGCGCAGTATGTTGCAACGCGGCTCAAAATCAGCGATGGCGCAGCAAAAATTCTGTGCAAGGCAAAGCTTTCCGCACCGGAGACGATCAAAAATGAGGCAAAAGCAAATATTGAAAAAGAATTTGCCAAAATAAAAGCTTCCGGATATGAAATGGATGAAGAATACCGTCTGCTGAAGGACGGTGAAATTCAGTACCATTATGTCAAAATGAGCGATGAGGAAATTCGGACCAGAGTGTTTGAGGCTGCGGAGATTTTGGATTTGGGTCCGTACTTGGACAGAAGACCGAAAGAACTGTCCGGCGGACAAATGCAGCGTGTAGCACTGGGTCGTGCAATCGTCAGAAACGCCAAACTGTTCCTGATGGACGAACCGCTTTCTAACCTGGATGCGAAGTTGAGAGTGCAGATGCGCAGTGAGATCGTCAGAATCCACGAGCAGATCGGCGCTACAACGATCTATGTTACCCACGACCAAACGGAAGCGATGACAATGGCAACAAAGATCGTCGTTATGAGCAAGGGTTGGGTACAGCAGATCGGCACGCCCAAGGAAATTTACTGCAATCCGAAAAACATCTTTGTTGCTACATTTATCGGTTCTCCCGCAATGAATATTTTCGATGCGGAATACGATAACGGAAAGCTTATCTTCAAAAACGGATATCAGGTAGCCTTGTCCCAAGAATATATTCAGCGGCACAACAGCTACTATGAAGCAAAGATTCAGGAACTGAAGAGAATGCTTGATACCGATGATTTCAGGAAAATGCACGCACTGAAGGTACTGGACAAGCAGCTCTTTGCGATCGATGCGCAGGCAAAGGAAGCTTCTTTGGAAAAAGCCCTTGATGAGATCGTAAAAATTACTGCGGGTATGGAATGCGGAGAGACGATCTGCGGTCTGATCAAGGCCTGCAAACAGGAGAATAACGGTCAGGTTAAGGCGGATAAAAAGTGGCTGCTCAAGATCCGTGAGCCGCTGCTGTCCTTTGAAAAGATCCCTTCTGCGGATATCGGAATGCTGCATAATGCGCAGGTATTCAGCAAGGAGGAAGTAATCATTGACGATACGCTGTATTATCAAAAGCCCAAGAAGAGCAAGAAGAAGGTCAGCACCCATGTGAATCTGAATTCTACGGATATTCAGTTTGTTAATAACCTTTATGAGGTTGCGGTCAATCTCCTTGGCAAATGTGAGAATGCGCTGCAGGACAAGCATCCCATTCGTGTTGGCATCAGACCGGAAGACATTGTTTTGAATGCGGAGTTTGAAGGCAACAAGACAGAAAAGTTTGCCGTTAACGCAAATATTGTTGAGCTTTTAGGCAGCGAGCTTTTGGTTCATTCCGAGTTTGCGGATACAAATATGATCGCTAAAATTTCCACAAATGTATTGATTAAGCCTCATACTGAGGTGGAACTGGCCATGAACAAGGATGCGATCCTGATTTTTGACGAAAGCTGCGGCGATCGGATTTGACGATCCAAAGTAGGTTTGGAGATTTATTTATGCAAAGAATAATAGCAGTTTTAATAATTATTTTTATCCTTATTACCAGTCTGCCGGCATGTGACAGCGGGAAATATCCCAAGAGCGTGTCAACAAACCTGTCGGAAGGGGTTGATTATATTGATCATACCACTACCTATGACGGTGAAATGCTGGCATATGACAATACGATGTGGTATGTCAATGACCTTAAGGATGTTCCTCTGCCTGACCCCCATGTGTTTGTAGAGGACGGTGTATATTACATCGTGGGCACCAGCGATCGGGATGGCAATGTGATCGATTGCTACTCAACGGAGGATTTTGTCAATTACGAAAGACACCTGGCAGTTTACGATCCTGCCCAATACGAGGGCTGGGAAGCAGCCGAAGCAGCTATTTATGCGCCGGAGCTATACTGCTTTGACGGTATCTACTATATGTATTACAGTGCCAAGGACGATACCGGAATCCGCCGGAACAGCGTTGTTGTGGCAGACAATCCTTTGGGACCGTACAAACCTCTGCAAAGAGGAAAGATCAACGGCTTGACAGAACCGATCTTCTTGGATAAGAATAAGAATTTCGATGTTCTTGATATTTCTATATTCGTCGATGACGACGGGCAGATGTATATGTACTACAGCGTGGCCTGTAATGAAAACCAGCATATCGTTGGTGTCAAGATGAAGAGTCCCTTTGAGGCCGACTGGTCGACGTATACAAAGCTTGTTGAGCCCGGTGCGCTGAACTCGAACAATTCGATCCTTAAGCCCCTGACATGGGAAATGTTCAGAGATGGATTGCCTATTGTTGAGGCACCTTATATCATCAAATCGGGCGGTAAGTATTATTTGACTTACTCGGTAAATGGCTGCTGGAACAAGTACTATAATGTGTGCTATGCAGTGTCCGACGCGCCTCTTGGCATTTTTGAGAAACCCTATACTGCCAATGGCCTTTGGACCAATTTGCTGCTGGGGTATCCCGGCACAAAAATGGCTGATTCCACAGTGTACAAGCAATGGGCCGGCTTTGCTTCAGGCACAGGTCACCATTGTTTCTTCCGTGTTGGCGATCAGTATATGATCGGTTATCACGCACATCAGAATCGGGACAGTGATTCCAGATATACAAAGCGCTATTTTGCGTTCGACTATCTTCATTTTGATGAAAACGGCGTACCCTTCTGCAATGGCCCGACCTATTCTGTGCAGCCTCTGCCTGAGGAAATCAGCGGCTATAAAAATATAGCACCTTTGGCGGAAGTGAAATCACAGAATGTGAAAAACGATAAGGCAATTCATGATAAGTACATCGTGGATTGCTATAACCTCGCAGGAGAGGCAGAAAAGGAAGTTTCCTTAGGTACAGGTTATTCGTTTATTGAGCTGCAGTTTGATCAGGAATATGAAGTCGGCGGTATCGCAATTTATAACAGCGCGTATTATGACAAGCTTCTGACAGAAATTGAATACATTGATTTCGGCAACGGAAATGTGATTCCATATTCCCAGTTCTGTTATGATCGGTATATCAACGAGGGCGAGGAGTTTGTGTTTCCCAGCAGTGCCTTTACCGTTGAATTCTTAAACACCATTTATGCGGATCATGTGGTTATTTGCGTCAAAACAGAGAACGCTGCTTCGCTGAATGAAATTGTCGTCCTGGCGAAATAAGGAGGTTGTTATGAAAAAAGTAGTATCCATTTTGCTGTGCTGTCTTTTGCTTCTGGCATTTACTGCTTGCGGACGCAACGATCCTGCACCTCAGGAGGATAATAAAGTACACCTGGTCATTTTGGCCGGTCAATCCGGTGCACGCGGAAAAGCGCTGGTGGGCGACCTGAGCGATGAGGATAAAGAAGCCAATGTGGATGTAGATATTTTGGCAGACGGTTTGCCGATGGCAGCGTTAGACAACATCCCCGGTATTGATGATTCCCTTAACATTGATATTTTGGAACCCGGTTACGGCGATTTTCCTTCTGAGTTTGGTCCGGAACTGGGTATGGGACAGACATTGGCATCGAGATACCCCAAGTATGATGCGGAATACAAGTCCGTCATTATTAAGTACACTGCTGCCGGTTCTACATTTACCGACCATTGGTATTCTGCCTCGGCAGTGAATGACAGCGAATTGTCTGAGTATTTGAATTTGGATCAAGTCAGTGAAATGGACGGTGGAACCCAGACCGGTCCACTGACAAACAATCTGTACCAGCTGATCGAAAAAGCAACTGCTGAGCTGCACGAGCTTGGCTATGAGGTCGTGATCGACGGTATGGCATTTGTTCACGGTGAGCAGGATGCCAAATTCGACGAGAATATGCAGGTCTATGAAAAAGCGCTGACTTACTTTATTAATGATTTCAGAGACTACTGCAATAATAAAAACCTTCCCGTTATTATTACGGAAGCGCTAACGAACAGTGCTAAGTATTCCAACGAGCTCAGAGCGATCCAGGCACGGGTCGCAAGTAAGCTTGGAAATGTTTCTTTGATCAAGACAAGCGATTTACAGACCAACACTTTTGAACCTTGGCACTTTGGAGCAGAAAGCAACAATGTTCTGGGCAACAGAATCGCAGCGGAGATCCTCTCCTACAACGATACGAGAGTTATTGAAAGCATCGATGAGGAAACCGTCTATGTGCCCTACGGTGTGCAAGTCGAACTGCCCCGGTATGTGAAGGCGAGCTTTACCAATTACTACAGCGGCTATGTGAAGGTAGAAGAGTATACGGCCTATGACTGCAATAAGTTAGGGCCGCAGGATGTGAAGTTCAAGGTCAAAACCGGTGAGGGAGTGAAGGAATTCACCCTTCCCATCCACGTCAGCAACAGCGTGGCATTTATTGACGGAAAACTGAACGAGTATTCTTCTGCTAAGAAAAACCTTTTGCCCGGTGACTTGGGTGAAGTATATGTGCTTAAAGGGGAAAACGGCCTTTATATCGCGGCTAATATCTTCGATGGCGAGCTTTGGACCGATGGAGAAGACTGGAAGCGCGGCGATATGGGTCAAAAGGGCAATAACGATGATTTCATCGTTTATGTTACCGATTCTACTGCAGAAGAAAGAAAAACGATCTGCTTGAGCGCGGCAAATCTGTTGAGAGTTTATAATACCGGCATCGGGCTAAGCAGCAGCGATGTCACATTGGAGTACAACAACCTGGTATATACCAAAAAGATATCTGATTACGCATACCATGTTACAACCGACGGCGTGGTAAACGGCGGTCAGTCCAATGGTATGGTGTTGGAGCTCTATATCAGCTACGCAGACTTGGGCGTGGAAGATCCTGCAGCAATCAAGCTGTGCTTTAATTACAATAATGTTTCTGCTGCAGACAACGGCAAAAGCAGTATTGACAATTACTTAATCAAAAACGCTGGTGTCGACAGCCCGGAAGAGAATCTGGAATCCTATTTTGGGATCAACGAGCTGATCGGCCAGTAAAGGAGCGGAGTTAAGAGCGTTTCATAGAAAACGGCTTCTTGACTAAGGAAATAATATTGTTTTGTAATGTTGTTAAACACAGATTTCGAATAGGAAACGAAAGGGGCAAAACATATGAAAACCAAAAATCTGTTATTGTTAGCAATCGCAATTCTGGCATTGGGAATGCTTTTTGCCGGTTGCGCACAAGAGTGTGAGCACTCCTGGAAGCCCGCGACCTGCACAACAGCAAAGACCTGTGAGATCTGCAAGGCGACTGAGGGCGAGCCTTTGGGTCACGCAGAGGAAGAGGTGGCAGAAAAACCTGCAAGCTGCTCCGAGGAAGGCCTTACCGCAGGTAAGAAATGCTCGGTGTGCGGCGAGATCCTCGTTGCACAGGAACCCATCGAAAAGCTCCACCACACAGAGGAAATCTTAGCCGGTAAGGAAGCAACCTGCACAGATACCGGTTTGACAGAGGGCAAGAAATGCACGGTATGTGGCGAGGTTCTTGTGGCACAGGAGATGATCCCTGCAAACGGTCACAAGGACAAAAACGGCGACTACAAGTGTGATGTTTGCAAGATAAATATTTGTGAAAAGCACACCCCTGCAGAAGCAGTTAAGGAAAATGTGGTGGCAGCTACCTGCACGAAGGAAGGCACCTATGACAGCGTTGTCAAGTGCGCCAAGTGTGGCGAAGAGCTCAGCAGAGAGGGAAAGACAAGCGAAAAGCTTCCTCACGCAGAGGTCATTGACGCAGCGGTTGCTCCCGACTGCACCACCGACGGTTTGACAGAAGGCAAGCACTGCGAAGTGTGCGGTGAAGTGCTCGTAGCGCAGCAGAAGGATCCTGCTAAGGGCCACAAAGAAGTTACGGACGCAGCAGTTGCACCCGACTGCACCACCGACGGCTTGACAGAAGGCAAGCACTGTGAAGTGTGCGGTGAAGTGCTTGTAGCGCAGCAGATCGATCCGCAAACGGGACACAAGGATGATGACGGCAACTACGAGTGCGATGTATGCAAAGCAGACCTTTGCACAGAGCACACAGAGGAAGAAATCCCCGGCAAGTCAGCAACTTGTACAGAGACAGGACTTACTGCGGGTAAGAAGTGCGCAAAGTGCGGTCATATTATAGAGGCACAGAAAGAGATCCCTGCACTTGGCCACAAGTATAACACCACTTATACATGGTCTGCGGATAACGC